>DASUXT010000064.1:0-102928 GCA_036377775.1 Gemmatimonadaceae bacterium | reverse complement strand
TGCTCTCTGTTGCACTGTCCGTCGGCGCCTTGCGGCACCGCCCAGGCGTTACCTGGCAGCGCGCCCTCCGGAGCCCGGACTTTCCTCGAACGCCTGCGCGCTCGCGACCGTCCGGCCGGCGACATCCAGCTGAAAGATAGCACCTCCGGACGCTGAGCGCTGACGTCTCGCTGTTTTCGCGGTGACGTCCGGATGACGACGGCCCGTATGATCCGCCGTCGCGTCGAGGCGCGTGACCGCGCCTCTCCCACCATCGTTCCGGAGGGCCCACCCATGTCGCACGATACCGGACAGACTGCGAACCTCCCGCCCATCACGACACTGCTCACCCCTGCCGAGCGACCGCGTGTGGACGCGGCTGGTGAAGGGTGCTATCGAACCCTTCACCGCGACTCGGTAGAGGACATCATCCACGACCTCAAGTCACGACCGGTGCAGGCCGTGCTCGTATCGGTCAGCTGTGCTGGTGCGCTGGCACCACGCGTGGCATCCCTGGTACGCGAGTTTCCTCGCGTACCAGCGGTGGCGTTGCTGAGTGACTTCGAGCGACGGACGCCGCATGCGGTGCTCGCCCTCGGTCAGTCCGGGATCCGGCGGCTCGTGGATGTCCGACAACCAGCAGGATGGCGCGAGTTGCGAGCAGCGCTCATGGCGGATGTCGGTGACGGTGGGCAACGCGGGATCCTCGGTCAGCTCTCGGTGGATCTTGCCGGCGCGCCGGAAGATTGCTGGCGCTTCTTCGAGACCCTCTTTCTCTGTCCGCCTCGCGTGTCGAACGTGCGCCTGCTGGCGCAGCACCTGGACGTACTGCCGAGCAGCCTGATGAGCCGCTTCTTTCGCGCCGGGCTGCCGGCGCCCAAGCGCTACCTGGCGATGGCGCGCCTGGTCCGCGCTGCGCGCCTGTTCGAGAACGCCGGCTTCTCCATCGCCAATGTTGCGTACCACCTGGAGTTCAGCTCGCCGCAGAGCTTCGGTCGCCATGTGCGCACGCTGCTGCACATGACCGCCGGCGACTTCCGCCATCGGTATGACGGAATGGGCATGTTCGAGCGCTTCCGGCAGGAGCTGATGCTTCCTCACCTCAGCGTGTTGCGGGAACTGCGGCCGCTGACGGCGCCGCCGGGCTGGGTGGCGGCTCGCGGTGAGCATCGACGCTCGCGTGGCGTGGCGCCACGACCCTCGCATTCCTGATCGTCGCATCGGCGGCGGCGAGGTTCATGACGGCGAAGCGGCTCACCGACTGACGCAGGCGATCGGAGAGCTCGGCGAGCTGGCGCGAGGTCGAGCTCAGCCCGTCGAGCGCCGTCGTCTGCTCGGCCGCGACGGCCGATGCGGCAGCTGCCCGTGCCGAGGCTTCCGTAGCCACGTCCTGGATTCCCGCGATGGAGGCGGTCAGAGTTTCCATCGCCGCCGACTGATCTCGCGACACGGCGGCCGTCTCTACCACGATGTCGGAGATGCGGCGAATGCCGTCGAGCATCGCACCGAGTGCGGTGTTCGCCTCGTCGGCCACGCCGCCCACGTCGCGCACCTCGCGCTCGCCCTCGCTCATCGAGGTGACCGCGGCGGCGATGTCGTCGCGCACGGCGGCGTTGGTGTCCGCGACCTCACGTGCTGCCCGCCCGCTCTCCTCGGCCAGCTTGCGAACCTCTTCCGCCACGACGGCGAAGCCTTTGCCATGCTCACCCGCCCGGGCTGCCTCGATGGCGGCGTTCAATGCGAGGAGGTTCGTCTGGCGCGCGATCCGCGCGATGGATTCGGCGAACTCGTTCACCCGCTCGGACGCACTGCCGAGCGCGCCGACCGTGGCCGCCGTGGAACGCACGCGATCGCTGAGGGCCACAAGGGTAGTGGCCGAGCGCGCAATGGACTCTCGGCTCGTTTCGGCCGCCCCGACGAGCACCCGGGCGTTGGACTCCATGTCCTCGGCGCGGCCGCGCAGACGCTCGAATGCCTGGTACGCCTGCTCGGAATGCCGCGCGCCGTCCTCCGTGTAACGCCGCTGGGTGTCGAGCTGTCGCGTGAGGTTCACCGCCGTAGCCGCGAACGCACTGCCATTCGCCGAGAGCGTGCCGGAGGCTGCCGCAAGCTGCTCGGCGAGGCTGGCGACTTCGTCGGCTTCGCGCTGCACGGTCCCGATGAGCTGGCCCAGCCGCTCGAGCATGCGATCGAAGCTCTGCTGCAGGAGTCCCAGCTCGTCGGCGGACCGCGTGTCCACACGCGCCAGGAGGTTCCCCGATTCGGCGCGCGCCACCACTTCGCGCGTTGCGCGGATGCGCGCGATGAGGCGGGAGCTGATCGGCACGAGCTGGCTCGCGATCATCAGCAGCAGCGCGGCGAACACGACTACCCATACGCGCGCGGCGGTTCCACTGTCTGCCGGCAGGGCGGGCAGCCGTACGAGGAGGAACCCGACCGCCGATGCCGACGCGGTGAAGTAGCCAAGCGCCCGCCCTCGGTCGAACGAGTAGGGCACGATGACGAGGAAGTACAGCATCACCAGCGCGTTCTGGCGCATGGCGGCCACGACGGCGCTGATGAGGGCGACGTCGAGCGTGGCGACGGCGTAGCGCGTCCACCACACGCCGGACAGGGGCCCGATGGCCAGCGCGGTGAGGAGCGCGTTCAGGCTGAGTGCCGCCGCGGTGATGCCAAGGACCACGGCGAGGGAGACCGGGGCGATCCCGGTGAGTGCGCCAAGGACGCCAGCGACTCCGAGCACGGCGGTGAGCACGTAGCGGCGCCGTGCACCGAGCCGGAAGGTGAGCGTGTCCTTGGCGCGGTCCTCGTTACGAAGATCGAGCACGTCGTGCGAAGGCTGGCGGAGGGGCATGCAGGGGCGAGAATCGGGAAGACGAAGGTCGGACGCACGAACGCGAGGGTCAAGCGCGAGCACTGGGCATGGTCACCGCAAGCGAGGTTCGGGCCCTTGGCAAGCTTGGTGCATTGCACGGCTCCGTGACCATGGAACGTGAAGTCTCGTTGCCCTACGCGCCGCCGTCGCCTGCTCCAGCACGCCGGCCCATCGAGCATGCGGGGAGCTCCGAACTGCGGCTCGAGGTGGCGTCGGTACTGGAGCAGCGCGCCGACGACCTCGCGGCACGCTGGTGGGACGAAGCGCGGTCGCTGTGGTCGGACGCAACGATAACGACAGCCGAAGGCACGCCGACGTCACCGGACCCGGCTCGCGCGGCGCTGGCGCTGGTGCATGCGCTCGTCGCCGCGCTCCGCGCGCGAGAAGGCGCCCGGGACGAGGCCACCGCCCACGGGTTCGCCCTGGGGGCATCGGCCTTCACACAGGGGGTCGCGCTGCCGCAGCTCCTTCGCGCCGTGCAGCGGCTCACGGCCTCCTGTCTGGATGTCGTCGAGGACGTCCTGACCGCCACTGGCGAACGCGCCGCGCCGCGAGAGGCGATGCGCGTCTGGCGCGACCTCCACGAAACGGGCGAACGGATCAGCGTGGACGTGGCGCGTGGCTTCGCCGAGGCGGCAGATCGCGCGTTACGCGAGCGGTTCCGCCGCCTGCGTCACGACCTGCGGAATCCGATCGCGACGATCCGCAGCGCGTTGTCGCTCATGACGGACGAGACGGTGCCGGAAGCGGCGCGACGGAACCCCCGCTTTCCGGCGATGATCGAGCGGAACGTCACGACGCTCGACCAGCTGATCGTCGCGCGACTCAGCGACTCGGAAGCGTGCGTCCTGCCGCCCGGAGCGGCAGCCGAGTCGGCGTCAGTGGCCCGTGGTGGTAGCGAGTCGCGCGACGATCTCGCTCGCGCGAGCGAGCGCAATGACCGGCAGGCCGGCTCCTTCTAGCGCCTCGCGTCCGCCTTCCTCACGGTCCACGAGGGCGAGGACACCGGTTACGTGGCCGCCGGCGTCGCGCACGGCCTGCACGGCGCGCAGTGCCGAGCCGCCGGTCGTGATCACGTCCTCCACCACCGCCACGCGATCTCCATCACGGAACGGTCCCTCGATCAGCCGACCCGTGCCGTGCGCCTTCGCCTCCTTGCGCACGGTGAAGGCGCGGATCGGCGTGCCGGCGAGTGCGCTCGCATAGGCGATCGCATAGCTCACCGGGTCGGCGCCGAGGGTGAGCCCGCCGACGGCATCCACCTTCCAGCCCGCGGCATCGAGCGCGGACACCGCGAGCGGCCCGATGAGGGCGAGGCCATCGGGGCTCATTGTGGTGAGGCGTGCGTCGATGTATAAGGTGGACTGTCGCCCAGATGCGAGCGTGAAGTTTCCGCGCCGCGCGGAACGTTCGGCGAGCAGCGAGAGCAGGCGGTCGTGATCGGGCATGCGAGTGGCAGACGGTAACGGAACGAACAGGGACGGACAATTCGTCGGCCCCGGCGAGGGCGAGCGTGTAGGCCTTGGCCTGCTGTCGCGATTCGTGGGAGCGGTCTTTCTGGTCGTACTGGCGGCGTTGCTGCTGCTCGACCGGGCGCAATCGGGTGCGACAGGAGAGCGCGCTCGCACCGACGCGGGTTCGGCGGCACTGCTGGCCGAGGCATTCGTATCGGCGCACGCCGTGCTGCTGGATCGTATCGCCGAGGTCGCCGAACTGGAACCTCCTGGCGACAGCGCGGCGGTGCGCGCGGCCCTGGATTCCCTCGTCGCCGGCGCACCCGCGGTGCGTGGTGCATGGCTCGTCGACAGCACAGGCCGCATCCGGCTGCACGCCGGCCGGCGCTCGGCGCCTCTCGACGATCGCCTGGCGGCCGCTGTGGTGGAGCGCGTACGCCGTCGCCGGGCCGCCGCCGGCACGACCACGGTCGCCGTCACCCACGACAGTACGCGCGGCCGGTTGATCTCCTTCACGCGCGCGCTTCGCGCTCCGGCCGGTGTCGCTGCCGGTGCGGCCGGGATCGTGGTGGATGCCGACTCGTTGCGCGCCCTGCTCGCTCGCGTCCAGCCGGCGACGCGACGTTCGCTGCTGGTGCTCTCCGGACGCGATACCCTCGTGCAGCTCGGTTCAGCGGAGGCCGGCGCGACGCACATGTCGGCTGGCGGCTCGCCGATCGTGCGCCTGCCGGATGGCGGCACGTGGCGCGTCGTCACGTCGCACGCGCTCACCTCCCCGGCCCTGCGGTGGGGACTGTGGATCTTCGGCGGCCTCGGGGTCCTCCTGCTGGCGATCGGGTTGTTCCGCGAGCAGCAGCGTGCCCTGCAGGTGGCGGGACGCTCCATGGAGCTGGAGCGCCTTTACAGCGACGTGAAGCGCGCGAACCAGGCGAAGAGTGAATTCCTCGCGAACGTGTCGCACGAGCTGCGTACCCCGCTCAATGCCATCGTCGGTTTCGTGGAGCTGCTGCGCGACGGGTTCTATGGCGATCTCTCTCCGCGTCAGATCCCGCCGGTGGACCGCATCGCCGCCTCGGCGACCCACCTGCGCCACCTCGTGGACCAGGTGCTCGACATCGCGAAGATCGCGGCGGGCCGGCTGGAGGTGCATCCGGAAACGATCGTGCTGCGCCCCTTCGTGCTCAACGTGGCGAGCGAGCTCGAGTCGCTGGTGAGCGAGAAGGGACTCGCGTTCTCGATCACGGTCGGCGCCTCGTTGCCGCGCGTGCGTACCGATCCCACGCACCTGCGACAGATCCTCATCAACCTCATCGGTAACGCGGTCAAGTACACGCCGGCGGGGACGGTCAGCGTGCGTGCGCGGCTCCTGGGCGGTCCGCCGGACAGCAACGCCCACCTGACGCCGACGCGCTCTTCGGTCATCGGCGCGGACGACGCGAGCGCGCGGAGCCTGCTCGCGCGCGCGCCGCGGAGCGGGACGTGGGTGGTGCTGCAGGTGGTGGACAGTGGTGTCGGCATCGCGCCCGCCGACCTGGAGCGCATCTTCGACGAGTTCGAGCAGGTGAATGCCGGACCGCGCGGCGACTCGATGCAGCGCGGCACCGGTCTGGGTCTCGCCATCTCGCGCCGGCTCGCGCGCCTGCTCGGCGGCGACGTGAGCGTGGAGAGCGAGATCGGCCGCGGCTCCACGTTCACTGTCTGGCTTCCCGTGAATCCGGCCGATCTCAACCGCGAGCGCAGCCCCGCTGGTGGGACGCCGACGGTCGCGACGCCGTCCCCCGGTGCCTCGGTGGCGTGAGGCGCGCCGCCGGGTGCGGCGCGCTCAGCGCTTGAAGATGGACTTGACGCGCGACAGCAGCCCGGGCGCCTGCGTGGACTCGGGATGCTCGAGCGCTTCGCGCAGCGCGTCGGCGAAGGCAACGGTGTCGGAAAAGCGCTGGCGCGGATCCTTGCTCAGGCCGCGCATGATCACCTGCTCCACGCCCGCCCCGAAACGGAGCCCGGGCCTCGCTTCGTTGAGCGGGATGGGGGGCTGCGAGAGCAGCTGCGAGAACATCTCGCGCGGGGTCTTGGCCGTGAAGGGGAGGCAGCCGGTGAGCATCAGGTAGGCGATCGTCGCCAGGCTGTACTGGTCCGCGGCCGGCGACACCAGCTCCCCCGACAGCGCCTCGGGCGCGACGTACATGAGCGTCCCGACGAAGAAGCCGGCTCGGGTGAGCCGCTCCTCCGGCGCGATGTCGGTATCGGTGGCGATGCCGAAGTCGAGCAGCTTTACCTGCCGGGTCGTCGGATCGTACATGACGTTGTCCGGCTTCAGGTCACGGTGCACGATGCCGACGGCGTGCGCGGCCTGTACCGCAGCGGCAATCTGCGAGACGATGGTCGTGACCTCGTCCGGCGGGAGCGGCGCGTGGGCCTTCACGTACTTCTCGAGCAACTCGCCGGCCGCCCACTCGATGGCGAGGAAGTGCATGCCCGGGCGCGCCTCTCCGACCTCGAGCGTCTGCACGACGTTGGGATGGCGGACCCGCTCGCCGTAGCGTGCCTCGCGCACGAAACGCGCGACCGCCGTCTTGTCCTGGCGAAGCTTCTCGCGCAGCACCTTCACCGCCACGATCCCATGCGTCGGATGTTCGGCGCGGAAGACGGACGACGTCCCCCCTTCCCCGATCTCGCTGCGGATGATGTAGCCCGCGAGGGTCTGCCCGACCAGCATCTCTTTCGGCACGGGGCGAACCTAACGCGTGCCGCTACGGAGTGGCAAGCAAGTCCGGCCGCTTGCTTGACAAATGCGCAAGGCGCTCCTATATAGGCGCCGCGCACCGGACGGCGCGCCCGGCACCGCAGTGCAGGTCGATTCACTCCGTTGGAGGCAGCTCGCAATGGCCAGAGGGAAAGTGAAGTGGTTCAATGACGCCAAGGGGTACGGCTTCATTGAGCAGGAAGGGGGCGAGGACGTGTTCGTCCACTTTTCGGCGATCGCGATGGACGGCTTCAAGACGCTCGCCGAAGGACAGGAAGTCGAGTTCGAGATCCAGGCGGGCGCCAAGGGACTCCACGCCGCGAACGTGCAGCGCGTCTGAGTCGACCCGCGAGCTGAACCCGATCCTGCTACCGCCTGCCCTCGTGGCAGGCGGTGCTGTTTTGGGACTCGATGCTTCGTGGTACCGGTCGCGGCGTGCACGGTCTATGCTTCGCCGCATGACCCGTTCATCGTGCGGTCGCTCCGTTGCCAATCGCGCCCGTGACTGACCCGACCTTTGCCGCCGCGCCGGAGGCAACGCGTCCCGACGCGCCGCGCCTCTTTCTCGTTGACGGCTATGCGCTCATCTATCGCGCCTTCTTCGCGCTGATCTCGCGTCCGCTCACCACGGCGCGCGGCGAGAACACCTCGGCGGCGTGGGGGGTGGTGAACTTCCTCCAGCGCCTGCTCGCCAGCCACCGCCCCGAATACCTGGGCTGGGTGCACGACTCGGGACTCAGCTTCCGCCACGAGCGCTATCCCGAGTACAAGGCGACCCGCGAGAAGCTCACCGAGGAGCTGCAATCGGACTTCGACACGGGAATGGAGCGCATCTGTCAGCTGCTCGATGCGTATCGCATCCCGATCCTGTCGCTCAAGGGGTACGAGGCGGATGACGTCATCGGCACCCTCGCCAGGCAGGGGGTCGAGCAGCACGTGAACGTCGTGATCGTCTCGGGCGACAAGGATTTCCAGCAGCTCGTGCGGCCGGGGATCTGGCTCCTCAACCCGGGCCGCGGCGGGCCGGCGAGCGTGGAGGAGCAGTGGGTCTCCGTCGAGAACGGCGGCGAGCGCCTGGGCGTGCCGCCGGCGCACGTGACGGACTACCTCGCACTCGTCGGGGACTCGTCCGACAACGTGCCGGGCGTGAAGGGGATCGGCGACAAGACGGCGCGTGATCTGGTGAGCGAATTCGGCGACCTCGAGGCGATCCTTTCCGCGGCGCCAACGCTCACGAAGAAGCGCCCGCGCGAAGCGCTGCAGGAACACGGGGACCTCGCGCGCCTGTCCAAGGAGCTGGTGACCATCCGCGACGACCTGCCCCTCACGCTGGCCCTCGAAGAGATGCGCGTGCGCGAGCCGGACGTGTCGCGGCTGCGCCCCCTGTTCGTCGAGCTCGAGTTCCATACCCTCGCGCGCTCGCTGGGCGACGTCGCAGCCGCGGCGGCGCTTCCCGTGCCCGGTGCGCCCGAACCGACCGCGGAGGCAACGCGACCGGAAACGAACTACGTCACGGTGGACACGCTTCCCGCACTCGAGCGGATGATCGCCCGGGCGCGGCAGGCGCCGTACATCGCCGTGGACACCGAAACGGTGATCGATCCCGACAGTCCGCAGAAAGTCGATCCACTGCGCTGCACGCTCGTGGCGATCTCCATCGCCACCGCGCAAGGCGAGGCGTACTACCTGCCGCTCCGCCACCGCGAGCTCAAGCCGGCGCAGGGCGACCTGATGCTCGGCGACGCCGAGCCGGGCAGCGATGCCGACGAGGCGAACGAGGCGCAGCCGAAGAAGCGGCGCCCCGGCAAGGCGAAGACGGCAAAGGCGAGCGAGCCGGGCAGCATTGCCGCGCGGGCGCTGGCCGCGGGACCGGTGTCGGTGAGGAATCTTCCGCCGCTCGATGAACCGGAGATGGCGCCGCTTCGCGCGCTGCTCGAGGACCCGACGGTGGCCAAGGTGGCGCAGAACGCGAAGTACGACATGCTCGTGCTGCGTCGCGCCGGTGTCACGCTGGGCGGGCTCGTGTCCGACACCATGCTTGCCAGCTACGTGCTCGATCCGGGACGGCGTTCACACGGCCTCGACCTGCTCGCGCTCGAGTTCCTCGATCATACCATGACGAGCTATGAGGATCTCTGCGGCAAGGGAAAGCAGGCGCTTCCCTACGACGTGGTGCCGATCGGCTGTGCGCGCGACTACTCGTGCGAGGATGCCGACGTCACGTGGCAGCTGGAACAGCGCTTCCGGCCACAGCTCGAGGCGCAGCAGATCGACGAGCTGTATCGGGACGTGGAGATCCCGCTCCTCGGCGTGCTCGCCGACATGGAGTGGACGGGCGTGGAGATCGATCGCGCATGGTTTGCGTCGCTCAAGGAGCGGTTCGCCCGCGAGCGTCAGCGGGTGGAGCGGGAGATCTACCGGAGCGCCGGGGGCGAGTTCAACATCAACTCCAATCCGCAATTGCGCGAGGTGCTGTTCGAGCGGCTGCAGCTGCCGATCATCAAGCGCACCGCCACCGGCCCGTCCACGGACGCCAGCGTGCTGCAGGAGCTCGCCGAGGCCGGGCATGAGCTGCCCGTGCTGCTGATGGAGTATCGCGAGCTGTCCAAGCTCGAGAGCACGTACATCGACGCGTTGCCCGCGCTCGTCAATCCGCACACCGGCCGGCTGCACACGTCGTTCAACCAGACGGTCGCCGCGACGGGGCGGCTCTCGTCGAGCGAGCCGAACCTGCAGAACATCCCGATTCGCCGCGAGCTGGGCCGCGACATCCGGCGTGGCTTCGTGCCACGCAAGGGATGGCTCCTGCTCGCCGCGGACTACTCACAGATCGAGCTGCGCCTCCTCGCGCATCTCTCCGGCGATCCGGCATTCGTGCACGCGTTCCGCTCCGGCGGCGACATCCACCGGCAGACCGCCGCGCTCATCTTCGACGTGCCGATCACGGCGGTGACGTCCGAGATGCGCAGCCGCGCGAAGACGATCAACTTCGCTACCATCTACGGCCAGGGGCCACACGCGCTCTCGCGCCAGCTCAAGATCTCGCACGCCGAGGCGAAGGAGTTCATCGAGCGCTACTTCGAGCGGTTCCAGCAGGTGCGCGCCTACCTCGACTCGATGGTGGAGTTCGCGCGCGAGCACGGCTACGTGGAAACCATCTTCCGCCGCCGCCGCTACATCCCCGAGCTGCGCGACCGCAATTTCAACATCCGCGCGTTCGGCGAACGCACGGCTGCCAACTCTCCCATCCAGGGCTCGGCGGCCGACCTGATCAAGATCGCAATGATCCGCATCCACCATCGGCTGCTCGACGAGCGCCTGAGCGCTCGGATGCTGCTCCAGGTGCACGACGAGCTGGTGTTCGAGGTGCCGGAGCTTGAGCTGGACAGGGTGACCGCCCTCGTGCGCGACGAGATGGAGCACGCGGCCGACCTTTCCGTGCCGTTGGTGGTCGATGTCGGGAAGGGGCGGAATTGGCTGGAAACGAAGATGGGTTGACTGGCGCGACACTGGCGGGAAGGGCCTTGCAGAGTGCGGGGCTTCGGGCAATTCGAGGTGTTCCTCCTCCCGGCGTGAGGGCGGGGTCTTGCTCCTAAGACTTGATATCCCAACCTGTTAGTACGATACTCGCGCCGGGCATTGCGATTGCCTTTCTCCAGGGCGTGCGACAGTGCCTGAATTTGCGACATCGTTCTCCATAGCCGGATCGCCCTCCACCCGAGCCAGCATCTCCCGTGACCCCCCGTCCGCGAGCTGCCTTCACTCTGATCGAGTTGTTGATCGTAGTCGTGGTCATCGGCATCCTGGTGGCGATCCTCATCCCGAGCTTCAAGAACACCAAGGGACGCGCCAACGAAGCCGCATTGAAGAGCGACCTGCGAAACATTGCCGTCGCGCAGGAAGCGTACTTCTTCGATCACGCAGCCTATGCCAACGACGTCGTGCTGCTGAACGCGCACACGTCGCCAGGCGTGATCATCACGCTCGCGACGCCCGGGCCGGGCAGCTGGGTCGCCACCGCGATGCACCCCGCATCATATCCGCTGAAGTGCACGCTCTTCTACGGGCCCGTCACCCCGCCGCCACCGCCGGCCACCGCGGAGGGTGTTCTCGCCTGCAAGTGATGCTGCACACATGAGCGCGACGTCCCGGAGTGGCGACGCGCCAGACGCCGAGCATCGCACCAGGTACCGCGAGTTCGCATCGCGACGCGAAGGGATGATTCACGCGATGGACGGGGGGCTCTGGCTGCATCGCCACGTCTGGAAGGGGCGCGCCATGGCGCATCTCGTGTCCACCGACCGCGCACGCCTGGTGGCCTATGGCGTCGAGGCAGGCCTGCCGGAGGCGCGCCTGCAGTTCAAGCCGCTGCGCGATCCCCGCACGGGCGAACGACGCGACGCCTGGCACTGGGACCTGGGCGGGCCGCACCTCCCGCCGCCGCGGCGTCAGCGCTAGCGCATTTCCGTCGCGTTGCGGGCTCCGGCCTGCAGCGCGAGCTCGAGGGCTCGCGCCTCCTCGAGCAGTCGATCGGCTTCGGCGAGCGCGGTCGCACGAATATCGGGATGCGCACGCAACGCGAGATAGCTGCGGGCACGGCACCAGGCGCGCGATATCTGGTCGCGCAGGGCGAGCTCGGTACTCGCGCTGAGCAGCATCACACCGATGGTCGCGACGGCGACGCCGAAGCCCAGCCAGTGGTCGAGCGCGAGTCCGATGGTGAGATACCAGACGAGCAGCAGGCTCGTGGCGAGGAGGATCGTCCGCATCGCCGGCTGGTCGCGCGACGGATCGGCCGCGAGGGAACGACGAGCGATCGCGCGCGCCAGCCGCACGGGAAGGTCGTGCGCGACGTGATCCGCGAGCGCCACCGGTAGCGCGAGCAGCAGCCCGGCGGCTTCGCGGATCACGAACTGCGCACCGTGCCGCATGCGTGGCGAGACACGCAATTCGGTGAGGGCGATGCCGTGGGCCGCCAGCTGGCGCTCGAGCGCCTCACTCTGCGCGATGAACGCGTCGGCGCGCTGCACTACCGACGCCGGCGCCACCGCGAGCGCGTCGCTGGCTGCATCGACGCGGCGCGCCAGGTCGGCCTCCACGGCGAGTGGACGCGGGCGATCGAGCGGGGGGGCTTCGCTGACCACCGCGTCGAGCGTGCGTGCCAGCTGCACGGCGCGTCGTGCGCGGTCGGCGCTGGCGAAGTTCAGCGTCACGCGACGCAGTCGCCTCTCGATCTCGGCGGTGAGTGCCGCCACGTCAGGGCCACGGCTGGCGAGCCACCGCGCAACATCCAGCGGCTCGCCGATGCGCACCAGCACGCGGCTGCGCGGCCGTTCCTTCTCCTCATAGATCAATCCGACGGCAGCCACGCGCAGGGCCACGCCCGCGTCGTGCGCCATCAACGCCATGCGGGCAGCGCCAGTGCGCAGCGGTGCGATTGCCGGCGCGTCATGGCTGATCCCTTCCGGGAACACCAGCACGGCGCCACCATCGGCAAGCGCGCGCGTGACCATCCGGAACGCGTCCGCGTTGCGGCTCGCGGATGACGCGGGGGCGCTTCCTGCGTCCGGTTCGTCTCTTGCGCGCCGCAGCGGCACCACGCCCACGCCGCGCAGTGCCGCCGCCAGGATCGGCTGCTCGAACAGCGTGGCCTTGGCGGTCAGGAGCACGCGTCGCGGCACGGCCACGCTCACGAGCATCGCATCCACGAGCGCGTTCGGGTGATTGGCCACGAGCAGCAATGGGCCACCGGGTGGCAGCTGCTCACGTCCCTCGGTCGTCACGTCCGCGTAATACCAGTGGAGCGCGACGCGCGCGACTCGCCGGAGTGCGCGGTAGAGCATCATGCGCGTGCGGTGCGCGGTCCCTTGTCCGGCACCTGGCGCAGCAGCACGAGCGAGGCGACGAACATCACGGCCACCGTGAGCACCGCCGCACGATAGGCGACACCAGTCCCGCGCGTCGGCTCCAGGGCGTCGACGGTCAGGCTCCACACGAGCGGCCCGAGCACGGCCGCGGCGCGCGAGGAGAGCAGCAGGAGGCTGAAGAACCGTCCCGCTTCCGCTTCGGGCACGAGGGAGAGCAGGAGTGGGCGCTCGGCGGTCGGCACGCCACCGAAGATGAGGCCGATGAGGAGCCCGACGAACCAGAAGGCGCGCTGCGATGGCACCGCGACCATGGCAACGAGCAGCAGGATCCAGCCCCAGATGGTGAGCACGAGCGTCCATCGCGCCCCCACGCGGTCCACCAGCCGCCCGGCGACGTAGCTGCCGAAGATGGCCGGCACCGTCAGGACGAGGAACAGCGTCGTCTCCGCTCCCTTCGCGAATCCCATCGCCTTCACCGCATAGATGGCCATGAAGGAGACGATGGTGCCGATGGCGTCCTGGTAGAGGAACGACGCGAGGATGAACGGCAGCGCACCGTGATGGTCGCGCGCGTCACGCAGCGTGTGCCCGACGTCGCGGAAGGCACCCTTCCAGTCGAGTGGCGTCTTCTCGCGGCCGGTGGTGCGATCATGGCAGAAGAAGAACAACGGGAGCGAGAAGAGAGCGAACAGCAGCGCGGTCGGCACGAACGTGGACACACGGCCGCCATGCTCGGTGAATGGCACCGCGCGGCGGAGCGTGTCGAGCACCGTGGCGGGCAGTGCGCCAAGAAGCGGAACGGCACCGTTGAAGAAGGGCGCCACCAGCACGAGGCCGACGATGGTGCCTACATAGCCGACGGCGGTACCGATGCCGGAGAGGCGGCCCTGCTCGGACGGCGGGACGAGCTCCGGCAGCATCGCGTTGTAGAACGGAAGCGCGGCCTGGTAGGTGTAGTTGGCGATGATGAACGCGGCGAGCACCCAGGTGAAAGTCCCGAGTCCCGGGTGCCAGGAGGTGGGCAGCGTCGTGCCGCCAATCACGGATTCTCCGGCCGCGGGTAGGGATCGCTGACCGAGGATGCCGATGGTCGCGCACGCTGTGCAGGAGACGATGGTGAAGCCCACCACCCACGGCTTGCGTCGTCCGCGCGCGTCGGAGAGGGCGCCCAGCAGGGGCACGGAGATCACCACCAGCAGTGATGACACGCCATTCCCGATGGCATAGGCCGTGTTCGATGCGCCGAGATCGGCGATCAGCCAGACGGCGAAATACAACGTCGCGACGTTCATCGAGAAGATGGTGTTCGCGAAATCGTACAGCGCCCAGCTCGCGCGCTCGCGCCACGGGGCACGAACAGGACCTGCGGTGTGCTCGACGACTGGCGGTGCGGACGCCATCATGGGATTGTCCGGTGTCTGATTGACGGCCTGCGACAGGGCACCAAATTAGGGAGCATGTCACGTCGCTGCTTTCGCGTCCGGCTCCTTGCCGGCTTTCCGGGCGTTGCGCTCCTGCTGCCGTTCGTGCTCCTCGCGTGCGAGCGCAGCGAGCCGGTGACGCGAAACGACGCGCCCGCCGCTGCCACCGTCACATCAGCCACACCGTCCGTTGCCACGCCCGTCGACAACGGCTGGTTGCCGGCCGCCGGCCCGGCGCTCCTCGTGCAGGGAGCGTCGCGCGATGAGGCGATCGCGCTCTTCCCGGCCACCGGTGACAGCGACGCGGTGGCTCGGCTCGATTCGGTGAGCCTCACCGAAGTGCCGGTCGTACTCTTCGGGCGTGGCGGCACGCGCTACTCGGCGCAGCTCGGCGCTCCCACCGGCGAGGGCACCGACGATTGCGAGCGCTGGCCCCTGCACGCGTTCCAGCCGGGCGGCGACGCGTCCTGGTCGGTTGGCTTCGCGAGCGATCGCGTGCAACCGGTCGCTCTCGATTCGGTGGAGGTGCTGTCGGCGCGTGACAGCATGGTGCTCGTCGCCGAGGCGTCTCGCCTGGCCTCGTCGGTCACCGCACCCACGGAGCCGGCGTTCCAGGGGTTGCGCTTCACCACCGAGGACGTGCGCCGTTTCGTGGCGGTGCCAGGCGTGCAGGCGCTGGTGGCGCACCTGGTGCGCCACGTGAACCAGGAAGCGAACCCGCTGGAGGAGCAGACGCTGCTCATCGCAGAGCGCGACAGTGGCGCGACGAGTGGCCCGTACCGCCTCGCGTACGCCGAGCGGACGTCGGGCCGCGAAGAAGACGTGGTGACGCCGGAAGTGCTCGCCGCGGTGCGCATCGCAGGCAGTGCATCACCCTCGCTCATCCTGGCGCGCGATGGCAGTGATGGCATTGCGTACGCCATGCTCGAGCGCGTTGGCCCGCATCGCTGGCGCGTTCGCTGGTCGAGCGCCATGACGAGCTGCGGCTGACGCATCCTGTTGCGCTGCGCGCTCGCGTCAGAGGGGCCGGCCGAGCGACGCGGGCGCGCGGGCGCGCCCCATCGCACCGGCCAGTGCGCCGAGGGTGAGGAGGTAGGGCGCCGCGAGAAAGAGCTGGTAGGGGACGTTCCATCCCATGGCCTGGAAGGCGAACTGCAGCGCGCTCGCCGCGCCGAAGACCAGTGCGCCCAGCGCCACGCCCAGCGGCTGCCACCGGCCGAGCACCACGATGGCGAGGGCAATGAAGCCTCGGCCCGCCGACATGTTCTCGACGAACGTGCCGGCCTGCGCAAGCACGAGGGTGCCCCCAGCGAGGCCGCCAAGGGCGCCGCCGACGAGGACGGCGATGGTGCGCATACGGGCGACGGGGATGCCGGCGGCCGCCGCGGCATCGGGCCGCTCGCCGATCGCTCGTAGTGCGAGTCCGGCATGCGTGCGCGCCATCCACCACGCCAGCGTGGGCACGAGCAGGTAAGTCACGTAGGTGATGACCGGCTGGTCGAACAGCGCCTCGCCGAGGATCGGAAGTGTCGCGAGGGCAGGCACGGCCCACGGTCCGCTGGTGGGCGCCTGCAGCGAGGCGCCACTCGCGCCGTAGAGGGCGCGATACAGCGTCCCGGTCGCACCGACGGCGAGCAGCGTCAGCGCCATACCGGTGATGATCTGGTCCGCGCGCAGCACGAGCACGCAGAAGGCAAAGATCGCCCCGACGAGGAGGCCGCCGGCCACCGCACCGACATAGCCCCCCGCCACGCCCCCCGCCGTGGCACCGGCCAGCGCGCCGAAGGCGCCGGCGAGTACGGCACCCTCGAGGCCGATGTTGATGATGCCGGTGCGCTCCACGAGCATTTCGCCGAGCGCCGCGAGGGCCAGCGGGGTGGCGGTGCGGACCGTCGCCGCCAGAAAGGGGGTCAGCGCATCGGTCATGCGGCGCTCTCGCGGCGGAGCTCGCCGCCCGTCACCATACTCGCCCGCCGTGCGCGAAGCGCCTGGGCCGCGACGACGCCAAGGATCAGGAATGCCTCGATCACCGACACGAGGGTGGATGGCACGCCTGCGTCACGCTGCATCGCGCCGGCACCGGCCTCCAGCGCCGCGAACAGGAGTGAGGTGCCGATCACCCGCCATGGATCGAGTCCGGCAAGAAGCGCGACCGCGATCGCCGTGTAGCCATAGCCGGGCGAGAGATCCTCGTACAGCGCGAAGGTCACGCCGAGTACCTCGACCGCGCCCGCCAGGCCGGCGAGTGCACCACTCGTGATGAATGCCAGCGTCGTCACCCGACGCACGTCGATCATCCCGGCGCTCGCCGCTGCGGCTGGGCTTTCTCCGACGGCCATCAGGCGGTACCCCGCGGCGGTGTGGCGCATCACCCACCCGGCAGCGAGCACGATGACGACCGCGAGAGCGATCCCCGCGTGCAGCCGACCGGCGCCGGGAATGCGTGCCAGATGCACCGCGTCGGCCAGGCTCGAGGACTGCGGGTATGCGTGCGTCGGCTCCTGGAGCGGCCCGCGCACGAGGAACGACACCGCATAGAGGGCCACGAAATTGAGCATGATCGTGCTGATCACTTCCAGCACCCCGAAGCGCGCGCGCAGCCCGGCAGCGATTCCGGCCCACACGCCTCCCGCAGCGGCTCCGGTGGCGAGGGAAAGAACGATCGCGATCGTGCCTGCACCCGGAACCAGGAGGGCAACGGCGGTGGCGCCGGCGCCACCGGCGAGCAGCTGTCCCTCGGCGCCGATGTTCCACACCCCGGCGCGAAAGGCCACGGCGATCGCGCACCCGGTGAGCATGAGCGGGATCGCGCGCACGAGGGTGGCCGACGTGAGAGCGTACCAGGATCCGACTGATCCGGTCCACAGCGCACCCAACGCACGAGGCACATCGTAGCCCGCGATGAGCAGCAGCAGCGCGGTCGCACCGACGATGGCCATCAGGCTGCCGAGGGCGAGGAACACCGTCCACGCGGGGCCGCGTGACGCGCGCATGGTCAGGCGGCGCCGAGCATGGCGCGACCGATCAGGTCGCGGTCGGCAGGCACCTCGTGCACGGTGCCGGCGTGCAGCACGACGACGCGGTCGGCGAGCGCGAGCACCTCGTCCAGGTCGCTGGAGTAGACGAGCACTGCCGCGCCGCTGTCTCGCGCCGCGCGCAGCCGAGCATGCACCTCTGCCGTGGCGCGCACGTCGAGACCGCGCGTGGGATTCTCGATGACGATCGCTGCTGCATCGGAAGACGCGCCTGGCGCCGGAAGCAGGTGCGCGGTCATCTCGCGCGCGAGGACGAACTTCTGCTGATTGCCGCCGGACAGCGTCCGCATCACCGCCGCCACGGACGGTGCGCGCACGTCGTAATCCTCCATCAGGCTGCGGGTCACGACTCGCAGCCTGTGCCAGGAGACGCGTCCCCGCCGCGCGCCCGAGCCGCGCAGTGCCGCGTTATCGGTGAGCGAGCGGTCGAGCAGTACGGCGTCGCGATGGCGGTCCTCGGGCACGAAGCCCACCTGCGCCGGTCGCTCGATGCGGCCGGCGTGGACGGCAATTCGTCCTGCGAGAGCGCGCAGCAACTCCCACTGCCCCGCCCCCTCCACAGCGGCGATGCCGACGATCTCACCGGCGCGTACGGTGAGTGAGGCGTCGCGAAGTCGAGTGCCTCGACCGTGCTCGTCGTGCACGGTGACATGGTGAGCGGCGAGGGTGACGTTGACCTCGTCGGCAGCAATCGCGGTGCGATTGCTGCCGACGCGCGCAGGTGCCGACGGCGTCTCGTTCGGCGGGCGCGATTCCTCTCCGAGCATCGCGCTGGCGAGCATGTTCGCGGACGCATCGGCGGCAGCGCCGGAGTGCACGACCTGGCCCTGACGCAGCACCGTGATCCGATCGGCGATGGCAAGGGCTTCCTTCAGCTTGTGCGTGATGAGCACGACGGCGTTACCGTCGTCGGCGAAGCGCCTGACCCAGCGTAGCAGCTCTTCTGCTTCTGCCGGTGCGAGGACCGCGGTCGGCTCGTCGAGGATGAGCACGCGCGCCCGCCGTGCCAGTGCCTTCGCGATCTCCACTCGTTGCTGCGCCCCGACGGACAGGGTCTCGACGAGCGCATCCGGCTCGAGCGCGAATCCGGTCGCGCGCGCAAGGTCTTCTACCGCGGCGACCATTGCGCCGCGACGGAGCAGTCCGCGGCCGCCGAGCGCGATGTTCTCGGCGACGGTCATGGCGGGCACCAGGGTGAAGTGCTGGTGCACCATGCCGATGCCCGCAGCGATGGCGTCCGACGGGGCATCGATGGCGACAGGAGAACCGCTCATTCGCATGGCGCCGCTGTCCGCCACCACCATGCCGAACGCCACGTGCATGAGCGTCGTCTTGCCCGCACCGTTCTCGCCGAGCAGGGCGTGCACGTGCCCGGCCTCCACGCGGAACGATACGTCACGGAGGGCGGTCACGGGTCCGAAGCGCTTGGAGATGTGCTCGAGCTCGAGCGCGGGCGGAGCGACGCTCATGCGATGGGTGCTACAGCCCGGTGGGTGCGGCGATGAACGACCAGGGCAGGCCGAAGACCCGCTCCAGCTCCGCGCCCAGCGCGCGCACCCCGAATGTCTCGGTGGCGTAGTGGCCGCCGTAGAGCACGGCGATGCCGAGCTCCGGAGCTTCCACCGCCGTGTGCTGCGGGCCCTCCCCGACGATCAGGGTATCGATGCCGCGGGCGGCCGCTTCACGCAGGGTGTCGCTCGACGCGCCGGCACCGGTGCAGATCCCCCACCGGCGCGTGCGGCGTCCAGGTGTCACGCCCACCGCCACCAGCGAGCCACCCTCGCGTTCGGCGATGGCGCGCAGTCGGTCGGCGAGTGTGGAGGTCTCCACATCGGCCGTGCCGGCCACGCCGACATCGACTCCCTGGACGCGGGCGAATCCTTCGCCGGGTTCGAGCCCGAGCGCCTGGGCGAGCAGTGCGTTGTTGCCGAGCGTCGGGTGAAGATCGAGCGGCAGGTGCGACGAATAGACGGCGATGTCGTTCGTGATCAATCGTCGGATCCGCTCGTAGTGACGCCCGCGCAACGGTTGGACGCCGGACCAGAACAGCCCGTGGTGTACGATGAGCAGGTTGGCGTCGGCGTCGATGGCGCCCTGGATCGTGCGCAGGGATGCGTCCACCGCGACGGCACACCGGCGCACCGGACCGACATGCTCGATCTGGATTCCGTTCTGCGCGCCGGGGTAGTCGGGCACCTCGGCCGTGCGCAGTACGGTGTCCAGGTGCCGCGCGATCGTGGAGAGGGGTTGTATCGTCTCCGTCATGCGGCGATCACTTCGCGCCAGCAGCACCTGGCGCCGAGAAGCGACCGGCGTGCATCTCGGCGCTCAGCGAGTCCACCAGGTGCAGGGTGGCCTGCGGGATCCGGCTCTTCATTGCCGGGTTGATGACGAGCGTCACGACGTCGTCCTCGGTGCCGAGCTCGATGACCCGTGGCTTGAATCGCCCCTCCTTCACCTCGCGGGCGACGGTGAGGAAGGCGTGTGGCAGGTCGATCACGACACTGCCGATGGTGACGTCGGGCGCCACGGCATTCTGGTTGGCGTTCGAGCCGATGACCAGTGCGCGCTTCGACTCGCGGGCTGCCTGGAAGACCCCGAGTCCCGCCGCGTCGGCATTCTGGAAGACGATGTCGGCCCCGCGTTCGATCTGGGCGAGCGCCTGCTCCTTGCCGGCGCTCACGTCGTCCCAGTTGCCGATGTACGAAGTGAGGATCGTGATCGCAGGGTCGACCGACTTTGCACCGCGGGCGAACGCCTCGAAGCTCTCCTTGACCGGTGGGAGCTCGGTCCCACCGATGACGCCGATGGTGTCGGTGTGCGTCATGCGTCCGGCGAGGATGCCGGCAAGGTAGGAGGCATCGGCGAAGGCGAAGGCGATGCCAGCCACATTGCCCCCTGCGGTGGTGCCGGAGGTGGTGACGAAGACGGTGCGCGGAAAGTCGGGGCCGACGCGCTTGGCAGCGTCCTGGAACTCGAAGCCGTGACCGATGACGAGGTCGTAGCCCTGCGCGCCGTACTGGCGGAACTGCTCCTCGAACTCGGCCGGGGTCTTGGTCTGGATGTGGCTGATCTGCGCGCCGAGGCTATCCCGGACGCGGAGGAGGCCCTGATACGCGCCTCCATTCCACGATTGGTCGCTGATCGGCCCCGGGGTGAGGAGGGCCACCCGGAAGGACTTGTTCTGTGCGCTGTCGGCGCGCGCCGAGCGGTCAGCATCACCGGCGCAGGCGAGCACGGCCACGGCGAGCAGGATGTGGAAAGTTGTGGAGAACCGGTGTTCAAACCGCATGTGTATCGAGGTAAGCTGTTGCTGTGTAATGGCTTGTCGCTCTGTTGAGAAGTCGGACCGCGGCGTGGATATACGGATGAGTACGCTGCGGAGCGGCGACCCCGTACACAAACGTTTGTTTTTTTAGTCGAAGTCGCTTCGGGTAGTGCCCAGCATGAGATCCAGAAGCCGCTCGAGATCGTCGGCGCTGTAGAACGCGAGGCGGACGGTGCCCTTGCCGTCGCCGCTTTGCTGAATCGCTACGTCTGTCTGGAGGCGTCGGCGAAGCTGTTCCTCCAGACGCCGGACGGCGGGATCAGCTGACCGGCTCGTGGTCGGTGAAGCGGGGGATGCGGTGCCGGCCCTCTGCGGTGGTGGCGTCTCGCCGAGGTCACCGCGCGCTCGGGCCTCGGTCTGGCGCACGGAGAGCTGCTTCGCCACGACCTCGCTCGCCAGTTCCTGCTGTCGCCGAGGATCGCGGATGGCGAGCAGCGCGCGGGCGTGGCCGGTGCTGAGGAGTCCCCTCTCGACCATCTCGCGGATGGAGGGCGGAAGGCTCAGTACGCGAAGCAGATTGGTGATGGTCGTGCGGTCTTTCCCGACGGCATCGGCGACTTGCTGCTGGGTGAGCCCGAACTCGTCGATCAGCCGCTGATAGCCCTCCGCCTCCTCAAGGGCGTTCAGGTCGGACCGCTGGAGATTCTCCACCAGCGCCAGGGTGAGCATGGCGCGGTCGTCGAAGTCGCGGACTACCGCCGGGATCTCAGTCCATCCGAGCCGAGTGGCGGCGCGCAGCCGGCGTTCGCCGGCGACGAGCTCCCACTTGCCCTGCCCCTTCGGTCGAACGGTGATGGGTTGTAGCAGGCCGTTCGCCCGCAGCGATGCCTCGAGCTCCGACAGCTCGGCTTCGGTGAAGTTGCGGCGCGGCTGGAAATGATTGGGGCTGATGTCGGTGATGCGGACACGCTGGAGATCGCTGCCTGCCGACGTCGTGGCGGGCGGTTCGGTGGCCGAGGTCTCACGCTGCTGACGCGCCGTGGAGATGAGGGCTTCGAGTCCGCGACCCAGGCGGCGCGGGGCGTCGGCGCTCACGCGGTCACCTCCGACGGGGCGGTCGCTGTGGACTCGTGCTTCACCGCGGCTGGCTGTACAGCCGTGGTGCCCTCGCGCGCGATCAGCTCGTTTGCGATGGCCATGTAGGCCTGCGCGCCGATGCTCTGGACGTCGTACAGCACGATGGGCTTGCCGAAACTTGGTGCCTCGGCGAGGCGAACGTTGCGTGGGACGACCGTATCGAAGACCTGGGACCCGAAATACTCGCGAGCATCCGCCGCCACCTGTCGGGAGAGATTGAGGCGGGCGTCGTACATGGTGAGCAGGACGCCTGAAATGGCGAGCGAAGGGTTCACTCCGTGCTGGATCAGGTGCACGGTGTTGAGCAGCTGGCTCAGGCCTTCGAGTGCGTAGTACTCGCACTGCAGAGGAATGAGGAGCGCGTCGGCTGCCGCGAGCATGTTGAGGGTGATGAGTCCCAGCGACGGCGGACAGTCGATGAGGATGAAGTCATAGTCGTCGCGAATCGCGTCCACGGCGCGTCGCATCCGGCGCTCACGCGCCTCCGCATCCACGAGCTCGACTTCCGCGCCTGCGAGGTCTGGCGTGGCAGGCAGCACGTCCAGGTGGCGGAATTGCACCGCTCGCAGCCGTGCCTCAGCGATGGTGGATTCGCCCAGCAGGACGTCGTAGGTGGTGCGCTCGAAGTCAGCTCGGGCGACGCCGATACCGCTGGTCGCGTTCCCCTGCGGGTCGCCGTCGATGAGCAGCGTCCGTCGTTCGGCGACGGCGAGGCTGGCGGCGAGGTTAACGGCGGTCGTCGTCTTGCCGACGCCGCCCTTCTGGTTTGCGATCGCGATGACGCGGGCCACGGCTCTTTGCTGGATGGCGTTTGGCGAACGGTCGGCGCTTCGGCGAGGGGCTGGTCAGGTGCTGGCGCGCCGGAGCCGTAATGTAGCCATCCCGCTCCGATGCGCGAGGAGCGCACATGGGACGTTTCACGTGAAACGTCCGTAGAGGCCGCCAGAAACGACCTGATGTTTCACGTGGCACATGACGCAGCAGAGCCCGCCAAGGCGGGCTCTGCAAGGAACAATATCAATTGCTGAGTTCCGTTCGGCGTCCCCTGCGGGCTCTACCGGCCAGGCACGAACTGCCACCGCGCGCTTACGTACACATTGATGGTCTGCTCGCCGGGGTTCACCGGGGTCGGCATCGCCTTCTCCGAGGCCGCGCGCGCCATCACGCCCATGTCGTACATCGGCCGCGGCGGGATGGTCGGCCCCTGAGTGGAAAGCTCGATCAGCGTTCCGAGGGAGCCACCCGCAGCCCGCGCCATCGCCTCCGCGTCGGCCCGTGCGCTCGCCACGGCCTCGGCAATCGCCTGACGCCGCGGCTCATCGATGGAAGAGGCATAGAACGACAGACCATTGATCATGTTCGCGCCAGCGCCGAGCGCCGCATCCACGATCGCTCCCGCCTGCTCCGGGCGGTGCGTTTCGGCACGCACCGTGTTCGTGACCACATACCCTGTGACCTTGGGTGCCTGACCAGGCTGGTCGTACCGTGTCTCGGGATAGACCGTATAGCCCTCGGTCGTCAGCTGCGCCTTGGGAAGTCCGAGCTTGCCCAGCGCGTCGAGTACCGCGGCAGTGCGACGCGCATTCTCCGACGCCGCAGTTGCGGCCGTCGCGGCGCGTGTCTGCACGTTCACCATAACGGCGGCCCGGTCTGGTGTCACTTTGGCCTCGCCCGTTCCCGACGTCGCAATGCTGGACGTGACGGGAACCTGAGCCTCGGCAATCGATGGCACCACCATCGGCGCCACAGTGCAAGCCACGGCGAGGACAGCATGTCGGACTTTCAGCATGAGACACACCTCGAAGTTCGGGTGAATTAGTAGCTCAAGGATACGAAAAGAACCACAGGCACATCGGGACGCGGCGACGAAACGCCGCATGAGCGACGCAGAGGCCCATCAGGGAGACGCCGTACCACCCCTCACGTGCACACGCCGTGCGAAACGGGGAGCCGACCAGCCGACGATCGACGCTTACCGACGCCGATCAGCCCTCGGCCGTGCCGACACCGCCCGCGGCGCGACGCCGTTTCTCGATCTCGATGACCAGATTCTGCAGGTCGGTGGGACTCACGCCCGGGACGCCGGCCGCCTGGGCGAGGGTGCTCGGCCTGAGAAGCGCGAGCTTCTGCCGCGCCTCGAACGACAATGACTGCATGGACTCGTACGGCAGCCGGTCATCGAGCGCGAAGGCACCCATGCGGCGCAACCGATCGGCCTGAGTACGCTCGCGCTCGAAGTAGCCAGCATACTTGAGCTCGAGCTCGGTGCTCACTACTGCGTCGACAGGCAACCCCATGCCCACACCGACGACGGCGAAGAGATCGCGCAGCGAAACGCCTTGCCGCCTCGCCACCTCCGCTACGCGAACCGCATGTTCCAGCGAACGACTCGACGAACGCTCGAGCAACGGTGCCGCCTGCGCCGGGGTGATCGACGTCGTCTCCGCGATGCGACGCGCCTCATCTTCCGCCGCGAGTCGAGCGTCGACGATCGCGCGCTCGTGCGCGTCGTACATGTCGAGCGCCGTCGCCAGCGGCGCGAGCCGACGTAGCGCGTTGTCCTGGCGGATGCTGAGGCGGAATTCCGACCGCGAGGTGAACAGCCGATACGGCTCGTCCACCCCACGCGTCACCAGGTCGTCCACCAGCACGCCGATGTAGGAGCTCTCGCGGCCGAGGCGCATCGGCGAAAGGTCGAGCGCCACGGCCGCCGCGTTTGCGCCGGCGACCACTCCCTGCCCCGCCGCCTCCTCGTATCCGGTGGTGCCGTTGATCTGGCCGGCGAAGAACAAGCCGGGGAGCGCTCGCACCTGCAGCATCGCGTCGAGCTGCGTCGGCGGATAGTAGTCGTACTCGATGGCATAGCCAGCGCGCGTCATCCGCACCTGCTCGAGACCGGGCACCGAGCGCAGGATGTCGAGCTGCACCGGCGCCGGCAGCGACGTGGAGAGGCCGTTCACGTACAGCTCGTGCGTGTCGTGCCCTTCCGGCTCGAGAAAGAGCTGGTGCCGCTCTGCCGTCGGGAACCGAACGATCTTGTCTTCCACCGACGGGCAGTAGCGCGGCCCGCGTGCGCTGATCGCCCCGCCGTACATCGCCGACTCGCCGATGTGCCGTTCGACGATCTCGCGGCCCGGCGCACCGAGGAAGGTAATCCAGCAGGGCAATTGTGCAGGATGCCGAGTACGTCCGGCCGCATCGACGCGCGGCGTCGGCCAGAAATGCGACCACGAGAAGTCGAACTCCTCGATCTCGCTCTCCTGCCGCTGCAGCGAGGGGAGTCGCACAGTGCGGCCATCGATGCGTGGCGGCGTTCCCGTCTTGAAGCGATCGACCGTCAGCCCGACGTCCTCGAGCTGCTCGGCGAGGTGCGTTGCCGCCGTCTCCCCGGCGCGACCGCCGGGGAGCGAGGTCGTGGTGCCGATGTGGATGCGGCCGCGGAGGAAGGTGCCCGTGGTGATGACGACGGCGCGCGCGCCAAAGCGCCGACCTTCGAGTGTCTCCACCCCCGCAAGCCGATCTCCCTGGAAGAGAAGGCGCGCGACCGTGCCCTGGATGGGCTCGAGCGCCGCATGCTCCTCCAGCAGCATCCTTACGGCGCGGCGATAGAGTCCGCGATCGCACTGCGCGCGCGGCGCCCATACCGCGGGACCCTTGCTCCGGTTCAGCATGCGGAACTGGAGCTCGGCGAGATCCGTCGCCCGTCCCATGATACCACCAAGGGCGTCGACTTCGCGCACCACCGTCCCCTTCGCGACGCCACCGATGGCGGGGTTGCACGACATCTGGCCAATGGTCTCGAGTGCGCTCGTCACAAGCGCCACGCGCGCACCGCGTCGAGCGGCAGCGACAGCCGCTTCGGTGCCGGCGTGCCCTGCCCCAACGACGATGACGTCGAAGGTGGCTTCGAACCAGGGGCCGCGCGACGACGAGGATTCCATGGAAAAGAAGATAGCGCGAGCCAGGACCGTGGAGCAGCGCCGCGCCGCGCCGTAAGTTCAGGACGTTCGCGCTGGCCGCTCACGAAATACGGAGGTAGTCGTGCTGGACGTCGCCCAGGGAGTACCGACGCTGTTCTTTCGCCGCGCGGCCTACGAGCGCGTTGGGCTCGTGCGCGCCGAGCTGGACGCCCGACTCGGCTTGACTGACGCCGAGTTCCGCGTGGAAGGGGATCTCGTGGCGCTCGGACCGGTGTACGACGTGGACGCGCTCGGTGAATTGCTCGACCAGCTCGAGGGGGCTGGCCTCACCTATTTCGACGACTACTTCGAGCTGAGCGGAAGCTGGCCGACGTGGCTCGCGGTGGCGGTGCGCGCCACGGGCGGCGCGCCACTCACGGTTGCTTCGTGAGTGCCGGTGACGTGGCGACCGGCGTAAGCGGGCCGTCGCGCAACAAGCCGTGCCAGTTGCACTCGTAGCACCAGCTGGGGCGCACTCGCGGCATGATCAGCCGCCAGCCGCGCGACTGCACACGCAGGGTCACCGCGTCACAGTTGGGGCAGCGATCGCCCTGCGGGAGGATGTAATAGAAGAACACGGTCGCAGCGACTCCGCGGAGGATGAAGAACCCAACGAAGATCGCGGCGAAGATCACAGCATCGGACACAGCACCTCGCAGCGTGGCGACGCGGGAAGGACGCATTGATGCGCGCCAGAAGCCAGGATGCGTAGGGCGTGCCACGGCCCCCAGCAGGGCGATCAGAGTCGCGCTTCCACCGCCGCCCACGGTTCGACGTAGGCCACATCGTCGTCCACCCGTTCGATACACACCTCCTGACCCGCGGCCGCGCCACTTTCATCGATCGTGCGTGCACGCAGCGAGCGCGACTGGCTCCCCTCCTGGATCGCGATCGCGCCTTCGCCACCGGCTGGAATTGCGGCCGTCACCACCGCGACGTGCCCCTGCAGGATGAAGCGCGGATCTTCCGGGTCATGCTCGGGCTGGACGCGCGCCGTCGCGATCGCGACGCGCGTCACCACACCCGCCCACGCCATACCGAGCAGCAGTGCGGTCGCGGTTCCAGCACCGGCGCGCATCGCACCGTGACGCGTGAGCAGGTAGCCCGCAATCCCGAACATGACGAGAAAGCCTACAACCGCCGGCTCCCAGCGCCGCAGAGGAAGCTCGCTGCTGGTGCCGAGCCGACGGCGTTCGGCGCCGAAGAACATCAGGCGGACGCCGAGCAGCAGCCCAGCGATGAGGGCAATGAGGAACAGGTACGTCATCAGCGGCCGAGGTGCTTGCGGAAGAAGTCGATGGTGAGGGGCCACGCCTGCCGGGTTGCGGCCATGTTCGCGCCGTTCTTGCCGTCCTGCTGACGCAGGAATCCATGGCCAGCGCCCGCGAAGCTGTGCACGTCGAAGCTCTTGCCCATTGCGCGCATGGCGGAGTCAGCCGGCGGCACGGTGGCACCCACTCGTGCGTCGTCGCCAGCGTAGAGGCCGAGCACCGGCACGCGAACATTCTTCAATGAAGAGAGCTCCGGCGAGGTGCCGTAATAGACGACCGACGCCCGGAGCCCCTCCGGGCTCATCACGGCGTGGCTGAACGAGGTCCCACCACCCCAACAGAAGCCGACGATGCCATAGGCGCGCTCGGCGGCGGGAAGCGATATGCCGTACTTGCCGACTGCGGCGAGCTGGCGCTGGACGTCGTCCGACTTCAGTGTGCGGATGGTCGACGTCGCGACCGCCTGGGTGAGGGTATCGACGCCTGGCGCCGGCGTCGCCTTGCCGGTGAGCAGATCGGGCGCGATGGCGATGTAGCCATCGGCGGCGAGCTGGTCGGCGACGCCACGGATCCAGGTGGAAAGCCCGAAGATCTCGTGCACCACCACGACGACGGGCGCCTTCGTGGAGCGCTCAGGGTACACGACCCAGGCACGAATGCTGTCGCCGGCACCGGTGGGTATCATGACGTACTCGCCGTGACGCGGTGAGCTGGCCAGGCGCTGCGCGACGTCGGTGGCGCCCGGCGGCAACGTGGAATCACTTGACCTCGTTCCCAATGCCCTCCCCGCCGGCACATCCGGGCCGTGTTCGCCGTGGATGTCGGAGGACGGCGCGCGCTGCGCACACCCGACGGCGGCCGAGAGCGACGCGCTACAGAGGAGCAAACCGAAGGCTGCGCGAAACGGCAGGTGCGAGTGCGGCATGACGAGTTCCTCGGCGAAGGCGGTCAGTGGATCACGCGGTCGAAACGCACCGGATCGGGAACATCATAGCTGTAGTGCCACCATTCCTGGTCGTAGTTCACGAACCCCTCGGCTTCCATGAGGCGCTGCAGGCGACGCCGATTCTCGAGGACGGGGCCTGTGGCGTTGGCCGTGTGCGCCGCAGAAGAGAAAGTGTCGAAGGGCGTGCCCATGTCGAGGAACGCCCCGGTCGCCGCGTCCACGAGTGTGAGATCGATCGCGAGCCCGAGGTTGTGCCGGCTGCGACTCGCGATGTAACCGTCGCGAATGAGATCCTGCCGCCCCACGCGCTCGGTCCAGTCCACCATGGCGAGCGTGGCTCGAACGGGACGGTACGCATCGAAGACGTAGAGCGCGAGACCCTCGGCCTGCGCGCGGCGCTCGACACGCGCAAGCGCCGCCGCTGCCTCGCGGCGCAGATAGGCGTGGTTCCCATTGTAGCCCGCGATAGGTGCGCCCGTGAAGTTGTTGGCCGTCGCGTAGCGCAGACCGACGCGAATGCCGGGGGCGAGGGCCTGCACGTCAGCAAGCAACGAGTCCGCTGCGGCATCTGACGCGGTGGGCAGCTCACCAGTGTTGACCGGCGGCGACGCGGGGGTGATCGAGGGCGCAACCGAGGGCACAACCGAGGGCGCAACCGTCGCCGTCGGACGCGCCGCGCCGCTGGACGTACACGCGGCGAAGACCGCCACGCCGACAATGGCGGCGAAGGTTCGCAGGATCGGAAGGCGCGACTTCATGCGGACTCCTCCTTGATGAGCCTTTCTGCAGCGTCGTGAGCCGCCTGGTCGAGGAAGTCCACGACCCGCCACTCGGCATAATAGCGGGGCCGGAAAGGGCTCAGGCCGCTCACGAACCCAACGTGGCCACCGAGCTCATGAAATTCCGTCTGCAGAAAGTGGCTGTCACGCGCCATGGTGGCGACACGATCGAGGACCTCTGGCGGCAGAAACGGATCGTTCCTCGCGCTGAGGAGAAGCGTCGCTCGACGAATGCGGGGAAGAAAACGGAGCGAGCTGGAACGCGAGTAATAGTCGCTCGCGTTCAGGAAGCCGTGAACGGGCGCCGTAACGACCTCATCAAAACCGAACAGTGTGCGCGCGCGATCGAGGGCGGCCTTGTCGAACAGGTCCGGAAAGACGCGGAGCTTGGCGAGCGCCTTGGCGCGCAGCGTCCGGAGGAAGTGCCTGCCGTAGACCCGCGCAAAGCCCCGCTCGATGTGGCGCGACCCGCGCTCGAGGTCGAACGGCACGGAGACGGCGGCTGCCGCGACGAGCTGCGAGGGCGCGGCATCACCCTGCTCCCCCAGCCACTTGAGCAGGACGTTGCCACCCAGTGAAAAGCCGGCGGCGACGAGTGGCTGCCTCGGGTGGGCCGTCACGAGCCGTCGCACGACGAAGTCGAGGTCGGTGGTCTCGCCGGAGTGGTACATGCGGCGTGCCCGATTCAACTCGCCGTTGCAGGTGCGAAAGATGAGGACGTCCGCTGCCCAGCCACGCGCGTGCGCCTCCACGAGCGTGCCCTGCAGGTACACCGAATCGATGGTGCCCTCGAGGCCATGCAGGAGCAGCAGGCGTGGCGTGTCGGCGCGCTCGAGCGGAGCGTCGAGGCGGCGCAGCTCGATCTCGTCGCCATCGGGAGTGGTCCAGCGTTCGACACGCGTGTCCACGCGGGGCGCGCGACGCACGAGCTTTCCCCAGAGCGTCTGGAGGTGCGCACCCGGTACCCACCACGCCGGGGTATAGGTATACTCGCTGGAGCGACTCACGAGAGCGCAAAGGTAAGGGAGGCGCGGTCCGTCCGCGCCGTTTCATTATATCAACTCCGCACGCATGGACGTTCAGGTCTTCGGCACGAAGAAGAGCGCCGAAACGCGCAAGGCGCTGCGCTTCTTTGCCGAGCGTCGGATTCGCACCCACTTCGTGGATCTCGCCGAGCGCGCCGCGTCACGCGGCGAGCTGATGCGCTTCGCCCAGAAGTTCGGCGTGCAGGCGCTGATCGACGAGAACTCGAAGCGCTTCGCGGAGCTGGGCCTGCGTACCGCTCGCTATGGCGACGAGCGGTGGCTGGCGATCCTGGTGGATGAGCCGCAGCTGCTGAAGATGCCGCTCGTGCGCCACGGAAATGCGCTCACCATCGGTGCGGCGGAAGACACCTGGAAAGGCTGGCTCGCCCCATGAGGCAGAGACCGTTGGGGAGAGAGGAGGCATGACGCAGATTTCAGTGGGTGGCGCGGGCGTGGACTTCGGCGCGACCACCCTGTTCCGGAACATCACCTTCACCGTAAGCGCGGGAGAGCGGTGGGGAATCGTGGGCCGGAATGGAACGGGCAAGACCACACTGTTCAGGTTGCTCACGGGCGACCTCCAGCCTACAACCGGCACAGTAACACGACAGTCTGGACTCACCATATCGCTCCTAGGTCAACACCGGGACTACGGGGAGGCCGCGACTGTATGGGAAGCGGCTGCCGGCCCGTTCGCGGACCTTCTGGCCCTGGAGCGGTCACTCGCCGAGCAGGCGGATGCGCTCGCCACGACCCACGATGCGACCGCACTGGAGCGGTACGGCCGCGACCTCGAGCGCTTCGAGCGTGAAGGTGGCTACACGATCGCGCCGCGTGTGGACGCCGTACTTCAGGGACTCGGATTCGATGCCACACAAGCACGCACCCGGCCGCTCGAGCAGTTGAGCGGGGGTGAGCGGGGACGCGTGGGGCTGGCGCGCCAGCTGGTCGCGCCCTCCGACGTCCTGCTGCTGGACGAGCCGACGAACCATCTGGACCTCGAGACGACGCGCTGGCTCGAGCAGTACCTCCTGGAGACCGAGCGCACCGTGATCCTCGTGAGCCACGACCGCGCCTTCCTCGCCGCCGTGGTGGATCACGTGCTCCACTTCGAGGGGGACACGGCGACGGCGTACACCGGGAGCTACGAGGCGTTCGTCCAGCAGCGTCAGGAGCGGCGGCTCAGCCAGCAGCGCGCGTTCGACAAGCAGCAGAAGGTGATCGCGGCGCAGAGCGATTATATCGCGCGCAACCTTGCCGGCCAGAACAGCAAGCAGGCCAAGGGACGGCGAAAGTTGCTCGAGCGACTCCCGCGACTGAGCGCGCCCGTGGGGGAAGACGGGACGATGGCGCTTCGGCTGGAGGCGAGCGAGCGCGGCGGCGACCAGGTGGCCGTCGCCGATCACCTGCGCATCACCGTCGGGGACCGCGTGCTGATCGACGACTTCTCGGGACGCCTCATGCGCGGCGACCGGCTGGGCATCGTCGGACCAAACGGCGCGGGGAAATCCACGCTCCTGAAGACACTCGTCGGTGAGCGTGCTCCCGACGGGGGTGAGCTGCGCGTCGGGAACTCCATCCGGGTGGCGTACTACGACCAGCAGCTGGCGCAGGTGCCGCTCGACGAGACGCTGTACGACGTGATCCACAACCTGCGTCCGCAGTGGGAGCGGCGACTCGTGCAGGGCCACCTGGGCCGGTTCGGCTTTTCGGGCGACGAGGCGCAGCGCCGAGCGGCGACGCTGTCCGGTGGAGAGCGGGCGCGGGTGGCGCTGGCGATGCTGATGCTCACGCGCGCCAACCTGCTCGTGCTCGACGAGCCGACGAACCACCTGGATGTCGAGACGATCGAGGTGCTGGAAGACGCGATCGAGGGGTACGAGGGAACGGTGATCCTCGTGAGCCACGATCGCGCGATGCTGCGGGCGCTGGCGAACCGCGTGTGGGTGCTGCACGACCGGCACATCACCAGCTTCGATGGCACCTTCGCCGAGTGGGAGATCGCGAGCGCGGAGCGGGAGCACGCTGCGGCAGTGCGTGCGGCGGAGGACCAGGCGCTCCGGCGCGTGGAAGAGAAGAAGCGGACCGCGCGTCGCGAGCAGGCGGCCGCGCCAGACCCCCGCCGGCAACTTCGCGATGCGCGGCAGCGTACGGAGCGCGTGGAGCAGGAAGTGGCGACGCTCGAGCAGCAGGTGGAGGAGCTGACGCGCACCCTGGAAGATCCGGAGCTCTATACGAAGGCCGGCGGGGTAGAAGACGCACGCCGGCTCGGTGCGCGGCTCGATAGCTTACGAATCCAGCTCGACGAGGCGCTGGCGGCGTGGGAACGCGAGACCGCCGCGCTGGAAGCGCTCGAGCGCGCTACGGTTTCCTGAGGGAGGTACGGCCGTGACCCCGTGGGTCCAGCGACTGCTGATTGCGAACGTTCTCGTCTTCTTCCTGCAGATGACGGTGCCGGGGCTCGAGGTGCAGCTCGCCTTCATCCCGGCGTTCATTCTGGCGAGGCCGTGGACGATCGTGACCTACATGTTCGTCCATGCGGGGCTGACGCACATCCTGTTCAACATGATCGCGCTGTACTTCTTCGGGCCGCGGGTGGAGCAGCGCATCGGCTCGGAGCGCTTCTTCTCGCTGTACATGATCAGCGGCATCACCGGTGGACTGCTCTCGTTCGTGTTCGCGCCGGCGGCGCCGATCGTCGGCGCGTCGGGGGCGATCTTCGGCGTGATGCTTGCCTACGCGCGCTTCTGGCCGCGCGACCGCATCTACATCTGGGGGGTGCTGCCGATCGAGGCGCGGTGGCTGGTGATCGGCTACACGGTGCTGTCCCTGTGGTGGGGATTCGGCGGCGGCGCGTCGGGCACGGCGCACTTCGCCCACTTGGGCGGATTCGTCGGCGGCTTCCTCTGCCTGCTCTACATGCAGCGCCACCAGGGCGCGAAGCGCTTCCGCAAGCAGGCGACGGCTGCGCCGCCGGCGAAGGATGCGCTCGTCGGCGACTGGCGGAAGGTGGACCGCTCCCGCATCCATGCCATCAATCGCGAGGAAGTGGATCGCATCCTCGACAAGATCAGCAAGTCGGGGATCGCGAGCCTCACGCCGCAGGAGCGGCTCTTCCTGTCCAACTTCGTTCCCCCCGACGACCGCAAGCCGATCAGCTGAGCGCGAGCTGCGTCAGAACTCACCGACGAAGTTGATCTCCGGTTCGAGCTCGTGACCGAAGCGTTCCTTGACGCACTGCTGCGCGTGCTTGATGAGGCCGATCACGTCGGCGCTGGTGGCCTGGCCCAGATTGACCATGATGTTCGCGTGGATGTGCGAGATCTGCGCGTCCCCCACCCGATATCCCTTGAGGCCACACTGATCCACGAGCCGGCCCGCACCCACCCCTTCGATCTTCTTGAAGATGGACCCGGCGCTCGGATGCCATTCGAGCCACGGGTGGCGGCCGCCGCGCCAGCTGAGGTTCTCCTGCATGACGCGATGCATCACGAAGGGGTCCCCTTTCTCGAGCTGGAACGTCGCCGCGAGGACGATATCGCGGCGGTGATGCAGGATGGTGTCGTCGTAGCCGAACTTCATGTAGTCGGCGTCCACCGTCTTCCGCTCGTTCTCCTCGGTGAGGAGGTCGGCCGACCGGAAGATCTCGGCGATGAACATCGTGCGCTCGCGTTCGGGCGCCGGCGAGAGGAAGTGCAGGTTCTGCCAGATCGCGCCGCCAACGGTGCTCGGGATGCCCACATAGTGCTCGAGCCCGGACCAGCCGCGCCGCACCGCCTCCGGGATCAGCCGCGCCATGACCGCGCCACTCTCCACCCAGAGCTGGCCGTCGTCGTGAAAGACGCGATGCGTGGCGACGTTCCGGATGACGAGGCCGCGCACGCCGCGATCACCGATCAGCACGTTCGCGCCGAGTCCGAGCACGAAATACGGAACCTCCGCCTGGCGCGCGGTTAGGATGGCGTTGGCGAGCGCGTCGGCGGTGTCGGCCTCGTACAGGAGGTCGGCTGGGCCGCCGATCCTGAACGTCGTGTATGGAGCGAGCGGCACGTCGTGCCGCAGCTGTGGACCCGCCAGCGTGGCGGCCACATGCTCGAGGGCCGCGCGATCGATCGGCGGCGCCGGTGTCGAAGAGGGAAGCCTGGACATGAGTCACGGAAAGAAATCATGAGAGCCGCACTATTGCCACCGCGCGTCCACGTTCGTCGTCGCGCCCTGCTCGCCGCGCTCGGCGCGCTGTCGCTGGCGCCGGCCATCCTTCATGCGCAGCGCGCCGAGCTCGAGCGCCGGATCCGGCGCGACACGCTCGCCAACGGCATGGAGATCATCGTCGTGGAGAATCATGGCGTGCCGCTGGCCACGCTGGAGATCGACGCCCGCAACGGCTCGTTCACCCAGTCGCCGACGTACGAGGGACTGTCGCACCTCTACGAGCACATGTTCTTCAAGGCGAACGCGAGCCATCCCGAGCCCGACCAGTTCGTGCAGCGCGCGTCCGAGCTGGGTGCGGTGTTCAACGGCACCACCACCGAGGAGCGGGTGAACTACTACGTCACGCTCCCGTCGGACAGCACGATTGCGGGGCTCGGCTTCCTCGCGTCGGCGCTCCGCACGCCCCTGTTCCGGCAGGACGAGCTGGAGCGCGAGCGGGCCGTGGTGATCGGCGAATACGACCGTGCCGAGTCGAATCCGTTCTATGCGCTGCAGACGGCCACGGGCAAGGCCCTGTGGACGTCGGCCTGGAGCCGCAAGAACCCGCTCGGCGAGCGTGCCGTGATCCTGAGGACGACCCCGGAGCAGATGCGCACGATCCAGCACAAGTACTACGTACCGAACAACGTGGCCCTCATCGTCGCTGGCGACGTGAACGCCGACTCGATCTTCACCGCGGCGCACCGCCTGTTCGGCGACTGGCCGCGGGCGGCCGATCCGTTCGTGACGGATCCCATTCCGCCGGTTCCACCACTCACGGCCAACAAGGCCGTGATCGTCGAGCAACCGGTGAACACCGTGCTCGTGATGATGCAGTGGCAGGGGCCAGGCGCACACGCCGATCCGGCGGCGACCTACGCGGCCGACGTGTTTTCCGACGTGATGAACCAGCCGGGCTCCCGCTTCCAGCGCGCGCTCGTGGACAGCGGACTGTGGCAGTCGCTGCTCGTGAACTACTACACGCTGAACCAGGTGGGCCCGATCACCATCAGCGGCGAGGTGGCTCCCGACAAGCTGCGGGACGCAATCGCCGCGCTCGACCGGGAACTGGGCGAGGTGGTCAAGCCGGGCTACATCACCGCCGACGTGGTGAACAGCGTGAAGCAGACACGCATCGTCGGCACGATGGAGAGCCTCGAGCGCGCGAGCGGCTTCGCGCACGAGCTGGGGTTCTGGTGGGCCGTGACGGGAATGGACTACTTCTACGGATACAACGACAACATGGGCCGGCAGACGCCCGACGACCTGCGTCGCTACGCGACGCGCTACATCCTCGGCCATCCGCGCGTGACGGGGGTGCTCCTCTCGCCCGAGACCCGGAAGGCGATCGGGCTCACCGAAGCGGAGCTGAACGGAGGTACACCATGAGGATGCGCGCTATCCTCCTCGCGCTGGCCGCGATCGCTGGCGCTTCCCCGTTGGCCGCGCCGACGCAGATCTCCGCCGCCGTCGTGCCGCTCGCCCCGGATTCCACAGCCACGACGCGCTTCGAGGTCGATGGGATTCCGGTGATCCTGCGCCGCAACACGTCGAACGACGTCGTCGTCGCGAACCTCTATCTGCTCGGCGGCACGCGGCAGCTCACGCCGCAGACCGCCGGCATCGAGGCGATGCTCCTCGTGGCCAGCGAGCGCGGCACCCGGAAGTATCCGGGCGCCGCCGTCCGCCAGAAGCTCGCCCGCCTGGGGAGCCGGATCACCCTCGAGGCCAACGATGACTGGAGCCAGATCGGGCTGCACAGCATTCGCAGCGCGCTCGACTCCACATGGTCCATCCTTGCGGACCGCGTGATGGCGCCGACGCTCGACCCGTCGGAGCTGGAGCTCGTACGCGACCAGATGCTCACGGCCGCCAGACAGCGCGGCGAACAACCGGACGATGCGGTCACGCAGCTCGCCGACAGCCTGCTCTACGCGGGCCACCCGTACAACATTCCCACGACAGGCACACCGGCCTCGCTCGCGGCGATCACGCGCGCGCAGCTCCAGCGCTATCATGACGAGCAGTTCGTCACGTCACGCATGCTGCTTGTGGTCGTCGGCAACGTGGACCGCCCGAACGTGGAGCGGCTGGTGCACGGCACCCTGGGCCGACTGCCCCGCGGCAGCTACCGCTGGACGCCGCCGCCACCGCCACCGCCAGGCGGACGTGCGGTGGCACTCGACAACCGGCCGCTGCCGACGAACTACATCCTCGGCTACGCGCCGGGACCGGTCGCGACCGATCCGGACTACACCGCGCTACGCGTCGCCACCGCGGTGCTGTCAGGCCGCCTCTTCACCGAAGTCCGCTCGCGTCGCAACCTGAGCTACGCCGTGGAGTCTCCCTTCCTGGAGCGCGCCTACGGCGTCGGGGGGTTGTACGTCACGACCGTGGACCCGAACGCGGTGCTGCGCATCATGCGCGACGAGCTCGATGCCCTCCAGACCGGCCAGGTGGAGGACGAAGGACTCAAGCGCCTCGAGCAGCAGTTCATCACCGAGTACTACCTGAAGAACGAGACGAACGCCGATCAGGCGAACGAGCTGGCGCGCGCGGAGCTGTATGAAGGCGACTACCGCAATGCGGACCGCTTCCGCGAGGAACTGCGGCAGGTCACTCCAGCGGACGTGGAGCGGGCAGCGCAGCGGTATCTCAGGAACTTCCGCTTCGCCTATGTCGGTGACACGACGAAGGTGGACCGCCGGCTGCTGGCGCGCTTCTAGGCGACGCGGGCCAGCAGGGCTCAGCGGGGAGGACGTCCCGCGCGCGCGGCGAGCACGGCCCGCACGTCGTCGAGCGACGCGCCGACCGCGCGAAGGGCGACGATGGCGTGATACACGAGGTCCGCTGCCTCTTCGGCCGCGCGTGACGGATCCACGTCGGCGCACGCCGTCACCAGCTCGGCGGCCTCCTCGCCCAGCTTCTTGAGCCGGAGATTGCGGTCGGCGAGCAGCCGGCGCGTGTAGCTCGTCTCGCCCTCGCCGGGCGTGGCCCGCTGTCGTTCAGCCACCGTGGCATCGAGAGACGACAGCGCATCGGCGCCGAGCGCCGCCTCGCCGAAGCACGACGTGGAGCCGGTGTGACAGGCGGGACCCGCGGGAACGACGCGCGCCAGGACCGCGTCGCCATCGCAGTCCGGAGAGAGCGAGACGACCCGCTGCGTGTTGCCGCTCGTGGCGCCCTTGTGCCAGAGCCCGCGCGTGCGCGAGCGATAGTGCATCTCCCCCGTCTCGATCGTGCGCTCCAGCGCCTCGCGGTCGGCGTGCGCCACCATCAGCACCGCTCCGCTCCGTGCGTCCTGCGCGACGATCGTCACGAGCCCCTGCCCCTTCGCGAAATCCAGTGCGTCCAGGTCGATCATCTCAGTGGTTCCCCTGTTCGGCGAGCAGTGCGCGCGATTCGGCGGCAAGGGCCCGGTTGGTGGCGATCGCGCTGCCGCCGAAGGCAGTGGGCCGCCCAGACCAATCGGTGAACGTGCCGCCCGCCTCGACGATGATCGGCTGGAGCGCGGCTGCATCCCACGGCGACAGCTCGGGATCGCACATCACCTCCGCCCGCCCCGTGGCGACGAGCAGGTAGCCGAAGCAGTCGCCCCACGAACGGGCGACCGAGACGCGCGCGCCAAGACGACCCCAGGCCGCTCGACGACCGGCGTGATGCGGGAAGCGTTCGTCGGTGGTGAGGGCGGTGGCGGCAGAGATGTCACCAAGCGGCGACACGGAGCAGCGGCGCCCATTCCACCAGCACCCGGCGCCCGGCGCCGCGACCACCAGCTCCTCCACGGCGGGAAAGAACGCTGCGCCAGCGAGGACAGTATCCCCCTCGCACAGCGCCACGAGCGAGCCCCACAGCGGCACGCCGCGCACGAACGACTTCGTGCCATCGATGGGATCGATGATCCAGCGACGGCGCGCGTCCCCGCGCTCCTCGCCGAACTCCTCGCCGAGCACGCCGTCGTCCGGAAATCGGGTGCGCACCCACTCGCGAGCCGCCTGCTCGGCGGCGCGGTCGGCGGCGGTCACCGGTGACCCGTCGGCCTTCTGTTCCACGGTGAGCGCGGACCGGTAATGCGAGAGCGCCACGCCCCCAGTGAGGCGTGCCAGCTCCTCGGCCGCAGCAAGCAGGGGGTTCGCAGATGATTCAACGACGCTCGTCATGCCGCGCGCACCGGAAGGCCCGCCTCCTCGACGTCGTGCTTGATCGCGCGCACGGTGGTCACGCCGTCGTGCAGGATGCCGGCGAGGAGGGCGGCGTCGGCGCCGGCCGCCAGCGCATCGCACACGTGGGCCGCCGAACCCGCACCGCCCGACGCGATCACCGGCACGTGGACGGCGCTCGAGACGGCGCGCGTGAGCGCCACGTCGTAGCCGGTGCGCGCGCCATCACGGTCGATGCTGGTGAGCAGGATCTCGCCTGCGCCGCGCGCCACGCATTCCTGCGCCCAGGCGACAGCGTCGAGCTCCGTCCGCTCGCGGCCCCCCTTCACGTACACCTGCCAGCCGTCCCCGTCGCGCCTGGCGTCGATGCTGGCCACGACACACTGCCCGCCGAAACGTTCGGCCGACTCGGTCAGCACCTCCGGCCGGCGCACGGCGGCGGAGTTGATGCTCACCTTGTCGGCGCCCGCCCGGAGTGCGAGACCCACGTCGCTCGCCGACCGGATGCCGCCACCGATCGTGAGAGGCACGAACAGCTGCTCGGCGGTGCGGCGCGCGACATCGAACAGCGTGGCACGCTCCTCAGCGCTGGCCGCGATGTCGAGGAACACGATCTCGTCGGCACCTTCCCCTTCGTAGCGAGTGGCCAGCGCCACCGGGTCGCCCACGTCGCGCAGGTTCACGAAGCTCGTTCCCTTGACCACTCGTCCCGCCTGCACGTCGAGGCACACGATGATTCGTCGCGAGAGCATCGGTCAGCGCTCCTCGGTCCGGAGCGCCACGCTCCCCTTGGTGCTGAAGACGGCGCCCGAGTCGGCGAGTGCGTCACGCACGGCGAGGCCCAGCGCCTTGAAGGCGGCCTCCACGACATGGTGGCGATCCTGACCCCGGATCACGCGCAGGTGCAGCGTGGCGCGTGCATGGTCGCTGAATGAGCGCATCCAGTGATCGTACAGCGAGCTCGGAAGAGGACCGCGATAGTAAGGCCGCCCGCCGAGGTCGAGCGCGCAGTGCACGAGCGCATCGTCCATCGGGATGGTGCGGTCGCCGTAACGTGCCGCGGTGGCCGGAAGCAGCGCGGCGAGTGCGGCACCGACGCAGATGGCGACATCCTCGATCAGGTGATGCGGCAGGTCGCCGGTCGCCTGCACGGCCACGTCGAGGCCCGAGTAGCGCGCGAAGGTGACGAGCATGTGGTCGAGGAAGGGCTGGCCGGTGCTGACGGACGCGGTGCCACTACCCATCGTCAGCTCGCAGCGGATGGTCGTTTCCTTCGTTTCCCGGACGATGACAGTCATGACTCCATTCCAGTAAGAGAGCTCGATCGAGGCATCACTGGCCGAACTCGCCAGCCACGACGACCGGATCGAGGGCTCCCGTGTACAGTGCCATCCCGATCACCACGCCGGCGATGCCGCGATGCTCGAGCGCGCGGAGGTCCTGCATGGACGACACCCCTCCCGCCGCGAACACCGGGAAGTGCGATGCTTCGGCGACGTCCTCCATGAGCGGAAGATCGGTGCCCTGCAGCTGTCCTTCGCGATGCACTGCCGTCACGAGGATGCCGCCCAGCGGATACGCATTCAGCGTCTCGACGGCATCGATGACGTCCAGTGGAAGGGTGCGCACCCAGCCACGCGTCGTGACGCGACGCTCACGCACGTCGCAGGCGACGACGATCTCACCGGGATGGCGGCTCGCGAGCTCGGCGATCCAGTCGTCCTCCTCGAGGGCGCGCGTGCCGACGATGACGCGGCTTGCGCCGGCGTCGAGCAGCTCGCTCGCCTGCTCGTCGGAGCGCACGCCCCCGCCCACCTGCACCGGCACGGTGGTGTCGGCAAGGAGCTCGCGCACGACCGGCAGGTTCGAGCCGCGCCCGGTGGCGGCATCGAGATCCACCACGTGCAGCCACGAAAATCCGTAGCGCGCCCACGATGCGGCCACCTCGAGCGGATCGTCGAGCCGAACGCGCTCCTGCTGAAAGGAACCGCCCACGAGCTGGACACAGGCACCGTCACGCAGGTCCACGGCGGGAATGGCAATCACTTCGATCTCCTCCAGGTGGGCGCCGCGGCTACCAGCTCGCGCAGGAAGCGTACGCCGGGCGCGGAGCTCTTCTCGGGATGAAACTGCACGCCGACCGCCGTTCCCGCGCGCACGATGGCCGGGAAGCGATCGGTCTCGTGCGTGGTCCATGCGGTGACCACCGACTGGTTCGATGGCCGACACACGAAGCTGTTGGCATAGTAGACCGTGGGAGGCAGCGGCACCGGCTCATCGGCGTCACGTGACGGCTCGACCGAGTTCCACCCGATGTGCGGCACGCGAACGGCGCGCAGGCGCTCCACACGCCCGGCCATGAGGCCAAGCCCTGCTCCCGCTCCTTCCTCGCTCGACTCGAACATCAGCTGCATGCCGAGACAGATGCCGATTGCAGGCAGGCCGTTGCCGATGGCTTCACGCATGACGTCGCGGCCTGGGGCGAGGCGCTCGGCGGCCGCGCCGAAGGCCCCCACGCCGGGCAGCACGAGCAGGTCGGTGTCCACGGCACGTACCGGGTCGGGCTCGATCACGAGCTCCACACCGGGCACGTCGAGCGCCTTGGCGAGCGAGTGCAGGTTGCCGGCCCCGTAATCGAACAGGCTCACGCGCATGCGCGCACCTCCGCGAGCGTGTCGAGGAACCGCTCCATCATCTCCCATGGCCCGACGGCCACGCGCAATGCGGCGCCCTGGGAGGCCGCGAGCGGCTGCGGCTCGCGTGGCAGTCCCGTAAAACAGCGCACCAGTACCTGACGCTCGCGCAACCGGTCGGCGATGCCCGCTGCATCGGAGGTCGGGATGCAGAGGAAGTTCGACGCCGAGGGCAGCGGTTCGAGGCCCATACCGCGAAGGGCGTCGGCGACCCGCTCGCGAATCTCGACGGCGAGCCGCACGTGGCGATGCACCCATCCGAGTGCATCTTCGGAATCGGCGAGCGCAGCCCGCGCCGCCAGTTCGGCGAGGACGCTCACCTTGTACGGGCCGCGTGCCCGCTCCACCATGCCCACGAGAGCGTCCGCGCCAGCCGCATAACCCACGCGCAGGCCGGCGAGGCCAAATGCCTTGCTGAACGTGCGCACGATGAGCAATCGCTCGTATCGAGCAACGAGGCCGGCGAAGCTCTCCGGCGCGAACTCCGCATATGCCTCGTCGAGGAGGACGATTCCCTTCGCCTCGCTGGCGACATGCTCCACGGCAGCGCGAGACACGCCCGTGCCCGTCGGGTTGTTCGGCGCGCAGAGGTAAGTGAGCTTCGCGCCGGCGGCGACAAGCCGGTCGGCGTCGAGATCGAAGCCGTCGGCAAAGGGCACGGAGACCGGTTCGAGTCCGTTCAACCGGGCAAAGAGCGGTACCATGGAAAAGGTCGGCGACGAGAAGGCGATGCGGTCGCCCGGCGACCCGAAGGCGCGCATGGCGGCATCGAGCACGTCGTCGGAGCCGCAGCCGGTCACCACGCGCACGCCGTTCACGGCCTCGAGCCCGAGGTAGTGCAGCAGCAGCGGCGCGAGCGACTCCGAGCGTGGCGATGGATAACGCGACACCAGCGCACCGGCGGGTGCGGCCAGCGCGCGCAGTGCCGCCGGAGGCGCGCCCCACGCATTCACGCTGTCGCTCAGGTCCAGCGCGTCGTCCATGATCGCCGGACTGTACAGGGGCAGCGCGCGCACGTCGGCGCGCGCGAGCGATGCGGGATCCTGGCGCATCTCAGGCATCGGTGTCTCCCCCAGCCCAGGCACGCGCGGCAGCGGCATGGCCGGGCAGCCCCTCCGCATCGGCGAAGGCGCCGACGTCGCCGGCGAGGCGAGCGGCCGCGGACGGCATGACACGCTGGTAGGTGGTCCAGCGCACGAAGTCGAGCGTGGAGAGGCCGGAGTACGAGCGCGCGAGGCCGCCCGTGGGAAGCACGTGATTGGCGCCGGTCATGTAGTCACCGAAGGCGACGGAGCTGCTCGCGCCGACGAAGATGGTGCCGGCCCCACGAAGGCGCGCAAGCACCGCGTCGGGTTCGGCGACGAGCAGCAGCAGGTGTTCAGCGGCGTAGGCGTTGGCCACGCCGATCGCCTCGTCGAGATCCTTCGCGACGAGCACGGCTCCCTGGCCAGCCAGCGCAGCGCCCGCGATCGCCGCGCGCGGCTGTGTCGGCAGCTGTGCCGCGAGCTCGGCGAGGACGCGTCGAGCGAGCGGCGCCTCGGTGACGACGGCAACGACTGCCGCGAGCGGGTCATGTTCCGCCTGGGCGAGCATCTCCCGCGCAATGAGCGCCGCGTCGGCCGACGCATCGCCGAGCACGAGCAGCTCACTCGGCCCGGCAGGTGAGTCGATGGCGACGGCGTGCGCCACCTGCAGCTTGGCCTCCGCGACGTATGCGTTGCCTGGTCCGACGATACGATCCACGCGTGGCACGCTCGCCGTCCCGAAGGCCATGGCGGCGATGGCGCCGGCTCCGCCGAGCGCGAAGACGCGATCCACTCCGGCGAGCGCCGCCGCGGCCAGCACCACGTCGGCGGGGCGGCCGGTCGCACGATCGGGGGGAGAACAGAGGATGACTTCTCCCACGCCGGCCACCCGCGCCGGCACGGCACCCATCAGCACGCTGCTCGGATACGCCGCTCGCCCGCCGGGCGCATATACGCCGACGCGCGCGAGCGGATCCGGCCGCCGGCCGATGATGATGCCGGGCTCACTCTCCGTTTCCTGCGCGACCGGCGCGAAGGACTCGTGCACGCGCGCAATGTTGGTCGCCGACCGTTCCATGCTGCGGCGGAGCGTCGGGGCGAGCGCATCGAGCGCGCGCTGCCAGAGGGCGCGCGGCACTTCGAGCGAATCCAGCGCCACGCCATCGAACTCGCGCGCCATGTCGCGGAGCGCCTCGTCGCCGTCCTCGCGGACGCGGCGCACGATGGCGGCCGAACGCTGGCGAATGGAGTCGTCGGCGCTCAGCGCGCGGTCGAACAGTGCGCGGCGGTCGGCGGCGGAGAGCTCGCCGCATCGGCCACGCCAGCGAACGACGTCCGACGAAGAGATGAAATCGCTCATGCCATCAACCGCTCGATGCGCGTCACGAGGATGCCTTCCGCACCGAGCGCCTTGAGGTCGGCGACCGTGCGGTAGATGGTCGCCGCGGAGACGACGGCGTGGACGGCGACATGCTCACCGCCGTTCAGGATGTCGATGACCGTCGGGCCGTTGAGGCCCGGCACCACCTGCCGCACCGCATCGAGGCGCGCGCGGGGCACGTTGGCCATGACGTAGCGGCGCCCGCGGGCGGCAATCACGCTGGTGAGCGCGGCGACCAGCTCCTCGAGCGCGCGCCCGCGCGCGGCATCGCGGCGATCATCGGGCGCCGCAATGAGCCGGGTGGATGATTCGAGCACCGTGGTGATTTCGCGCAGGCCGTTCACGCGCAGGGTGGAGCCGGTGGAGACGAGATCCACGATGACGTCGGCGATGCCGATGTGCGGCGCAATCTCGGCGGCCCCGGAGACCGGCACCACCTCCACCGGCCGGCCACGCTGTTCGAAGAATTCATGCGTGAGGCGCGGGAACACGGTGGCCACGCGCGTGCCGGGCACGATGTCGTCGAGGGTGGCGAAGCCCGACTCGTCAGTGGCAGCGACGGCCAGTCGGCAGCGGCCGAACTGGAGATCGGCGAGCTCGTCGAGGGTGCGGCCCGACTCGCGCACGAGGTCGTATCCGGTGACGCCGACGTCGGCGGCGCCATCGGCGACGAACTCGGGAATGTCGCGCGCACGAACGAAGAGCGCCTGGAACTCGCCGCCGAGAGACGCGGTGAGGGCGCGCGGGCCGGCGGCGCGCACTTCGAGACCGGCGTCGTTGAACAGTTCGCGGGCGTCGTCGGCGAGGCGTCCCTTGTTGGGTAGGGCGATACGAAGCATGTGAATGGCCGTTGCGGCCTCGAAGGATGCGAGTGCCGGCGTGGAGTCAGGTGCCGCCGGCAACGAAAAAGGCCCGTCCGAAGGGACGGGCCAGGAGCCGACCGGCAGCGTGTGCCGGGAGACGAGAGAGTCTGTCTACCTATGCGTGCACGCGCGCGTCGCCCCGACCCGTCGGGCCGTGATGATGATGGCGATGATGCGCGTGAAAAGCGGACATGAGCGCAAGCTAGCGAGTGACTTCGGGGTTCGTCAACGCCGCGGCGCGCGCTGTGCAACGAGCGACCCTTGGCGCCGCCGCGCCGAATTGCGTGGCGCACGCCTTGTGAATAAATTCACAATACCGACGGGGCCCCGTCGGCCAGCACTTTCACGATCCAGGATTTCGGAGGCCTTCAGAAATGCGGTTCTACGGTATTGCAGTGCTCGCAAGCGCAGTGGTGCTCGGTGCGTGCGGCGGCGAGAAGCAGCCCGTTGCTGACACCACGGCGGCGACGACGACCCCGAGCGCGGCGACCACGACGGACACCAGCGCAACGGCGGCCGCGGGCGCTGCAGGCGCGGTAGCGGCGGCTCCGGCCACCGGCACCACGCATGAAGTCAAGATGATCGGCGACGCGAAGGGCTATCGCTTCGAGCCCGCCGACATCACCATCAAGCAGGGCGACGCCGTGAAGTGGATCATGGTGTCCGGCGGCCCCCACAACGTTGCGTTCCTCAACCTGACGGACGCGACCACGAAGGCCCAGCTCAACGCCAACATGCCCGGCCAGCACATGGCCGAGGATTCCAGCCCGCTGCTCATGAACCCGAACGAGGCCTACACGGTCTCCTTCGCCAAGATCCCCGCGGGCAAGTACGACTACGACTGCACGCCGCACGCGGCGATGGGGATGAAGGGCTCGATCACGGTTCAGTAAGCAGAACCATTCGATCGCAGGACCCGACGGGGTGGGTGCCAATGGCACCCACCCCGTCGCGCATCGCACCGCAGCGGTGGCCCGCCGCGTGCGCTATCCAGGGATGTTCCGCCTCACTGCCCGCCTGACATTCTCCGCGCATGCCTCGACGCCGCCGCCCCGTTCGTAGACGTCCCACTCCACCGCTTCCCTCCCGGGCTGCATGGATGGCATCGCGAGCGCGCAACGCACTGCGCCGACCGATCTTCATCGGCACCGTCAGCATCGTCATCTTTGCTGCCGCGCTGATCGCGATCGTCGTGGTGCCGCAGCAGGCCCGCCGTGCCGCGAGCGCCCTGCGCCCGACGGCGAGCTCACGGCCTGATACGGAGCCAACCGTCCTCGCCCTGCGCCTGGCGCAGCGACAGGTGGCGAGTGCCGATTCCGCCGTTGTAGCCGCGCGAACGCAGATCGGCCACATGATCTCCGCCGCCGCCGCTGCCGCTGCGGCCGATACCACGGCGGGTGGCGCGTTGAGCCTCGACGCGCAGACCCGCCGCGACTCGCTCGCGGCGAACGCAGCACTCCTCACGCGACTGCTCGCCCGCGCCGAAAATGCGCCGTTGCTCGCGTCCTACCGGGCGCTGGCCGAAGCGCCGCCGATGCAGGCCGACGTGCGCGTGAAGCAGCTGCTCGACTCACTGGTGGAGATCGAGCGCGAGCGCGACAGCTACAACGCCGTGGGCGGCGTGGATCCGGTGTTCGTCGCCCTCACGGCGCGCGCCAATGAGCTCGGCCACAGCATCGAGGTCCTGGCCGACGCGCGCCGCGCTGCGACGCAGCGCGCCATCGACTCCCTGGCGCCGCCACCGCCCGCTGTCGCGGCCATCACGACCGCGCCCCTCCCCGACACGATCGCCCGTCTCAAGGCGGCCGACACGGCGCGCACCGTGGCCGCCGCGGTTGCGGCACGGCTCGCACAGGAGCGCGCCGAGCTGCGGGCACTGGATGCCCGCGAGGCGCGCGCGCGCGAGCTCGCCAACGTGGGCGCCTCGCCACCGGCCATGCTCGCTGCCGCGCTCGTGTTCGGCGCGATGCTGGGATTCGGTGCCGCACTCTTCGACGAGGTGCGGCGACCGCGCGTCGCCAATGCCTATGAGATCGAACGCGCTACCGGCATGCGCGTGCTGGGTGTCATCAAGCCGCTCCCACGTTCTCCTGAGCGCGGACGCCGCGCATCCGATCGTGAGGGGCCGCCCTACATCGACCCCGGCGCCGACGGACACCAGCTGATCTACCTGTCCGTCGCCTCCGCCGGCGCGAACGTGGTGATGGTCAGCATCACCGGCGACAACCCGGCGGTGAGCGCCGTGGTCGCGATCAATTTCGCCGCCATCGCGGCCCAGGAAGCACGCGACACCCTGCTCATCGACACCGATACCGCATCGTCCCCCGTCGCCTCGGCGCTGCGACTCCCCGCCAGTGCGGGAATGCGCGGCCTCGTGGATGGCAGCGTGGGCTGGCCGGATGCCACGCGCGTGACGCGTATCGGCCGTGACCGCACGATCGACGTGGTGCCGAGCGGTCACGGCGAGCTGCCGATCGACGGCGCGGTCACCCTGCTGCAGCGCGACGCCGCGCGCCTCGCGAGACGGTACGACGCGGTGGTCATGGTGGCTGCCCCCGAGCAGGTGGCCGCCGGCCTGGCGGCGGCACTGCCGATTCCCGACGTGGTCTTCTGCGCACGCGCTGGCCAGACGCCGGTCGCGGAGCTCAAGAAGCGGGTGGAGGAAATCGCACGAGGGGGAGGCACGATTCGCGGCGTGGTGCTGTGGGACGCGCCGGACCCGGTGCTGTACGAGGTGAAGCCGGCCGAACGCACGGAGCGTGAACCGGTGCCTGCGACCGCCTGACCGCTCGTCGATCGCACTCCCATGCGCGACGGTCGCCCACTAGCCTTCGCGCATGTCATTCATGTGGGCCGATACCCTGCTCGCCGCCGAGGGTGCGCACCTGCTGCGGATCCTGCTGTGGGGCGCGGCGAGCCTGCTCGTCGGCACCGGACTCCTCGCCTGGCTTCGCCTGGGCGCGCGGCGATCCATGCTGCTCGAACAGTTCGCCATCCAGACGGCCGCGTGGGGTGCGGCCGAGCTCGCGCTTGCTGGCCTGGCGCGGGCCTCGCTCGCGATGCGTGACCTCACCGCGGCCACTCGCCTCGACCGCCTGCTCTGGCTCAACCTCGGCCTCGACGCCGGGTACGTGATGCTCGGCCTCGCGCTCGCCATTGCCGGTTGGCGACTCGCACGACACCTGGGCTACGCAGGGGCGGGGATCGCCATCATCGTGCAGGGCGTCGCGCTGGCCCTGCTCGACCTGACCTTCGCCATCCAGATCTCGCGCTAGATGACCGCTCTCGTGACCGACCGTGGCTGAAGAGACACTCGACCTGCGTGGCGTCCCGAAGCCGGACGCCTATCGCCAGCTCGACGACCACATTCGCGCCGTGCTCGCCGGCGTACGTGATGATGTCGCAGCGATGGCGACGATGAGCGCGTTGATCCACCACGCGTTCGGCCACCTGTGGACGGGGTTCTACCGGGTGGTCGAGCCGGGCGCCCTGCTGCGCGTGGGGCCCTACCAGGGCACGCTCGGTTGCCTCGAGATCCGCGTCGGTCGTGGCGTCTGCGGCACCGCGGCTGCCGAACAGCGCACGGTAGTCGTACCCGATGTGCAGGCCTTTCCCGGGCACATCACCTGTGATGCCCGTTCGCGATCCGAGATTGTGGTCCCGGTGACGGGAAGATCCGGCGCGCTGATCGCCGTGCTCGACATCGACTCGGACCAGGTCGCCACCTTCGATGAGGACGACCGGCAGGGGCTCGAGCGCATCGTGCGCTGGTTCGCCACGGAGAGCGAGTAGCATCTCGCGCGGCCATGCGGCAGGGAGTGGAGCGCGCTATCTTTCGGTCCCTCCCACCGCTGTGCGCCGATTTCCGGCGTTTCGCTGTCCCGTGATGTGACGATGACCCGCGGCTATTCCGACCGCATCAATCACGCATTCGCCTTTGCGGCGAAGCATCATGATCGCCAGGTCCGCAAGGGCACGCGCCTGCCCTACCTGACCCACCCGGCGAACGTGGCGGTGATCCTCACACGCTACGATCAGGACGAGGACACGGTGGTCGCCGGCATCCTCCACGACGTGGTCGAGGACTGCGTGCGCGACGGCTATACGCGCGCCATGCTCGAGCAGCGTATCGGCGACAAGTTCGGCGCAGTGGTGCTGGATACCGTGCTCGCCGTGACGCACCGGCAGGTGGACGAGGAGGGCGTGGAGCTCTCGAGCGAGGAGCGGAAGGACGACTACCTCGCGCGCCTCGCCGAGGCGCCGGAGCGCGCGCGCTGGGTGTGTGCGGCGGACAAGATCCACAACGGCAGCTCCATCCTCGCCGACCTCGATCGCACGATCGATCCGGACACCGTGTGGTCGCGCTTCAACGTCGGCCGTGCCGGGACGGTGCGCTGGTATCGCCGCGTCTACGAGCGGTTGCGCGAACTCGGCTTCGACGCGCCGATCATGGACGAGCTGCGCGAGGTGGCGGAAGCGCTCGAGGCGAGAGGCGGCGCGGACACACCAGCCGGAGCAGGACGAGCGGGCTGACGCGCCCTGCCCTGCGCCGACTCAGCGCGCCGCGACGAGCGGCTCGGCGGCGATACCCGGATAGGTGCGCGCCACGTACTCCTCGAGGATGACGAGGAACTCCTGCACGATGTTGTCGCCCTTGAGCGTGGTGACGAGCTTCCCGTCCACGTAGACCGGCGCCTTGGGCTCCTCGAAGGTCCCTGGCAGCGAGATGCCGATGTTGGCGTGCTTGGACTCGCCGGGCCCGTTCACCACGCACCCCATCACGGCCACGTGCATCGTCTCCACGCCGGGGTGCGACTGCTTCCAGACGGGCATCTGCTCGCGCAGGTAGGTCTGGATGTCCTCCGCCATGTGCTGGAAGAAGGTGGACGTCGTGCGGCCGCAGCCGGGACACGCGGTGACCTGTGGCGCGAAGCTGCGCAGCCCGAGCGACTGGAGGATCTGCTGCGCGACGAGCACCTCCTCAGTGCGATCGCCGTTCGGCTTCGGCGTGAGCGAGACACGGATGGTATCGCCGATGCCACGCGCGAGCAGGATGGAGAGCGCGGCGGCGCTGGCCACCTGCCCCTTCATCCCCATGCCCGCCTCGGTGAGGCCGAGGTGCAGCGGATAATCGCAGCGTGCCGCGAGCCGCTCGTACACCTCGACGAGGTCGGGCACGTGCGACACTTTCGCGGAGATGAGGATGTGATCGTGCGGCAGCCCCACTTCCTCGGCGAGCTCCGCCGAGCGGAGCGCGGAGGCGAGCATCGCCTCGATGTAGACGTCCTTCGCGGTGCGCGGCGAGCCGGCGCGCGCATTCTCGTCCATCATCTGCGTGAGCAGGTCCTGGTCGAGCGAGCCCCAGTTCACGCCGATGCGCACCGGCTTGCCGTGCTCGACGGCGATGCCGACGATGGTGCGGAAGTTCTCGTCGCGCCGCTTGCCCCCGACGTTGCCGGGATTGATGCGGTACTTGGCGAGCGCACGCGCACAGTCGGGATACCGTGCGAGCAGCAGGTGGCCGTTGTAGTGGAAGTCGCCGACGATGGGGACGGAGACGCCCATGTCGCCGAGGCGCGTGACGATCTCCGGCACCGCGGCGGCGGCTTCTTCGTTGTTGACGGTCACGCGAACGATCTGCGAACCGGCGTTGGCCAGGCGCGCCACCTGCTCCGCCGTCGCGGCGGCGTCGGCGGTGTCGGTGTTCGTCATCGACTGCACGACCACGGGATGCGCCGATCCGACGGGAACGGCGCCGACCCAGGCGGTCACGGTGTTGCGGCGGGGCGAGAAGGGCACGGCTCGGAGGGGAAGAAAGACCACGGAAATCTAACGCCTCCCGACCCCATGCGGTGTGGACCGTGGCGCGATATGTTGTGCGCCGACCGTGGCAGTCGAAGGAACCATGTGCACGCGAGGCACCGATGGACGAGCGCGATACCAGCAGTGAAGCAACCGGGGACGCCGCTTCTTCGCATGACGAGCCACCGGCCGGGTCGGCTCCGTCGCCGAAGCGAAAGCGACATTGGCGGCTGATCCTGTTCGGCGTCTTCGTCGTGCTGCCAGTCGCGCTGTTCGTGCTGTGGACCGCCGCAGCGCTGAGTTGGTCGTACTCCGTAGGGCAACGGGCCGGCTTCGTCCAGAAGTTTTCCGAGAAGGGGTGGCTGTGCAAGACGTGGGAGGGAGAGCTCGCGATGGCCAATCCGCTTCCCGGCGCGATGCCCGAGAAGTTCGCGTTCACCGTGCGCGATGACAGCATCGCGCACCGGATCGAGCAGCTGATGGGCTCACGCGTCGCGATCACGTATGAAGAGCATCGTGGTGTGCCCAGCCACTGCTTCGGCGAAACGGAGTACTACGTGACCGGCGTGCGACCGACGAACTAGTTCCCGGTTCCGGCCCGAGAGCGAAGGGGGCCCGCCGCAACCGGGGGATGTCGGCTGAAACAGCCGGGTCCGCCAGCGCTATTGACCGTTTTCCCAGGCCTTGCTACGTTAGCCGCTGCTGGGGCCCCTTCCGGCTTCAGCGCTCGTTGTGGCGGGACATCGGTGCGCCCGCGGTTCAGGGTATTGTCAGGGTACGGCGCGTTCCGCTCCCTCGACAATCAGTTTCCTCAGGAGTGGTACATGCGTACGACCGGCAAGGTGAAGTGGTTCAACGACGCGAAGGGCTTCGGCTTCATCACCCCCGACAGTGGCGAGAAGGACTGTTTCGTGCACTACAGCGCGATCCAGGGCAACGGCTTCAAGTCACTGGCCGAGGGCGACGCGGTGGAGTTCGACATCGTCCAGGGTGCCAAGGGCCCCGCGGCGGAGAACGTCACCAAGGCCTGAGCCGCGGTGATCACAGCAACGAGGGGCGGGATGCTTCGGCATCCCGCCCCTCGTTTTTCCTGGCGCCCAGCGCGTCGCGGGCGGATGGTCAGTCGAGGGGACCGCGGGTGTCGATGCGTCGAGATCGTTTCGCGGGCCGCCCTCGACGCGGAGCCGGCGCCGACTCCAGGGCGTCACGAAGGCGAGCGCTCACCGACTGCTCGAGCGCGCGTCGATCGCAGGTGACACGCAAGTGGCCTCCGCGGGAGACAGCGCCTTCGCTGGACGACAGGAGATCACCGGCCAGCGCGAGGGCGTCGCGGATGCCCATGCCGAGCTCGAGGTGCAGTTCACGAGCGAGGGCCAAGCGGAGCAGCGCCGAGTGCGGGACGCGGCGTGCCACGCCCCGCCGCTCAGAAGCGACGTCAGGCAGTGGGAAGTGGGAGAGCAGGTTGTCGAGCCACTTGTGCGGTGCTCCTATGGCAAGTGACGATATAGCAACGCTATAGGATCGCATCTTTTAGTTCCTAAAAATTCAGGAAACAATTCTCCGAAGCTATGGTGCGCTATGTCCTAATTTTGAAGGAACATTATAGGCCCGGATCACCGCCGGCCAGCCCCACGACCACAACTCACCCAATCCCACGCGAACGCCTCCAGCCACCCGACTGCCCCGCGTTCGGCGCGGCAGCGGATCGTCATATGCGCGCTTCCGCGACGTGGCACGGTCCTCGTATCGCCGCTTGCCGCACTTTCACTCCTCAGGAGGAATCAACCTCATGTCTCGTCGGCTTCTCGCCGTCCTCGCCGCTGGTGCGCTGTTCGCCATCCCCGCCACCGCGCGTGCCCAGGGTAGCACGTCCATTCTCGTCTCTGGCGGACTCTCCGTCCCGATGAGCGACCTGGGTGACTTCAGCAACTCCGGCTACAATATCAACCTCGGTGTCGCCTTCGGCGCGCCGATCATCCCCGTCGGTGCCCGCATCGAGGGTGGCTTCAGCAGCTTCGACGCGAAGGGAGGGGGCGCCTCGACGCGCATCGCCTCCGCGACTGCCAATGCAGTGCTCAACCTCGGCCCCACCGGTGCCGCGCCGTACCTGATTGGTGGCCTGGGCATCTACAACCGCCGCTTCAATTCCGACCTCACCAATGCGTCCGACAACAAGACGGCGGCCGGCGTGAACATCGGCGGTGGCATCCGCTTTCCCCTCGGTGGACTCTCCACCTTCCTCGAAGCGCGCTACCACGTGATGCTCGGCAACCAGAACGAGGCGACGAACCTGCAATTCATCCCGATCTCGTTCGGCGTGCAGTTCTGATCACACGCCTCACGAAATCAGGCGAGGGGCGATGACCAGCGGTCATCGCCCCTCGCTGTACATGCGTCCCGCCGGGCTCCTACGAGCCGCGTCGTCTGGCGCGTCGCGTCGGCGACGCGGCGAGCGGATCCTCGGGCCACTCGTGCTTCGGGTATCGACCGCGCAACTCCCTCCGAACCTCGAAGTACGAAGACCGCCAGAACCCTGCGAGGTCGCGCGTGACCTGCACCGGGCGCCCGGCGGGAGAGAGAAGGTGCAAGGTGAGCGGCACTTGCCCATCGCCAACGCGCGGCGTCTCCGTCTGCCCGAACAGCTCCTGCAGCCTCACCGCGATCACCGGGCTCGCGGGATCGGAATAATCCACCGGAATGCTGGATCCGGTAGGGACGACGACGTGCGCAGGAGCGAGACGATCGAGTGTACGGCGCTGCTCGAACGACAGCCACGACTGCAACACGGTCACGAGATCCAGTTGCTCCACCTCGCTGCGGCGACGGCATCCCATGAGATGCGGCAGCAGCCACTCCTCCATGGACGCATGCAGCCCCGCCTCCGACCAGTCGGGCCACGAGGAGTCGAGCGAGCGCAGGAACAGCACGCGCTGCCGCAGCCGCATCGCGGCGGCGCTCCATACGAGGCGGATTCCATCCTCACGCCGGATCGCCGCCAACAGCTCGCGCGCGACGGCTTCCGCATCCGCCTGCGCCACGGGCGCGTCGCGAAGCACCAGCGCGCCGAGTCGATCGCGACGGCGCGTGGCGACCACGCCGGTGCCGGGCTGCCACTCAACCACCTCCTCGCGAACCACCTGCGCCGCGAAGGTGCGCTCGACCTCCTCCGGCGCCACCGGGGCAGCGAGGAAGATGCGCGCTTCCGGACGCCGGCCATCGGTCTCGGCGACGACGAGGAAGGGTGCATCGGCGAGCGATCCAACCTCGTCGAGACGAGCGCCGACACCGGAGCGGAGAAGGTATCGGTGGCCAGCAGTGTCGCGCCGCATCGCGACTCGATCGGGATACGCAAGGCAGAGCAGGGCACCGGCGGCCTCGTCGTCCACCGGCGCGTCGCCGATCTCCAGCGAAGAACGCCATGTCGCGCTGCGGTCCCGGATGCGGCGCAGGCGATCACGATCCACTGCCGGGTCCCGCGCTGCCGCCGCGCTGCCGACGGCATGAAGGCGCGACCGAAGGTCGGCATCCCGCCCGAGCGCATCGCGACGGAACAGATCGCGCTCCTCGAGCAACGCGGCGAGCGCACACGCCGTTGCACCCATGCCCCGCGCGGCGCCACCAATCAACAGGTTGGCCAGTCGCGGATGCGTCCCGAGTGCTGCCATGCGTCGCCCGTGCGCCGTGATGCGTCTCGCCGCGTCCAGTGCCTCGAGCTCGACGAGAAGTTCGCGCGCCTGCGCGAGTGACGCAGCCGGCGGCGGGTCGAGCCAGCGCAGCTCGGCGGGATCCACGACGCCGGCCACGGCCAGGTCGAGCGCGAGCGGCGCCAGGTCCGCCATCAGGATCTCCGGGGTGCTGCGCTCGAGGAGCGCTGCGTCCTCCTGCTCCGACCAGACGCGGTAGCACACACCGGGCGACGTGCGGCCCGCGCGGCCACAGCGCTGATCCGCCGAAGCGCGCGACACACGCACCGTTTCCAGCCGCGCCATCCCGCTACGCGGAGAGAAGCGCGATACCCGCGCGAGCCCGCTGTCCACGACGACACGCACTCCATCGATGGTGAGGCTCGTCTCCGCGATCGACGTCGCGAGGACGATCTTGCGCGTGCCGGGCGGCGCGGGCAGGACGGCCGCATCCTGCTCGCGCGGCGAAAGGTCGCCGTACAAGGGATGCACGGCGACGGATGCCGGCAACGACGCCGACTGCAGCCGTTCCGCCACGCGTGCGATCTCGCCTGCTCCCGGCAGGAAGGCGAGAATGCTCCCCTCGTCGGCGTCGAGTGCGCGGCGGATCACGCCAGCGACCGCGCCGTCAACGGGAAGCTCCGCTCGTGGCGCGAGGTGGCGAACCTCGACGGGAAAGGAACGTCCCTCACTCGTGATGATCAGCGCGTCGCCCAGCAGCGCGGCCACGGCGACACCATCGAGCGTGGCAGACATCACGAGCAGTCGGAGCTCCGGACGCACGAGCTCCTGCGCCTGCAGCGCGAGCGCGAGGCCGAGGTCGGCAGGCACGCTGCGCTCGTGAAACTCGTCGAAGATGACGCAGCCGACTCCATCGAGCGCGGGATCGGCGAGCAACATCCGCGTCAGCACTCCTTCCGTGACGACCTCGATGCGCGTCGTCCGGCCGACGCGCGTCTCGCCCCGCACCCGGAAGCCGACCGTCTCGCCCACCGCTTCGCCAAGGAGCGAGGCCATCCGACGCGCCGCCGCCCGCGCCGCGAGGCGACGCGGCTCGAGCATCACGATGCGCTGACGACGCAGCCACGGCTCCTCCAGCAGCGCGAGGGGGACATGGGTGGTCTTGCCGGCTCCCGGCGGCGCCTGCAGCACCGCGGCGGAGCGGACGGCCAGCGCTTCGCACAGCGCCGGCAGCGCATCATCAACGGGAAGTGGCGTGTCGCGCGACCAGGCGAGCGTCATGGGGTAGAATGTAGCGCGCCCTGTCGCGCAGGGACGCGGCGCACCAACATTCCGACTCGCCTTCCGTCATCACGCATGCAACCGTTCCGCATCTTCCAGCCGTCCGCCATCAGCACCGATTGTGACCGCTGCGGCGGGCGCGTGGACCTGGTGAAGGGAGGCGTCTGCACGCGATGCCGTCGCATCCTCTGCTACACGCACCTCCACGGCAGCTGGGCGCGACGGTTGATCGCCGACCTGCGGAACGAGAGCATCTGCGTGGAATGTCGTGCCGGACGAACGACGGCCGCTGGCGCCGCAGTCGACGCGCGTGCAAGATGATGCTAGCTTGGTGCACCATCGAGACATTGCGACACCGACACGCAGCAGGGCAGGAGAGCAGATGAACGACCCCGTGATGACGCGACGCGCGTTTATGGCGACGGTCGCGCGCACCATCGGCAGCGGCGCCGCGCTGAGCGCGCTGCTTCCACTGGCGAGCCACGCCAGCACGACCGGCGCGCCGACGACGATCACCGTGTACAAGGATCCCAGCTGCGGCTGCTGCACGAAGTGGGTCGAGCACCTGCGCAGTGCCGGCCTGCACCCGACAGTCCACGACCGCAGCGACATGGATGCACTGAAGGACAGCCTCGGCGTGCCGGCAGCGCTGCGATCATGTCACACGGCCGTGGCTGGCCGCTACGTGGTCGAAGGACACGTTCCCGCCGCCGACGTGAAGCGACTCGTGGCCGCGGCGCCGAAGGGAATCGTCGGCATTGCTGCCCCAGGGATGCCGGCGGGATCTCCGGGCATGGAAGTTCCGGGACGTGCCGACCGGTACGACGTCATCGCGTTCGCCGCTGACGGGACGACGAAGCTCTACGCGCATCATTAGGCAGCAGGCAGTCGAGGCGGTACGGCGTCCCAGTCGGGCGGACGCGAGCACGACGAGCAGCACGAGCCCGACCGGAGAAACCGGGCAGTTGCCGGCCATCCGGCGCGACACGGTCGAGGTGCCGTCCGGGCGGTACCCGACCGTCGTCGTGCGTGCCGTGCACCGCGCGGTCCGTTTCTCGCGCTGAAAGCGAGCGGACCTTCTCGACGGTGCGACGATGCAGGCGACGGAGCTTCATCGGCAGATCTGTGCAGCCATCACGCGGCGATCGCTCGTGATGTTCGAGTACGGCGACCTGATCCGCGTGGTCGAGCCACATCGCTTCGGCGTGAACAGCGCCGGCCACCCGATGCTGAGCGGGTGGCTTCGCGCCGGATACAGCCGGTCCGATCCGGCAGGCGGCTGGCGCAATTACCTGCTGAGCGACATCAGCGCATTCCAGATCCTCGATGCGCCATTCGCCGGCACGCGGCCCGGCTACACGGCGCACGACGCGCGCATGCGCGAAGTGTTCTGCGAGCTGACGCCGAGCGCGGTGGAAGTGGCGGCGGATGGACCGTACATCGTGCGCGAGCCGTCGTCTCCCTCGCTGCCCGAACCGGCGGCGAGTGACGCAGACACCCGACACGCGACGCCGGACGGGCGCGCGCCCGACGTGAACGCCAACGCGCCGGATCGGCTCAGCTGAGCCGATCCGGCGCGTTGGCCACAGTCGGACCGTGAACGCTCAGATGGCGGCGTTCGAGGAGCGCGGGGTCGGTGGTGGCAGCAGGGCGGTGCGTGCCGCGTCGATCTGCGTGCGAACGGCCACGGGTCCCGTGCCGCCTTCCGACTCGCGGTGCGCGACGGAGCTCGCCGCGCTCAGCGCCTCGTACACATCGTCGCCGAACTTCGCGTGAGCGCGCTGGAAGGAGCTGAAGGGGAGCGCCGTGAGCTCGACGCCGAGCTGCTCGCCCTCGCGCACGAGCGAGCCGACGGCGCCGTGCGCTTCGCGGAAGGTGGCGCCGCGTCGCACCAGGTAGTCGGCGAGGTCGGTGGCCATCATGGTGCTGGAGAGCGCCGCCGCCATGCGATCCGTGCGGAAGGTGCACTCCGCCAGTGCGCCCGCCGCGGCGGGAAGCACGAGGAGCAGGGTGTCGGTCGCGTCGAAGAGCACGCGCTTGTCGTCCTGCAGGTCCTTGTTGTAGCTGGTCGGCAGGCCCTTGAGCGTTGCGAGCAGCGTCGTGAGGTCGCCAAGCATGCGCGCCGCCGACCCGCGCGCGAGCTCGAGGGCGTCCGGGTTCCGCTTCTGCGGCATCATGCTCGAGCCGCTGGTATACCCCTCGCCGAACTGTACGAAGCCGAACTCGCTCGAGCCGTAGATGATGAGATCCTCGGCGAGCCGCGACAGGTGCGTGCCGATGAGCGTCGCGGTGAAGAGCACCTCGGCGATGAAGTCGCGATCGCTGACGGCGTCGATCGAGTTGGGACTGATCGCATCGAAGCCGAGCGTGCCCTGGAGGAGCACGCGCGAGATCGGATAGGCGCATCCCGCCACGGCGCCAGAGCCGAGGGGGAGCACCGCGGCCGAGCGCTGCGCGGCACGGAGGCGTGCGCGATCCCGCTCGAGAGGCCAGAAGTGCGAGAGCAGCCAGTGCGCGCCCGAGACCGGGATGGCGCGCTGCAGGTGCGTGTATGACGGCATCAGCGCCGTCTCGATCGACTGCGCCTGCTCGAGCAGCACGCCCTGCATGGTGCGCACGGCGTGATCGAGCCGCTGGCAGGCGTCCATCGTCCACAGCCGCGTGGCGGTGGCCACCTGGTCGTTGCGGCTGCGTCCCGTGTGCAGGCGCGACGCCACGTCCCCGATCTCCTCGTGGAGCAGGCGATCGATGAGGGTGTGGACGTCCTCGTCGGACGGCAGCGGCTGCTCGCCAGCGGCGAGGCGCGCGCCGACGGCATCGAGGCCGTGCTCGATGGCGCGACTCTCCTCGAGCGTGAGCACATTGGCGCCCCAGAGGGCGACGGCCCACGCCTTGGACAGCCGGATGTCGTACGGCCAGAGGCGGAAGTCGACGCCGATGGAGTTGTTGAGGGCGTCGAACTCCGGCGTGGGGCCCGCGCCGAAGCGCCCGCCCCACAGCTTGTGCGACGCCTTCGCCGCGTGGGCGGACGAAGAGGCGGGAGCGGGCGCGTCAGCGATGGTCATGTGAGGAGCTGGGAGAAACGGGTCAGGCAACGGCGAGCTCGTCCGCCGGCTCCTCGGCCGTCGGGGCGGGAGCGGGAGCCTCGGCAGCAGCCGCGCCGGCGCTGGCCGCGGCGAGCTCCTGATCCTTGATGGCGCGCACGCGGGCGGGGAGCGCGAAGAGGCGAATGAAGCCCGCCGCATCGCTCTGCTCGTAGACGTCGTCCTCGCCGAAGGTGACGAAGCGCTCGTCGTACAGCGCGTGCTCGCTCTGGCGGCCGACGACGGTGAGCGCACCCTTGTAGAGGCGCAGCGTGACGGTGCCGGTGATCCGCTCCTGGGTGACGTTGACGAACGCGTCGTACGCTTCGCGCTCGGTGGTCCACCAGCGGCCCTCGTACACGAGGTCCGCGTAGCGCGGCGCGATGACGTCCTTGGCCGCCAGCGTCCGGCGATCGAGGACGAGCTGCTCGAGCTCGGAGTGCGCGGCGTAGAGGAGCGTGCCGCCCGGCGTCTCGTACACGCCGCGCGACTTCATGCCCACCATGCGATCCTCGACGAGATCGATGCGACCCACGCCGTGCTTGCCGGCGAGGGCGTTGAGCGTGGTGACGATCGCTACCGGATCGAGGGCGACCCCGTTCACCGACACCGGCGTGCCGCGCTCGAAGCCGATCACCACGTCCTCCGGCGCGTCGGGCGCCGAGGTGGGGTCGGTGGTGAGCATGAACATGTCGGCCTTCGGCGCCGAGTTCGGATCCTCGAGGTTGCCACCCTCGTGCGAGAGGTGCCAGAGGTTGGCGTCGCGCGAGTAGATCTTCTCCTTCGTGGCGGCGATCGGGATTCCCTTGGCGGTGGCGTAATCGATGGCGTCCTCCCGGCTGCGGATATCCCACTCACGCCACGGCGCGATGACGGGAAGATCCGGCGCCAGGGTGGCGAAGGTCATCTCGAAGCGGACCTGGTCATTGCCCTTGCCGGTGCAGCCGTGCGCGAGCGCATCGGCGCCGACCATGCGGGCGATCTCGACCTGCCGCTTGGCGATGAGCGGACGCGCCATGGAGGTGCCGAGGAGGTACTTGCGGCCGTAGACCGCGCCGGCGCGAAGGGTGGGGAAGATGAAGTCGCGCACGAACTCCTCGCGCAGATCTTCCACGTAGCACGCTTCGGCGCCAGAGGCGATCGCCTTCTCGCGCACGCCACGCAGCTCGTCGGCGCCCTGCCCGATATCAGCGGCGACGCAGATCACGCGCGCGTCGTAGTGCTCGCGCAGCCAGGGGACGATGATCGAGGTGTCGAGGCCGCCCGAGTAGGCGAGGACGATGGTACGGGGCATGGAAGCTCCTGAGCGAAGAGTATGCAGAACGCTTGCATATTTACTCAGGAATACCTCCTACGTCAAGCGTCTCCGGCCCGAGGCACCAGGGGTCGCGTGGTGTGGGGAGGCGCTAGCGTTCGCCGGCGAGCTCGAGAAGCCGAGCGGTGAGGGCGAGGCGAGCCTGGGCAGAGCGGGTGACGATGAGGATGGTATCGTCGCCGGCAATGGTGCCGAGGACCTCCTCGAACTCCTCCTGATCGATGGCTTCGGCGATGGGCTGGGCGCCGCTTCGTACCGTATGAAGGACGATGAGCTCCCCGACCCCGTCGATGCGCGAGAAGAGCTGAGGCAAGAGATTGCCGAGCAACGGGTTGTCTTCGTCGGTCACCAGCGAGCCCGGCAGCACGTACCGACCGCCGTCCTCTGTGGGAACGCGCGCGACGCCCAGGTCCCGGAGATCGCGCGAGAGGGTGGCCTGGGTGACGTCCATGTCCCGTGCGAGGAGGAGTTGCCGGAGGTCTTCCTGGCTCCCCACCACGTGTCGTTCGACCAGATCCAGGATCGCTGCCTGGCGCTCGCGCTTCTTCGTCATCGGTCCTCGCTGGGCTGGCCCAGTCTATCACCACTATCGCCCTGCCGAAAGCGCCCATTGACCGGCGCGCTCTGCATGATTATGCATTATGGCGTGAATATACTCCCCGTCGGAGTGCTCGGCGCCAGCGGCTACGCCGGTCGCGAGCTCTGCAGCCTCATTGCCCGGCATCCCCGGTTCAGCCTCGCCTTTGCGACGGCCAACGAACAGCGGGGCCAGTCGGTGCGCCTGGGTGGCCAGACGGTCACCTTCGCCGCGCCCGACGAGGCCGACCTCGCGGGCGCAGCCCTCGTGTTCTCGGCGCTGCCGCACGGCGCGTCGCTGCCATGGGTAGAACGCGCGCGCGAGGCGGGCGCGAAGGTCGTGGACCTGTCGAGCGACCTGCGCCCTGGTCACGCGACGGCGCCTGTCCCGTACGGAATGCCGGAGCTGGGCGACGAGGCGCGGCGCGCCATCCGCAGCGCCGACATCGTTGCCAACCCGGGATGCTACCCGACGTCGATCCTGCTCGCGCTCGCCCCGCTGCTGAGCGCCGGCCTCGTGCGCGCCGATGCGACGATCATCGCCAACTCGGCGAGCGGCGTGACCGGTGCCGGCAACTCGCCCAAGCGGGAGCTGCTGTTCGCCGAGCTCGCGGAGGACTTTCGCGCGTACGGGGTGGGCAACACGCATCGGCACCTCATCGAGATGCGCGCCACGCTGGCTGCCTTCGGCAGCGAGGCGGAGCTGGTGTTCACGCCGCACCTGTTGCCGGTCGCGCGCGGGATCCTGTCCACGATCACGGTGCCGCTGACGGAGGCGATCGCTGACCCGCGGGCCTTCTACCGCGATGCCTACATGAACGAGCGCTTCATCGAGGTGAGCGACACGCCGCCGTCCCTGCGCGAGGTCGCGCACCGGAACGTGGTCGCGCTCTCGGCGACGATGCTCGCCGGCACGCGGCAGCCGATGCTGCTCGTGACCTCGGCGATCGACAACCTGGTGAAGGGCGCGGCGGGGCAGGCGGTGCAGAACGCCAACCTGATGCTCGGGCTGGACGAGTGCACGGGGCTGCCGGCATGACGCGGGTGATCAAGGTAGGCGGCCGTCCGCAGCTGGATCGCGCGCTGCCGGCTGCGCTGGCGGCGGCCCATGCATCGTCGCCCGGCTCGCTCGTCGTGGTCCATGGCGGGGGGGACGAAGTGGGCACGCTGCAGCGCCTCTACGGCGTGGAGGCGCGCTTTCACGGTGGCCGCCGCATCACGAGCGCCCTCGACCTGGAGATCATTCGCATGACGCTTTCCGGATCGGCGAACAAGCGGCTGGTCGCGGCGCTCAACGACCATGGCGTCGCCGCGCTCGGACTCTCGGGCGAGGATGCCGGCCTGCTCAACGCCCTGCCGCTCGATACGGAGCGCTACGGCCACGTGGGGATGCCGGCGTCGGTGAACGTCACGCTGCTTCGGCACCTGCTGGCGGGTGACGTGCTGCCGGTGATCTCGCCGGTGAGCCGGCACGCTGCGGCGGGCGAGGGTGAGCCATCCACGCTCAACGTGAATGGCGACGACGCGGCCGCCGCGATTGCCGCCGCGCTGGACGCGGACGAGCTCCTCCTCGTGTCCGACGTGGCCGGCGTGCTGGTAGATGGGGAGGCCGTCGGCGAGCTGGACGCCGATGCCGCGCGACAACTGATCGCCGACGGCACGGCCGCAGGTGGGATGGGCGCGAAGCTGCAGGCCGCGCTGGCCGCGCTGGCGGGCGGCGTGGCGCGAGTACGGATCTCTGACATCGCGGCGATCGAATTCCTCGATCGTGGCACGGTCCTGACACGAGTGGAGAGCGTGTGCGCATGACGGCACCGACAGTGACGCCGCCGACGGGCGAGCAGGCCATTCACGCCACCGAAGCACAGCCGGCGAGCGCCGGCCAGCCGGTGACGATCGACAGCGCGATCCTCGGCACGTACAAGCGAGCGCCGGTGGAGTTCGTGCGTGGCAGCGGCGTGCGCCTGTTCGACGCCGAGGGGAACGGGTACCTCGACTTCGTCAGCGGGATCGCCGTCAACGCGCTCGGCTACGACGATGCGGGGCTCAAGCAGGCGATGCATGCGGCAGCCGAGGGGCTGGTGCACACGTCGAACCTGTACAGCACGGCGCCGGGCGAGCGGCTGGCCGCGGCGCTCGTGGCGCGCTCCTTTGCCGACAAGGTCTTCTTCTGCAACTCGGGCGCGGAAGCGAACGAGGGCGCGTTCAAGTTCGCGCGCCGCTGGGCGCGCACGAAGGGTGAGGCGAAGCACGAGATCATCTCGCTGCGCGGTGCCTTCCACGGGCGCCTGTTCGCGACGCTGGCCGCGACCGATCGGCCGGCGTACCGGCTTCCATTCCGCCCGCTCACGCCTGGCGTCTCGATCTGCGAGCGCGATCTCGCCGACCTGGATGCTGCGCTGAGCGCGGACACGACGGCGGCGCTCGTCGTCGAGCCGGTGCAGGGCGAGGGCGGGGTGCGCGTGCTGGATCCGGGGTTCCTGCGGGAGCTGCGCGCGATGACGAAGGAGCGCGACGTGGCGCTCATGCTGGACGAGATCCAGTGCGGCCTGGGGCGCACGGGGACGCTGTTCGCCTACGAGCAGGCGGGAATCGAGCCGGATCTCCTGACGCTGGCCAAGCCGCTCGCCGGCGGGCTGCCGATGGGTGCCATCCTGATGACGGACGAGATCGCGGCGACGATCAAGCCGGGCGACCATGGCACGACGTTCGGCGGCGGTCCGTTCGTGTCGTCCGTCGCACTCCACGTGCTGGAGCGGCTGGCCGATCCCGCGCTGCTGGCCCACGTGCGCGAGGCGGGGGAATGGTTCGGCGAGGAGCTGAACGAGATCGCGCACCGCACGAGCCGCATTCGCCAGGTGCGCGGGGTGGGCTTCATGTGGGGCGTGGACGTGATGGGCACGGCGGCGCACGTGGTGAGCGAGGCGCTCGCCCACGGGCTGCTCGTCTGCTCGGCGGGTGACTACACCGTGCGCCTCCTGCCGCCGCTGGTGGCGACGCAGGACGAGCTCGCGCGCGGCCTTCAGATCCTGGAGAGCGTGCTCTGATGGCCCCCGATCTCATGGTGCGGCGCGCGCGGCCGCAGGATGCGACAGCGATCTCGCACCTCAACAACACGTTCGCCAACGAGGGGCGGATGCTGAAGCGCACGCCGGAGATGGTGTCGCTGGCGATCGACGACTACGTGGTGGTGCAGAACACCGCCGGCGAGCTGCTGGCCTGTGGCGCGCTCAAGGAGTACTCACCGAGCGTGGCGGAAGTGGCGGCGATCGCCGTGTCGCGCGATGCCCACGGCAAGGGACTGGGGAAGGCGATCGTCCGTGCGGTGGAGGACCTGGCCCGCAAGCGCGGCATCTACGACGTGTTTGCGCTCACGCTGCAGCCGGAGTTCTTCGCGGCGATCGGCTACGAACGGGTGGACCGGGCGCGTTATCCGGAGAAGATCCGGCGCGACTGTCTGGCATGCGCGCGGCGCTTCGCATGCAACGAGATCTGCTTCGCCCGCAATCTGATGGCCGAGGCCGAGGTGAGCCGGGCGGCCTGAGGCGTCCCGGTGAGTCCCGGTCCGTCCGGGTCGGCCGTCGAGGTGCAGTTCGCATGGTAGATTGTCCGTGGTGCACCCGCTGGTGCACCACGGACATTTCCGTTCGTTCGTCCTTCGATTCCATGTCCCGCTCGCCATGCGTCGTGTCCTGCTTCCGCTCCTCGCTCTCGCCGCACCGCTGACGGTCCACGCGCAGTACGACCGCGCGACGGCTGATCGCCCGAAGCTGATCGTGTTCATCACCGTGGACCAGATGCGCGCCGACTACCCCGACCGCTGGGCGGCGCAGCTGAGCGGCGGCCTCAAGCGACTGGCCACCCGGGGGGCGTTCTTCACGAATGCGTTCCAGGACCACGGGGTGACGGAGACGGCCCCGGGTCACTCGGTGACGATGTCGGGACGGTTCCCGCGCTCGACGGGGATCCTGCGCAACAGTGCGGGGGTCGAGGATCCACAGGCGCCGCTGGTGACATCACGTGATCCGGGTGCATCGCCCTTCCGCTTCCGCGGCTCGGTGCTGATCGACTGGATCCGGTCGCGCGATCCGCGCTCGCGCGCACTCTCGGTGTCACGAAAGGATCGCGGGGCCATCCTGCCGCTGGGACGGGCGAAACAGGCCGTGTTCTGGTATGCGACGTCGAATGGCGAACTGACGACGAGCACGTACTACGCGGACACGCTTCCGGACTGGGTGAAGCGCGTGAATGCGCGCCGCTTTCCGCAGCACCTGGCCGGCGCGTCCTGGACGCTGATGCGCAATGCGCGCGACTACGCGGAGCCGGACAGCGTGCCGCTGGAGAACAACGGGAAGAACTTCACCTTTCCGCACCTGATGCCGTCGACGCCGGAGGGGGCGGCGCGCGAGCTGCCGAACACGCCGTGGATGGACGAGCTGGTCGTCGCGGCGGCGCTGGAGGGGCTCCAGACGCTCGGCCTCGGCACGGGACCGCAGACCGACGTGCTGGCCGTCTCGCTGTCGGCCACCGATTACATCGGTCATCGCTATGGACCCGACTCGCGCGAGCAGCACGACAACATCCTCCGCCTCGATCGCACGCTCGGGGTGCTGATCGACTCGCTGTACAAGCTGCGTGATTCGTCGACGATCGTCTTCGCGCTCACGGCCGATCACGGCGTGACGCCATTTCCCGAGCTCGCCGCACGGCGAGCGCATCGGGCGCCGGTGGTGCGTTACGACCTGCGCGCGGCGAGGCGCACGCTGCGCGACATGCTTGCCGCGGCACGAGTGGACAGCGATGCCGTGATGCTCGACGGACCGCTGGTGTACGTGGACCGAGGAGCGTTCGCGAAGGCCGGCGTGGATCCCGAACCGCTGCTCCGCCGGTTTGCGGACGTGGTGCGCCGCACGCCGGGGATCGCGCGGGTGACGCGGGTCCGCGACCTGGCGTCGATGGACACCGTGCATGACGACGTGGCGCGGCGCTGGGCGCACATGATCCCGCCCGATTCGCCGGTGGAGTACGTGATCACGCCGCTGGAGGGATCGTACCCGGTGGGGGCCACGGTCGCCGAGCATGGTCTTCCGTACCACGACGACGCGCACGTGCCGGTGATCCTGTACGGCCCATGGATCAAGGCCGGCCGCTACAGCGAGCGGGCGCTCGTGGCGGACCTCGCGCCATCGCTCGCGTGGATCGTCGGCGCACCGCCGACGGAGCGCGTGGATGGACGCGTGCTGCGGCACGCGATCGGGGACGGCAGGTCGCCGCGGCGATGACGGCGCCGCGCCGTGTGCGCGGGCTGGCTGGCCTGCGTCAGGCATTCGACGAAGTCCGGTTCGGTGCGCTGCGCACCCTGAACCTGCGGCTCTCGATGCCGACCGCGCACGAAGCGGCGGCGCGCGTCGAGCAGTGGCTGCGACAGCATCAGGTGCAGCAGTCCGGCGAAGTGCTGGTCATCACGGGGCGCGGCAACGGCAGCGAGGGCGGGGTGGGAGTGGTGCGCCAGGCGAGCATCCGCGTGTTCCACGAGCTGCGGCGGAAGGGAGTAATCGAGGGGTTCGAGGAGCACACGGCGGGCTCGTTCGTCGTGACGCTCGCGCCGATGCGTGCCCTGCTGGATGCCGCGCCGCGCCGGCGTGAGCAGACACCGGTGCCTGCACCGGCGGCGCCGGTGACACTCGCCGCGCTCGACGACGAGACGCGGCGGCTGCTGCGCGACCTCGCGGAACGCTCGCTCGATGCGTTGGGGGTGCGCGAGCGCGGGCCATTCATGGAGAACGAGATGCTGCGCCTCTTCGGCTCGCTGGCGGCGACCGTGCCGGCAGGCGTGGAGCGCGAGCGACGGCTGCGCGAGGCCCTGCGCGCGGCGATGAGCGAGTACGAGTAAGTGCAGACGTACCTCCAGTTCGCGCTCGTCACCTTCACGTCGGTCCTCTTCATCGTGGACCCGATCGCCGTGGTGCCGACCTACCTGGTGATCACGCAGGGGCAGACCGCCGAGCATCGTCGCGGCACGGCGCGGCGCGCCTGCGTGGCGGCGGCGGTGCTGCTGATCACGTTCGCGGTGGCGGGGCGCGGGATCTTCAGCCTGTTCGGGATCACGATGCCCGCATTCCGGATCGCCGGCGGCCTGATCCTCTGGGTGGTGGCGATGGACATGCTGCACGGCACGCGGTCCACGCAGGAAGGGGCGGCAGAGATCACCGAGGGGCGTGCCAAGGAAGACGTGGCGCTGACGCCGCTGGCCATGCCGATGCTGGCGGGTCCTGGGGCGATCTCGACGGTGATGGTGCTCGCGGGCCAGGCGCGCACGACACCGCAGCAGGTCGCCGTGTATGGCTCGATCCTGCTGACGATCCTGATCTCGTGGCTCACGCTGCGCGTGGGCGAGCGGCTGGTGGTGCGCATGGGCCAGACCGGGATCCGCGTGATGACGCGCATCATGGGCCTGCTGCTGGCGGCGATCGCGGTACAGTTCGTGATCACCGGAGTGCGCGAGGCGATGGGCCAGTAGCGGCGAGCGCGACCGTGTCCACGCCCGCGCCACCCCTGCACGGGCTCCATGTTCATCTCCGACTTCGCGATCCGCCGGCCGATCATCACCATCGTGACGATGATCGCGCTGGTGGTGTTCGGCCTCGTCTCGCTGTTCAGGCTGGAGACCGACGAGTTCCCCGAGCTCGATCAGCCGATCGTGTTCATCGGCGTCGCATATCCGGGCGCAGCGCCGGACGTCGTGGAACGCGAAGTCGTGACGCGGCTGGAGGACAAGATCTCGGGGATCAGCGGGGTCGACAAGCTGAACTCCACGTCCACCGATGGATTCGCCCAGATCATCGTCCAGTTCGCATACTCGAAGGACGTGAACCAGGCGACGCAGGACGTCCGTGACGCGATCTCCGCGGTGCGCTCGCAGCTGCCGCAGGAGATCCTGGAGCCGGTGATCGCGCGCTTCGATCCGAACACGCTGCCGATCGTCTCGCTCGCACTCACGTCGAGCTCGCTCACGACGCCCGAGCTGACGCAGCTCGCCGACCAGCAGATCGCCGACGAGCTCCGGGCCATTGCCGGCGTGGCGCAGGTGAACGTCGTGGGTGGGGACAGCGCCCAGCTCAACATCAGCGTCAAGCCGGCGGCGCTCGCCGCCACCGGCGTCGGAATCGACCAGGTGGTGAACGCCGTGCGGTCGCAGAACCTCGCGGCACCGGTGGGACAGGTCACGACCTCGCTCGAGAACCGCGCCATCCGGCTGGAGGCACGGCTGCAGCGGCCGGAGGATTTCGCCGGCGTGGTGGTGGCGCAACATGGCGGCCAGCTGGTGCGGCTGGGCGAGGTGGCCGACGTGGAAGCGGGCGCAGCGGAGCCGACGTCCGCCGCGCTCTACAACGGCTCGCCGGCGATCGGCCTCGACATCGTCAAGTCGCGCGAGTACAGCACGACCGCGGTGAGCGACGCGGTGAACAGGCGGATCGCCCAGCTGCTTCCCACGCTGCCGCCGGGGACGCGGATCGAGACGGTGCGCGATGCCGGCACGCGCGTGCGCAACTCGGTGCACAACGTGGAGGAAACGCTGGTCGAGGGGGCGCTCCTCACCGTGCTCGTGGTGTTCCTGTTCCTCAACTCGTGGCGCTCCACGGTCATCACCGGGCTCGCGCTTCCGGTCTCGGTGCTCACGGCGTTCGCCCCGCTGCTCATGTTCGGCTTCACGCTGAACGTGATGTCGCTGATGGGGCTCTCGCTGGCGATCGGCATCCTGATCGACGACGCGATCGTGGTGCGCGAGAACATCGTGCGCCACGTGGAGATGGGGCGTGACCACGTGACGGCCTCGCACGAAGGGACGGACGAGATCGGGCTGGCCGTCACGGCGACGACCTTCTCGATCGTGGCGGTGTTCGTTCCCGTGGGCTTCATGCCGGGAATCGCGGGGCAGTTCTTCAAGCCCTTCGCGCTGACGATCGCGAGCGCGGTGCTGGTCTCGCTCTTCGTCTCCTTCTCGCTCGACCCGATGCTCTCGGCCTACTGGCCGGATCCCCAGCTGGAGACGCACGAGCGGCAGAACCCGATTGCCCGCATCCTCGACCGCTTCAACGCGTGGTTCGACCGGCAATCGCGGCGCTATACGCGCGTGATCGCGTGGGCGCTCGATCACCGCTGGTGGATGGTGGCGATCGCCGGCGCCTCGTTCGTGATCGCGATCGCGCTGCAGGTGACGTTCGGCGGCTTCGGCTTCACGCCGGTGAGCGACAACAGCGAACTGAACGTCGCCATCGAGGCGCCGCCGGGCTCGAGCCTCGACTACACGACGCTGAAGGCCGAAGAAGTGGGACGCCTCGTGCGCCAGCACAAGGAGGTGTTGTACACCTACACGACCATCGGCAGCGCGTCAGGCTCCGGCGCCGTGGATGCGGCGACCGTCTACGTGCGCCTCGTGCCGAAGCACGACCGATCCATCAGCCAGGAGGAGTTCGGGCAGATGATCCGGCGCGAAGTCTCGAAGGTGGCCGGCGCGAACGCGTACACCTTCGCCGCCGGAGGCTTCGCCGGCAACCAGAAGCAGATCCAGCTGCAGCTGCAGGGGCCGGACGCCACCGTGCTCACGCGCCTCGCCGAACAGATCGCCGACTCGGTGCGGCAGACTCCGGGCGCGGTGGACGTCGGGCTCTCCACGAAGGGGCAGAAGCCGGAGATCGAGGTGCAGGTGGATCGCGGGCTCGCGGCGAGCCTGGGCGTGAGCCTGGGCCAGCTCGCCACGACGCTCCGCGTGGCGTTCGCCGGGGTGGACGCTGGCACGTGGGTGGATCCATCGGGCATCTCGCGGTACGTGCACGTGCGGCTCGCGCCCGAATCACGCCAGCAGGCGAACGACCTGGCGCAGCTGCCGATCATGGTGGCGGGCGCGCCGGGCGCGCCCGCCACCTTCGTCCCACTGGCACAGATCGCGACGATCACGCCGAGCCAGGGGCCCGCACAGATCGATCACTACCAGCGCAAGCGCGTGGTGACGATCGGCGCCAACGTCCTCGGTGGATCGATCGGCAACGTGGCGCGCGACGTGATGGGGCGCGTGAACCAGGTGCCGCTGCCACCCGGATATGAGATCACGCAGGGCGGGCAGGTGGAGAGCCAGAACGAGGTGTTCGGCAGCATCTTCACCTCGCTCGGCGTGGCGGTGATGCTGATGTACCTGATCCTCGTGATCCAGTTCAGCAGCTTCATCGACCCGCTGGCGATCCTCGTCTCGCTGCCCCTGTCGCTCATCGGCGTGGTGATCGCACTGCTCGTGACCCGCGACACGCTGAACATCATGAGCCTGATCGGCGTGATGATGCTGATGGGGATCGTGGCGAAGAACGCCATCCTGCTGATCGACTTCGCCAAGTGGGCGCACACGCGCGAAGGGCTCCCGTTGCGCGAGGCACTGATCGAGGCGGGGCGCATTCGCCTGCGTCCCATCATGATGACCACGCTCGCACTGATCGCCGGCATGGTGCCCGTCGCGCTGGGCTACGGCGAGGGCGCGGACTTCCGCGCACCGCTGGGCCGCGCGGTGATCGGCGGCGTCGTGGCATCCACCGTCCTCACCCTCGTCGTGATTCCCACCGTGTACGAGATCATGGAAGAATGGCGCTCGCGCCTGCTGGGCCGCTTCGGCCTTCGCGCGCACGGCGCGCCCACGCTCGTCCCCGCCGGCGCGGATGCGCACGCCGATGACTGAGCCTCACGTGATCGAGCCGCGCACCGCGCCGCCGGCCGGCACACCAGCGCCACTGGAGCACCGGCAGGTGCTCGTGGTGTTCAGCGGGCTCCTGCTGGTGCTGCTGCTGGCCGCCCTCGACTCCACCATCGTCTCCACTGCGCTGCCCACCATCGTGGGGGAGCTCGGGGGGCTGGAGCACCTGGCGTGGGTGGTGACCGGCTACCTGCTCGCGCAGACGATCGTCACGCCGATCTACGGCAAGCTCGGTGACCTGTACGGGCGCAAGCTGGTGCTGCAGTCGGCGATCGTGCTCTTCCTCGCCGGCTCGGCCCTGTGCGGGATGAGCCGGAGCATGACCCAGCTCATCCTGTTCCGTTTCATCCAGGGGCTGGGTGGTGGTGGCCTGAACGTGACGACGCAGGCGGCGGTGGGCGACATCGTGTCGCCGCGCGAGCGCGGACGGTACCAGGGGATCTTCGGCGCCGTATTCGGGCTGGCCAGCATCGCCGGCCCGCTGCTCGGTGGCTACTTCACGACGCACCTGTCGTGGCGCTGGATCTTCTACATCAATCTCCCGCTCGGCATCGTCGCCCTCGTCGTGCTTGCCGCCACGCTGCCGGCGCAGTCGCAGCGCCGCTCGCACGCCATCGACTACGCCGGTGCGGGACTGCTGGCCGTGGTGCTGAGCGGCACGACACTCGTGGCCGACGTGGGCGGGACGACCTTCCCGTGGTCGTCAGGGCTGGTGCTCGGGCTGATCGGGATTACCCTGGTGGCGCTCGCCGGGTTTGCGCTGGCGGAGCGGCGCGCCCGGGAGCCGGTGCTGCCGCCGCACCTGTTCGGGCAGGCGACGTTCACCCTCACGTCGCTCATCGGCCTCATCGTCGGCTTCGCGCTCTTCGGATCGGTGACCTACCTGCCGGTGTACCTCCAGCTCGTGAAGGGGGTGGGCCCGACGCAGTCGGGGCTCGAGATGCTACCGATGATGGGCGGGATGCTCGTGACTTCCATTCTCTCCGGACAGCACATCAGCCGCTCCGGGCGCTACAAGCGGTTCCCGATCCTCGGCACCGCGGTGATGAGCGCGGGGTTGTTCCTCCTGTCGCGGCTCACGGTGTCGAGCGGGGCGCTGATGGCCGGTCTCGCCATGCTGCTGCTGGGACTGGGGCTGGGCATGGTGATGCAGGTGCTCGTGATCGCGGTGCAGAACTCGGTGGACTACAGTGACCTGGGGGTGGCGACATCGGGCGCGACGCTCTTCCGGCTCATCGGCGGCTCGCTGGGCACGGCGGTGCTGGGCGCCATCTTCGCGAGCCAGCTGAATGCGAACCTGACGCGGCTGATGCCGGCGGGCACGCAGGCGAGAGGAGCAGGTGGCATGACCACGGAGGCACTGGCGCAGATGCCGGCCGCGGCGCGTTCGGCGTACCTGCAGGCGTTCACGGCGTCGCTCAGCACGGTGTTCCTCGTGGCAACCGCAGTCTGCGCGGTGGGCTTCCTGCTCGCCTGGGTGCTGCCCGAGCGTCCGCTGCGCGAGACGATCGCGGCATCGGCGAGCGATGCGGGAACGGACAGCGGTGGCGCGTTCGGCCGTCCGCTGGATGCGCGCGTGGCCGAGGCGCAGCTCGTGGATGCATTTTCGCGCCTCGTGGATCGCCAGGTCCAGCGCAGCCACATCCAGCGCGTGATCGATCGCGCGGGCGAGACGCTGACGCCACTCGCCGCCTGGCTGCTGGTCAAGGTGGAACGCGATCCGGCCGCGGATCCGGCACAGCTGGCGCGCACCCATCACATTCCGATGGAGCGGATCCGCGCCGCCCTGGAGGAGCTGTGCGGCCGCGGGCTGATCGAGTCACCGCCCGCCGGCGCACGCAACGAGCACGTGATGGGGCGCCTCACGCCGGCTGGGTGCAGCGTCATGGACCGGCTCGTGGCGGCGCGGCGCGAGCACCTCGCCGAGCTGGTGGAGGAGTGGAATGCAGCGGAGGATGGCAATGCAGCCGAGTATCTCACCGACACCGTCCGCGACATGATCGCCGACGTGCGTCGGCCGGCGTAGGCGCAGCGATGGCACATCCTGTCGAGGCGCCCACGCCGCAGAGCCTGGCCGACCTGGTCGCGCGCTGCGACCAGATCAACCGCTTCGAGACACAGCTCACGGCGGCCGAAGAGTCGCGCGTGGCGGCGCTCGCCTCGGGAATCCTCGTCATGCGCAACGTGCTCGAGCTCGAGCCCGTGGATGCCGCGAAGCTGCCCGTGCACCAGGGACGCATCCCGCACTGGAAGCTCACCGGCGGCCACCTCCGCGAGGCGGAGACGCCGGCGATCCGCTCGTTGCGCGGCGTGCTCGCGCTGGACGAGCACGAGCAGGTCAAGGTGCTCACGCACCGGAAGTGGGGCGGCGGGTGGGGCTCGGTGGCGCTGTGGCGCAGCGGCGTGCACGGCCTCACCGCCGCGGCCATGCTGGAGTACCTCGCGCAACTGGTGGCGATGGCGCAGCGGCGCGCGCCCGATGCGGCGCGCAAGCTGCTTGCGCGCAGTGAAGCGCTGGCGGCCACACGCGACCTGATGGACGAAGGGCCGCGCCCGCGCAGCGGCTGACGCGATCACGCGCGGCGCACCCCTCACGTCACGCGGCGCACCAGCCCAGATTGCTCGCAGTGTCATCATCGCGGCCGTCACCACGTCCGCGCATCGTCCGTGAACCCGAGCGCGTCACGCCCATGCTACGTTCCGCCGGCCGACTGTATCATCTGCCCCTCGCCCTTTCGCTGCTCGCTGCACCGGTCCTTGCCGCGCAGCAGGGTGGCAGCACCTCGATGCCCGGCTATTCCGCGCCGGCCGCGGCGAAGGAGCGCGCACTCGAGGCCGACGCGATCGCGCGGCCGGATCCGGCGCGGGCTCGCGCGCATTCCCGCGCGTTGTCCGCCGAGACGCACGTGTCGGGCACGGCGGCCCAGGCGCGCACGCGCGACTACGTGGTCGCGCAGATGAAGGCGATGGGCCTCGAGACGGAAGTGCGACAGTACGACGTCTTCATGCCGATCCCCACCGGCGTGCGCGTGTGGCGCGTGTCGCCGAAGGCGAAGGAACTGCCGCTCGCCGAGCCGCCCGTGCCGGGCGACCCGACGTCGGGGCTCGCGCAGTATCCCACGGTGAACGGCTACAGCGGCCAGGGTGACGTGACGGCCGACGTGGTGTACGTCAACTACGGCCTGATCGAGGATTATGCCCAGCTCGACTCGCTTGGCATCTCGGTACGCGGGAAGATCGCCGTCGCGCGCTACGGGCGGTCGTTCCGCGGCATCAAGGCGCGCGAGGCCGAGAAGCACGGCGCAGTGGCGCTGCTCATCTACAGCGACCCGCAGGACGACGGATATGTGCGTGGTGACGTCTACCCGAACGGGCCGATGCGCAATCGCAACGGCGTGCAGCGCGGGAGCGTGATGAACGTCGATGGCGATCCCGCCACGCCAGGCTATGCGTCGAAGCCCGGCGCCCCACGCCTCCCCGAGAGCCGGATGGAGATTCCCCACATCCCGGTAGTGCCCATCTCGTACGGCAACGCGAGCGAGCTGCTGGAAGGGCTGCGCGGCCATGACATTCCGCAGGCCTGGCAGGGGGGCCTGCCGTTCCGCTACCACGTAGGACCGGGACCGGTGCGCGCGCGTGTGAAGGTAACCGATGACCGAGCCACGCACGGCACGAAGCCCATCTATGACACCTTCGGCATCATCCGCGGCAGCGAGCTCCCCGACGAGCTGGTGATCGTGGGTGGCCATCGCGATGCGTGGGGTCCCGGTGCGGCCGACAACGTGAGCGGTACGGTGAGCGTGCTGGAGGCGGCGCGTGCCGTGTCGGAGGCCGTGAAGGCCGGCTACCTGCCGAAGCGCACGATCGTGTTCGCGACATGGGACGCCGAGGAGTGGGGGCTGCTCGGCTCGACCGAGTACGTGGAGGACGATTCGCTGCGGCTGATGCGCGGCGGCGTGGCGTACCTGAACCAGGACGTCGCCGCGCAGGGCGCGCGGTTCGGTGGCGGCGGTTCGCCCTCGCTGCGGCCGATGCTGCGCGACATCGCACGTGAAGTGCCCGATCCCAACGGCAAGGGGAGCGTGTACGCGGAGTGGCGGCGCGCCAGCGCGGTGGCCGACACCGCGGAGCCGGCGATGGGTGACCCGGGTGGCGGCTCCGACTTCGCGGGCTTCTACAACCATCTCGGGATGCCGATCGCCGAGTGGGGATTCGGCGGGCCGGGTGGCGTGTACCACTCGCAGTACGACGACTTCAACTGGATGAGCAAGTTCGGTGATCCGGGCTTCATCTATCATGCAGCGGCCGCGAGGATCGCCGCGGGGATGATCCTGCGGCTCGCGAACGCAGAAGTGATTCCGTACGACTACGTGGAGTTCGCGCGCACGATGCAGCGCTACGTGCCGGCAATCGACCGCGCGCTGGCGAGCCACAAGTGGAACGCGTCGACGGATGCGCTGCGCGGGGCGATCAGCGGCATGGAGCGGGAAGCCAGCGCGTACTCGGCGGCGCGCGACCGCGCGCTGGCATCGGGGTCACTGCCGCGCGAGCGGCAGGTCGCGGTGAACACCGCGTTGCTGGGCGTCGAGCGCGCGCTGTCGCGGCCCGAGGGACTTCGCACGCGGCCCTGGTTCCGCAACCTGATCTACGTGGCCGACGAGAACAACGGCTATGCGAACATGGTGTTCCCGTCGGTGAACGAGGCGATTCGAGCCGACGACGAACGGTTGACGACGCAGGAGATCGCGGACCTGGCGCAGCGTTTCGAGGCAGCGACGCGGGCCATTGCCGCGGCGAGAGCCGCCTTGCCCTAGGCTGTCCCGGGGGCCGGGGCCAGCGAGCCGGCCCCACTCCCGTGCTGCTGAGCCCGCGCGCGAACCCGCAGGAACGGCTATTGCGCACCGGCGAAGCTGTTGCAGCACGGGAGATTACCGGTGGCGCAGACAGAAGAAGGGATCGGCGCGACAATCGCGCGCCTGTCACATGCTGAGCGGCTCGCCCTGCAGGATTACGCGGCGAGGGCAACGTGGCCGTCCGGCTTCCAGATCTACGAGCGAGGCACGAGCGCGGACGGCGTGTTCGTCGTGGCGCGCGGCCGCGTGGTGCTGCGCAGCCGCGTGCGCGCCGGCCGCGGGTTCGTGCCGTGGGTCGCCACGCCGGGCGAGACCTTCGGCGCCGAGGGGCTGTCGCCCAATGGCGTGTACGCGACCGATGCCCGGGCCGACGAGGAGACCGACACGCTCTTCCTCAGCAGCGCGAAGCTGCGCGCGTTCATCCGCGAGCAGCCGGCTCACGCCCTCGCCGTCGTGGGGCAGGTGATGGCCGAGCGCACGGCGCTGCTGGAGAAGCTCCGCGAGCTCACCACGCTCTCGGTGGAGCAGCGACTGGTGGCGGCGTTGCGCCGCATGGCGTCACATGACAGCTTCACCCGCAGCGATGGCCGCATCGAGCTGTGCAGCACGCGGTATCGCCTGCTGTGCGAGCTTGTCGGCGCCACGCGCGAGTCGGTCTCGCTCGTGCTGGGCCGACTCACCGGCGAAGGGCTGGTGGAGCGCGTCGGCAGCACGCTGTACGTGACGCCCACCGCGAGCCTGTTCGATCGGCTGGGCGGCACGAGTGAGGATTCGCTGCTCGTGCCGGGACTGGCCGACGTCGCGACGAGCACCAGCGCCGTGCAATAGTCGGCCGGCCCCGCGCCGGCCACCCGGAAAGATGATCCCTCTCCTGTTCGCGGCGCTCGTCGTGGGCGCCGGCGCGGCGTGGCGCGCGTTCGCTGGTCGCCGCATCGAACGCGCGTACGGCGCCAGTCATCCCACCGATGCCGAGGGGGTCGTGATCGGCGGTGGGTCGTTCCTGCTCGAAGGCACGAACGATCGAGGGCTGCTCCTGCTGCACGGCTCGGGCGACACCCCACAGACGCTCCGCTACTTCGGCGAGCGGCTCAATGCCGCCGGCTACACGGTGTATGCCCCGCTCCTGCCGGGACATGGACGCAGCCCCCGCGCCTTCACGCGCGTGAGCGCGAGAGGCTACCGGGCGGCAGCCGAGGAGGCGCTGGACGTGGTGCGCGCCAAGGCGCCCTGGGTAGGGGTGGTGGGCCTCTCGATGGGCGGGGCGATCGCGGCGCAGCTCGCGGCAACGTCGAGCGACGTACGCGTGCTCGTCCTGCTTGCACCCTACCTCACGCCCCCCGCCCACGTGCAGTGGATCGCCCGGCTGTCACCGGTGTGGGGACTGGTGCAGCCGCAGCTGGCCGGCCGCGGAGAGCGTTCGGTGCATGACCCCGCGGCGCGGGACACCAGCCATGCCTACGGCACCTTCCCACCGCGCGCGCTGCGCGCGCTCGTGGCGACGGCCGCCGCGGGACGCGCCGCGCTGCGACAGGTCACGGTGCCGACCCTGGTCGTGAACTCACGGGAGGACAACCGCATCCCGAGCGCGCTGGCCGAACACGCCACCGCCACGCTGCGCGCGCCAGTCGAGCGGAAATGGGTGGAGGGGTGCGGCCACGTGATCACGGTGGACTACTGTCGTGACACGGTGGCCGACCTCACCCTGGATTTCCTCGCGCGCCAGGACGACTGACCGCCCGACGCGCGAGGAGGCGTGTGGCTGTCAGCCCGTCACGCGATCGACGAGGGTCTCGCCCAATTCCTTCACGGCCTCGAAGCCACTGACCACGGCGTGCTGCGCCTGCTCGACCACGCCGCCGGCCACCCGTTTCACCCGCGAGGCGCCGCCGCGCCGCGTGCTGCTCTTCTTCGCCGCGCCCGAGGACGTGCCCCCACGGGCCGTGCGGCTCCGGGACATCCCGCTCCGGGATCCGCCGCGCTTCGCCGTGCTGCCGCGCTTCGCGGTGCTCTTCTTCGCGGTGCTCTTCTTCGCCGTGCTCCGCGTCGAGGAGCGCCTGGAGGTGCTCTTCGTGCTGCTGCGCTTTGCGCCACCGCGCTTCGTGGCGCTCTTGCCCGTGCTGCCCCGCTTCGCGGTGCTCTTCTTGGCGCCGGAGCGCTTGCGGATCGCCGGCCCGCGCCGCGTGCTCTTCTTCCCCGCGCTCCGCTTCGTGCCGCGGCCTGACTTCTTCGTTGCCATCGCTGCGTCTCCTCCGCCGGAAGTGATCGTGGGTGCTGCGCGAATCGTGCGTCGCGTTGCGCAAGTTCCGGGCGCGCTGACGCGGCGTGCGCACGGAGGCAAAACATGGCAGCCCGCGGCGCCGATGGCCAGCGCGTGATTTCCGCTTGCCCGCCGACGCTTCGCCCTGCACCATTGGTGCATGCAGCCGCTTGATATCGGCCAACTTGCCATCGGGGAGCGCGTCCAGCACGAGCTCCTCGTCCTCGACCGCGTGGAGAAGACCCAGAACAACGGCGATCCGTTCGTCGTTCTGCGCCTGGGCAACGCGTCGGGGCAGATCGACGTCGCTCCCATCTGGTCGAGCCAGCGCGGGTGGGCGGAGGGCGCTGACCGCGGCCGCGTGGTGCAGGCGATCGGCGAGATCGGCGTCTATCCGCGGACGGGAAAGCGGCAGATCCAGCTCACCGGGCCATTGCGCGTGCTGCCGGTGGAGCAGGTCGACCTGCACGCCTTCCTCCCGCGCATCGCCGGCGACACGACCAAGCTGTGGGACTGGATCGACCGCCGCCGCGCCGAGCTCACGACGCCCACGCTCCGCCGCGTGGTGGACCTGTTCTTCGGCGACGACAACTTCCGCCTCGCGTTCGAGAAGACGCCAGGCTCGGTGAACGGGCACCACGCAAAGCTGGGCGGTCTCCTCCTCCACGTGTTCGAGGTAACCTCCATCGCCCGGCAGACGGCGAAGACGATGGGTGCGAACGTGGACCTCGTGGTGGCGGGCGCGCTGCTCCACGACGTGGGGAAAGTGGAGGCCTATGCCATCGATGCCGGGCAATTCACCAACACCCCCTGCGGCCTGCTGCTCGGCCACGTGGTGCTGGGGTGCCTGATGCTCGAGCGGCGGCTGGCGCAGCTGGGGGAGCCCGTGTGCACGGAGGGGCAGCTGCTCGACCTGCAGCACATGATCCTCTCGCATCACGGATCGCTGGAGTTCGGGAGCCCCGTGCAGCCGATGACCACGGAAGCGGAGATCGTGCACTGGGCGGACGAGGCGAGCGCCAAGGCGAACGACATGATGGAATCGCTCGAGGATGCGGAAGCCTTCGCGTCGGGCAGGGAGTTCTCCGACAAGCGCCCTTGGCGCGTGGGGCGGCGCATCTGGCGACGCCCCGACGGCACCTGGTCCTCTCCCGAGTCCTGATCCGGCGCGACGTCAGCGCCGGTCGTCAGGCCCCGCCATCATCGCCGCACGCGTGGAATCCCGGGTCGTCTCCTTCGGCCAGGGGGTCTTCCTCGAGTACGGCTTGCCGAACACCGCGGCGAGCGCCTCACGCGGATCTTCCGTGCGCACGATGAGGTCGAGCGAGTCGGCCAGCACGAGGAGGCGCGAGAAATCGCGATAGCGCGCATAGGAGTGGAAGAACCCCGACGGACCCGGGCGCGTGAGCTTGCCGAGGAGAATGTCCGGGAGCAGCAGGTAGTTGAACGCGTAGAAGGTGTTCAGCTTGCGGAAGGTGGGCAGGTCGCTCTCGATGATGCCGCGCGGGAGCGAGCCGTGCTTGCCCCACTGCACGTCGATCGCTGGCGTGCCGCGCTCGCGCCAGTCGGTGTGCAGGATCGTCCCGTGCCAGTAGGTCCAGATGTCGGTCGGTGCGCCGGACGGTGAGTAACCGACCCAGACGACTTCTTCATCCGTGGGAACGGTGAAGGGAATCCACGAGCCCATGACGTCGTCGTGCCAGAGCAGGTGGTAGGCGATGATGGGACGCGTGGGGTGGAGCACGGCGACCGCCCGATCCAGCGGGAACCATTCATCCCGCTGGAGGTATAGAAGGGGCGCCAGTCTACGCGCGAGTTGCGCGCCGCTGTCGGCGGGAGCGAGCGCTCCCGGGACGATGACGGGAAGCGGTGGAATGTGCGGGCGAGGGCCGCAGGCGAGAGTCGCACTGAGCCCGAGAAGGCCGGCCACGCGGAAACTAGAACGCAAGACGATGCCCCACTGTGCTTTAGGCTCTTTGGTGGTTACTATTCGTCAAAGGGCGGCCCGGCGCCGAATTACCCGGGCTGATGCGAATCACTTCCTGGAGGGCCAATGCGCAAGCCGCGCCCGGCTACGTATAACCCAGTGCAAGCGCTCCATCTGATCGCGAACGACCGGAACGGCTCGCCGCTGAGCTGTCCGTCCTGCTCTGGGCAGATCAATCGAACGCCAGACGACTTTCCACCGCCTCCCCGCTCGCAAGTGACGTTGCAGTGCCGCGAGTGCGGACGCGTTGCGCGATACATCGCCGGCGCCGCCTGAGGGCGGACGGGAAAGGACGACAGCGCGGAACGGGGCCTCCAAGGCCCCGTTTTGCGTTTCCGCCTCCCCTGTGCCGTACGGGGCAGTACCGCAAGTGCTCCTGTGCACAAAACTTGCCCGATTGGACGGGTACGTCCCGCTCCGAGCGTCGACGGGCGCTTCGGAGCATCACACGGATCACGTGGGGCGAGTGGCGGTGGCAATGGTGGAGACCACCCTCGAACGCGGGATCAGGCACCAGCTCTGGTAAGAGGTACGGCATGGCTCGCATCAACGGCACGGTGAAGTGGTTCAACGACGCGAAGGGATTCGGCTTCATCTCGCGTGAAGGTGGTCCCGATGTGTTCGTGCACTTCAGCGCCATCCAGGGGAACGGTTTCAAGTCCCTTGCCGAGGGCGACAAGGTGGAGTTCGAGATCGTCCAGGGACAGAAGGGCCCGCAGGCGGCCGATGTGACCAAGATCAGCTGACCCCGCACGGACCAACCTGAACGCCCCGGAGCCAGCTGGCTCCGGGGCGTTCACTTTTCCCCTGACGAGCAGCGCTTCCCGCGAAGCGGCGCGATCGCCGAGAAGGGTCGAGGGCACTCCTCTTGCGCCGGGTTCCGCTCGTGCCGACGACGCGCGCGAGCCTCCCCGAGCCGATGTACGCCACGCTGGGCCACGAGTTGCCCCGTGGCCCGGGCTGGGTGTTCGAGCCCAAGTACGACGGCATGCGCGTGATCGCCGAGGCGAGCGCGCGGCGCGTGCGGCTGATGACGCGCAACGGCAAGGAGAAGGGCGAGCAGTTTCCGGAGATCGTGCTTGGCCTGCGTGAGCTGGCACGTCGTGCTGGCCGGACACTGCTCCTCGACGGCGAGGTCGTGGCGCGCGGGCGGCGCGCGGGGGGGGCGCCCGCCGAAGGGGACTTCCAGCAGCTGCAGGCGCGGATGCACCTTCGCAATCACGACGAGATCCTGCGACTCGCGCTGGAAGCGCCGACCTCGCTCGTGGTATTCGACCTGCTGCGTGACGGCCGGACGAAGCTCACCGGCCGTCCGTGGAGCGAACGCCGTGCGCGCCTGGATGCGCTCTTCGCGGAAGCGGCCGACCCCGATGACGAGTCGGTGCGCCTGAGCGAGACGAGCTCGCGTGGCGCCACCATGCTCACTCGTGCCCGGCGCGCCGGCTGGGAAGGGATCATCGCCAAGCGCACCGACGTGCCCTATCAGCCCGGCTCGCGCTCCGAGGAATGGCTCAAGCTCAAGCTGCAGTATCGCGCGGAGTTCGTGGTCGGAGGCTGGACGGAGCCGCGGCGCACGCGCCCCTACCTCGGTGCCCTCCTCCTCGGCGCCTACGACAGCAGCGGCACGTTCGTGTATGTCGGGCACACGGGCGGGGGCTTCACGCGTGAAGGGCTGGCCGACATGTACGCGAAGCTGCAGCGTCTGGAGCGTCGCTCGTCACCGTTCGCCGTTCCACCGAAGACGAACGAGCCCGCGCACTGGGTGGCGCCGAAGGTCGTCGTCGAGGTGAAGTTCGCGGAGTGGACCTCGGATCACCTGCTGCGCCAGCCGATCTACCTGGGCACACGCGACGACAAGGCAGCACGCGACGTGACGATCGAGGGAGTGAGCATGCAGCGCTGGGGCACGGGAGAGATCAAGCATGACGCCGCGTAAGCCGACGCGCGCGACAGCGCGGAAGTCGACGCGGAAGTCGACGCGGAAGTCGACGACGAAGGCGACTGGCAAATCGCCGAGCACGACGACCAGGAAGCGCACGCGGACGGCGACGTCAGGGCGCGGTGCGGGCGCGTCCAGTGCGGCGGGCTCCGTCGTCGCGCAGCTCGAGGCGATCGAGCGCAATGGCGGCACCGGCGACGTTTCACTCGGCCGCGGTGTCAAACTCCATGTGTCGAGCCTGGGCAAGGTCTATTTCCCCGACGCCGGCGTCACCAAGGGCGCGCTGATGCGCTACTACGCGCAGGTGGCGCCCGTGCTGCTGCCGCAGCTCGACGGGCGACCGCTGGTGCTCAAGCGGTACCCCGAAGGGATCGCCGGAGAGATGTTCTTCCAGCAGGACGCCGGGCCGCACGTCCCCGAGGTGGTGCGCGTGCAGGCGCTCGACACGGAGGAGAAGGGGAAGCGCATGCGCATCATCGGCGGTGATCTGGCCACACTGCTCTACACGGTCCAGCTGGGCGCGATCGAGGTGCATCCGTGGCTGTCGCGCGTGACGGACATCGACTCACCCGACCGCTGCCTGATCGACCTCGATCCGGACGACGAGGTGCCGTTCCCGTCGGTGGTGGCGCTGGCGGGCGACATCCTGCGCATCGTGGAGGAGTGCGGATTGCGTGCGGCGGTGAAGACGTCGGGCTCGACCGGCATGCACGTGGTGCTGCCCCTGCCGCCGCGCACGACCTACGAGACGTCCGTGCGGCTGGCGAGCCGGATCGCCGAGCTGACGGTGAAGCTGCGCCCCACGGTGGCGACGGTGGAGCGGTCCATCCACGGGCGGCCGGCGGGAAGCATTTATGTGGACGCCATGCAGAACGCGCGCGGCAAGAGCGCGGCGAGTGCCTACAGCGTGCGGGCACGCAAGGGCGCCACGGTCTCCGCGCCGGTCGAGCCGGGCGAGCTGACGGGCCGGCTCCGGATGAGTGCGTTCACGGTTCGTACCATGCCGGCACGAATCGCGCGGGTGGGGGATATCTGGGGAAGCTCCCTGAAGGGGCGACCGACGACCCGGGCCCTGACCCGGGCGTTGCAGATGCTGGAGGACGCGCTCGACGCACCGGCGAACGACGCCGAGGCGCCGCGAGTGCGGAAACGCGGTAAAGCCGGAGGGCGGGATGCTGGACCAGGAGACGCGCGACGTCCGCGAGGACGAGCGCACGCCACGCGAGAGTGAAGCGTTGTATACCCGCCCGATGCCTGGCGGCGGGTACGTGCGGGTGGAGCTGGTGGTGAGTGACAGGGGCGCCGTAGCCAACGAGCGGCGCCGCGGCCGGGTGGTGATCGAGCAGCGGACGCTGGCGCGGGTGGGCGAGGCGGTTCCGCTGATCGTGGAAGAGGTGGAGGGCGACGACGAGAACGAGGTCGTCGAGCAGCTGTTCAGGGTTGCCCGTGACAACGCGGCGATCGCGCGGCGCGTGCTGCGCCGCCGCGCGGGGGCCGCCCCGCGGGCCGACTAGTCCCGCGTCCGGCGCGCCGCGGATCAGTCACTGATCAGCCGCCGACCGCGCGGCGCGCCGGGGCCAGCGGGATCTCGATCTGCGAACCGGCGTCGTTCGGTCTCACGACGCCATCCGCGGCGGCGGGCGGCTGCTCGCTGCGTGCCTCGGCCGGGCGGGCACCGAGCAGGTGAACCGTCTGATGATAGAAGTGCAGCGTCTGGATCGGCGCACGGAAGGTGTCCGGGCCGGCGCGAGCGATCGCGTGGGCTTCCTCGCGCACGCGGCGCGGGAGGGCGCGCGCGAGAGGGTGGCGCAGGAGCCGCCTGATCTCCGTTCCATTGCGTGCGAGGAGCGCAGCGCAGAGGCCATCCAGGTAGTCCAGCATGGTCGCCCCGAGAGTGGACGTTAGAAGCATATTGCGACTAATGTGCCAAAGCCAGAGGCTGGCAGGAGTGAATCAGGTCACTCGCTCGACAGGTCGAATCGCACACTGCGGCTGGCGCGACGGCGTTTCTTCGGGGCAAAGCGGAACAGCTGGGCGGGGCGGCCACGTCCTTCGCTGCGCCAGGCGTCGGTGGGCTCCACGAGGAAGCTCCCCTGCAGGGCGCGACGGAAGCTGGCCTTGTGCAGCCGCCGGCCGAGGAGCAGCTCGTAGATCCGCTGCAGCTCGCTCAGGGTGAAGGTCGCGGGCAGGAGCCGGAAGGCGATCGGCGAGTGATCCAGCCGCTGGCGGACGGCGATGGCGGCGCGGTCCACCATGTCGCGATGCCGGGGTGCGAGTGCGGGCAGCGCATCGAGCGGGAACCAGGCCGCGCCGGACCCGCTCGCGGGCGCCTCGTTATCGAGGGGCGAGAGCGCCAGCACGCCAACGGAGAGCTCGGCGCCGCCCGGGTGGCGGCGCCCGTCGCTCGCCGCGCCGACCTGTTCGACGAGCGTGGGGGTGGCACCGAGGAGGGCGCGGGCGACGCGGGTGCCCGCCTCCTCGAGCCGCTCGTCGTCACGCGGGCCATCCCACGGCAGCGACCAGCGCTCGCGCGCACCGGCGACCGACGGCACGAGCAGCACGGCGAGCCCATCATCGCGTGGCGAAAGCGTCACCACGTCCACCGCGAGCGCAACGCGACGTGTCGCTGGCCGGGCGGGAGGAGAGGGACGATCGCGCATGAGGAGCGCGAATTAGTAGCCGAACGACACCAATGTCAAGAGCGTGCGGCGATGCAATCATCGCATCGCCGCACGCCGCACGACAGGTCACGGCAATGCGGCTGGCAGCACCTGACGCTGCAGTCCGGCGCCGTAGGGCGCGACTGACGGAATGGTGATGGGAAGCTGGCCGGTGATCGGCGCGAGCCCGAGCACCGCGCGCGCCGCAGCGCGCTGCGACACGGGCAGCCCGCCCCAGGCGATCAGGTAGGCGTCGGTGGGCGGCAGCTCGGCGGCAATGTACGGATTGCTGAACGTCGCGAGGATCACGCGCGAGCCCGCCTTCCGGAGGCCGGTGATGAGGTCGGCCATGCCGGTCGGCGCCGCGAGCGAGGCGGTGGACGAGCTGGCGCCGAAGTAGGACGACACGATCACCACGTCGGCGCCCTGCGCGGCGCGCAGGGCGTTCTCCACGGAGGCAGGAAACAACGTCGGCTGGGGGCTGGCCACGTACGTGCCTCCCGTCACGGCCGCACCCACGCCAGCGGTGGCCGCACCGTAGACCGACTCCGGCGACAGGTTCAGCGCGCGCAGGCTCGGGAAGACACGCGACAGCTCACCGTTGAAGACGGTGCCGGCGCCGAGGTCCGTCCGCGGCGCCACGGTGAGGCTCACCACGCGTGCCGTCTTCGGCAGCTTGCCCAGCGGCACGATGCCGAGCGAATCCTTCACCAGCGTGATCGCCCGCTCGGCGGCGCGCTGCGCCACGGCGAGGTGGGCGCTGTCCCCCACCACGTTGCGCAGGGAGGGGATGTCCACGAGCCGGTTACGGTCGAGGCCCATGCGGTGCTTGGCGGCGAGGAGGCGTCGAACCGAGGCGTCGATGCGCGACTCGGGGAAGCGGCCGCTGCGCACTCCCTCGACCACCGCGTCGATCGCGCCGACGTTGTCGGTGGGCATGAGCAGCACGTCCGCACCGGCGAGCACGGCGCGCTGGGTCACCTCGCCCATCGTCATCCCGCCGAGGACGCCGTTCATGTCGAGCGCGTCGGTGACGACGATGCCCTTGAAGCCGAGGCTGTCGCGCAGCAGCCCGGTCATGATGCGCGGGTTGAGCGTGGCAGCGGTGTTGGTGGTGTCGAGCGCGGGGATGTAACCGTGGAAGGTCATCACGCCGGTCACGCCGGCGTTGATGGCGGCGCGGAAGGGGGGCAGCTCCACGGTGTCCAGCTCGGCGCGCGAGGCGTTGACGCGTGCGAGCTCGAGATGCGAGTTCTGCTCGGTATCGCCGTGGCCGGGGAAGTGCTTCGCCGTGGCGAGCATGCCGTTCTCCTCCATGCCGCGCACGAAGGCCGCGGAGAGCTCCGAGACGAGATGCGGATTCTCGCCGAACGAGCGGATGGAGATGACGGGATTCTTCGGGTTGTTGTTGACGTCCACGACCGGCGCGAACGCCATGTGGATGCCCAGCGCGCGTCCTTCCTTCGCCGTCACGCGACCCATGGCGTAGGCGAGGGCGGAATCGCGCGTGGCGCCGATGCCCATCTCGTACGGGAACGCGGTGGCCCCGCCGAGGTCGATGCCGTTGGGGAGGAAGTAACCGCCGCGCGCGCGGAAGGCGGCGCCTGTCTCGAGATCGGCGCCGACGAGCAGGGGCAGCGGACTGAGACGCTGCAGCGCGTTGAGCTTGGTGGCAATCTCGGTGGGCGAGCCGACGGAAATGATGATGCCCCCGAGGTGCTGGTCGCGCACGAGGCCGGCAATCCGCTCGAAGGCCGGGTCGTCGCTGGCGGTGTAGTCGCCGAGCACCCAGGGCCACACCATCTGTGCCGCCTTGTCGCGGAGGGAGAGGGTGGCGAGCACCGAATCCGCCCAGGCCAGATCGGCCGCCGAGCCAACGGCCGGCGGCGAGGCGGCGGAGGTGCGCGCGGTGGCGCTGGCACAGCCGCCCAGGAGGCCGAGCGTGACGAGTGACGCGACGCCGGCGGCGAGCGCGCGGCGCGAAGGGGACGGCAGCGTCCTTACCATGAGATGGTGCCCTGCTTCGAGGTGTCCACGTCTTCCTCGCCACCCTGCTTGAAGAGGAAGGCTTCCATGTTCTTGGTCAGGAAGCTCCGTGCCTGCGGGTCCATCACATTGAGCCCGTAGTGGTTGATGAGCATGGTCTGCTGGCGGAGCCACTGGGCCCAGCAGTCCTGGCAGATCTCACCGACGACACGGGCGCCGATGGCGCCGGGAAAGGGGGGACGCTCGAAGCCGGCGCGTGTCTGGCCGCAGCGCGCACAGGTGACGGTAGCGGGCATGGGAACCTCTCACTGAAGGACGGTTTGCTTAACCAAATCTACATTCGGGCGGGGTCGTTCGTCGGTGCTTCGGTTCATCGGCTTACGGCAAGCGAAAGGGCACACCGGAATGAGTCCGGTGTGCCCTCCGTCAACCGAAGAACCGAGAAGCCGACAAACCGCCGCTACGCGGCGGCGCCGTCCACTGCCAGCTCGTCCTTCCGCTTGGCGGCCGAGCCGTAATTGCGCGCATACTCGATCTTGGCGAGGCCAAGGAGCTTGAGGGCGCGGATGTAGATCCAGCCGATGTCGAACTCGAACCAGCGCGCCTTGAACTTGGCGCTCTTGGGATCGGCGTGATGGTTGTTGTGCAGCTCCTCGCCGCCAAGCCAGATGGCGATCGGGGAGATGTTCCGGCTCTCGTCCTTCACGTGGAAGTTGCGGTAGCCGAGCGCGTGACCGATGCCGTTGATGACGCCGGCGGCCCAGAGCGGGATCCAGATCATCTGCACGCCCCAGACGAGCGGACCGACGAAGAAGCCGAACAGCCAGATGTCGATGCCGAGCATGAGCAGGATGCCCAGCCAGTTGAGTGGCGTGAGCAGGTGCCGCTCGAGCCAGTCGGTGGGTGTGCCCTTGCCGTACTTCTCGAGCATGCCGGGCTGACGCACTGCCTTGCGATAGTAGAAGGCGCCCTTCAGCAGGATCTCGCGAAGTCCCTCGACGACCGGGCTGTGCGGATCACCTTCGCGGTCGGCGAACGCGTGGTGCTTGCGATGGCAGGCGACCCACTCCTTGGTGACGATCGCCGTGGTGAGCCAGAGCCAGATGCGCATCGGGGTAGCGGCGATGGCGTGAAGCCGGACACCGCGATGGGTCTGGGAGCGATGGAGGAAGAGCGTGACGCAGACGTTGGTGATGTGCCCTGCGACAACGATGAACAGTACGGGCATCCACCACTGGCTGGCCCAGGCACCGAAATGGAGCATTGCGAACCCTCACTGACATGTGACGATCTGTTCGGGCGCGACGAGCGTCCGTCGCGCCGAACCCTGAATCTAACCGCCGGCCGGATGAGCGACCATGCGGGGGTTTCCCGACAGAGCGGATCCCGCACTCGCTTGGCGAGTGCGGGGCGGCATCCATTCTCTCGAGTGCGTCATGCCATCGATCACGGTACGGCGTGGCCGCCGATGTCACCGCTCAGACCGCCCGTGGTCGCGGAACCGCTGGCACTCGCCGCAGGTGGCGTGCCCCACGTGTCGTTGGTCGCGTTCCAGTCGGGCACCACATCCTCCGGCCAGAGCCGTGCGCCAACGACGGGTGCCTTCACCGCGATCACCGCCTCGTAGCGATCCCCCTGCGACCAGACCTCCACCGGCAGCGTGACGTCCTGCGTGGACGCGTCCGCAAACCGGAGACGAAGATGCACCGGGAAGGGCACGCGACTGTTCCGGCGGAGCGCGATCGCGGCGAAGTACTGTCCCTCCTGCTGACGCATCACGACGTTGTCGATGCCGATGTCGAGGCGGCCCGTGCCGTAGAAGAACGCGGTCCAGTACCAGCCGAGGTCCATTCCCGACACGTTCTCGACGGTGCGGAAGAAGTCGGCGGGCGAGGGATGCTTGAACGACCAGCGGCGCACGTACTCGCGGAAGGCGCGGTCGAAGGTCTCCCGGCCGACCACGTTGTTGCGGAGCGCGAGAAGTACCGCGCCGGGCTTGCGGTAGCCGATGGCGCCGAGGGCGCGCGCGTCGATGCGATCGGGGGGCGTCATGAGCGGCGTGTCGATGCCGGCATCAACGATGGCCTTCCAGTTCGCCACGTAGCTCGGATATGTGTTCGTGCCCGGATAGCGGCGATCGAGCGCGAAAGCGTCGATATAGGTGTTGAAGCCTTCATCCATCCAGGCGTAGCGTCGCTCGTTCGAGCCGACGACCATGGGGAACCACTCGTGCCCGTGCTCGTGGTTGATGGTGCCGAAGATGGACTTCGGGTCGCCAGCGGTGTTGCCGTAGTGCACCATGACGAACATCGGGTACTCCATGCCGCCCACCGGGCCAGCGACGGAGGTGGCCTGCGGGTACGGATACTTCGCGAACAGCTCGGAGAAGTTGCGGATGGACCACGCGGTCTGTTCGGCCGCCTGCTCCCACGCGGCGCCGGCACGCGCCTGCTGATAGAACGCCTGCGCGAGCACACCGTTGGCGTTCACGGCGTCCCAGCGAAAGTCTGGCGCACCGGCCCACGCCACGTCGCGCACGCTGTCGGCGTGAAAGCGCCAGGTCTTCGTCCCGGCCGTCGGCGTCGCGACCGCCTCGGCGCGCGTGATGATGGCGACCACGCTGTCCGACCTGGATGCGCGAGCCAGGCGCTCACGCTGTGCTGCGCTCAGCACCTCGGCCGGATTCTGCAGCACGCCGCTCGCAGCGATCGTGTAACCGGCGGGGGCGGTGATGCTCACGTCGAAGTCGCCGTACTCGAGGTAGAACTCGCCCTGCCCGAAGTACGGGTCGGTATTCCAGCCGCGGATGTCGTCGTAGACGGCCATGCGCGGATACCACTGCGCGATCTCGTAGAGCGCGCTGTCGCGTCCCATGCGGTCGGAGCCGTGCTCGGGGACGCGGAAGGCGAAGCTCATGGAGATCGTCGCCTTGCCCCCCGCCGGGACGATGGGCTGCGCGAGGTCGATGCGGCCCATGGTGTCGTCCACGTGGACGGTGGCGCTGCGGCCGTTCACCTGTACGCCGCTCAGCTCGAAGCCGCCCTGGAAGCCGCGCACGCCCCAGCGCGAATCAGCGGGGAAGAGCGCCGAGCCCTTGCTGCCGGGCTTGTACAGGTTCTGGTCGAGCTGCAGCCAGACGAAGCGGAGGGTGTCGGGCGAATTGTTGGTGTAGCGGATGGTCACGGTGCCGCTCACGCGCTGGGCGGTGGTGTCGAGCGTGGCGGCGATGGTGTAGTCGGCACGCTGCTGCCAGTACTGCGGGCCCGGCATCCCGCTCGCCGCGCGATAGACGTTCGGGCCGGGCCAGTCCATGCGATCGATGCGCGAGAGCGGATCGTCGGCGGTGGTGCGGATCGATGGCGTGCTGGAGGGCACTGCGGTCGCGACGGGAGCGGACGCGACGGTCATTGCGCCCGATGTATCGATGCGCACCGGGGTGAGGACCTGGGCGTGCTGAGGCGCGCAGGCTACGGCGCCAGCGAGCAGAAGGGCGATGGATCGCTTCACGAGCAGCTTCCGGTTGAGGAGCGAGGCTGGAAATCGCGCCGGCGCATGCAGGTCCACCGGCGCGGCGACAGAGCGTGACACGACCGCAACGTAAGTGCCGGTACGGGTCGAATGGCTGCGCGGCCCTTGCTGTGAGGGCGTTCGAGCCGTAGCGTCTGCAGTCCATGTCCCCGCGCACGTTCGACTCCATGCCGCGGGACGGGGCGCGCCTTGCCCCGCCACCGTCCACTCTCGCTTCGCGCGTCGCGCGCCAGGCGACGACGGATGGCACGAGACAGTTCCTCGAGCGATCGGCGGGCGGCGCGGAATTCCGCCGCGAGCTGCCGCGTGGATTGTCGGTGAGTGCGCTCGGTATCGGCACCTACCTGGGTGACTGTACCGATACCGATGACGCCGCGTACGTGGACGCCATCCGTGCGGCAATCGCCGCTGGCGTCAACGTGATCGACACGGCGGTGAACTACCGATGCCAACGATCGGAGCGCGCGGTGGGGCGCGCGATGGCGGAGTGCTTGGCCGAGCGCGTGGCGACCCGCGATGCGCTCGTGGTCTGCACCAAGGGCGGCTACGTGGAGTTCGATGGTGCGCCGCCGGTGTCGCGCCAGGAATACGATGCATGGCTCGAGCGCGAGCTGTTCGCAAACGGCGTGGTGACGCGCGAGGAGCTGGTGCGCGGCGGCCACTGCATCGCGCCGAAGTTCCTGTCGCGGCAGCTGGCGCGCAGCCGGCAGAACCTGGGCGTCGAGGCGATCGACCTGTACTACCTGCACAACCCGGAGGAGCAGCTGCTGGGCGTGGACCGTGCCACGTTCACCAGACGGTTGCGTGCAGCGTTCGTGTTGCTCGAGGAGCGCGCTGCGGCGGGAGAGATCGGCGGTTATGGTTGTGCGACATGGACGGGGCTGCGCGTGCCCCCCGACCATCGGCAGCACCTCCCGCTCGCCTCACTCGTGGCGCTGGCGCGCGAGGTGGGTGGGACGCTGCATCACTTCCGCGCCGTGCAGCTTCCGGTGAGCCTGGCGATGCCCGAGGCGGCCCGCCTGCCGACGCAGGCGCTTGGCCGTCATCGTGTTCCGCTGCTCGAGGCGGCGGAGGCGCTGGGTGTGGCCGTGGTGGCGAGTGCGCCGCTCATGCAGGGGCGCCTGACCGACGGGTTGCCGGCGGAAGTGCGCGACCTGCTCCCCGGCTGCACCACCGATGCCCAGCGCGCGCTGCGCTTCGCCGCATCGCTCCCCTCCGTGCGCACCGTGCTGGCCGGCATGCGCCGGCGCGAGCACGTGACGGAGAACGTGAGCGCCTGGCGGCACTGATCTGCGCGTTCAACGCTCGATCACGAGCGACTGAACGCTGCCGTCGGCACGACTCACGACGGCGATGCGATGCGCATTGGTGTCGGCCACGTAGGCGAAGCGTGCGTCGAGGGCGAGACCCTCAGGCTCGTGCAGGCCGCGCACCCACGTCGTGACGCGGCGCGAGGCGGGATCCACCCATCGCAGCGAATCGTTGTACGAGTCGCAGACGAGCAGGCGACCATCCTCGGCGGCCGAGATGCCCTGCGGGTGCTGAAGGCGCGCGTCGTCCCCCACGCCATCCACGTCGCCGAAGTCGAAGAGTCCGGTGCCGACGATGGTCCGCACGCCGCCGGCAGGATCGAGGTCCGCAACGCGGATGGCGCTCGATTCGGAATCGGCGAAGGCGAGTGTGTCACCTGCGACACAGATGCCCATGGGCTGGGCGAGCGCGGCCTGCGCGTGCGGTCCGTCGTGCAGCTCTTCGGCGCCGGTGCCGGTGGACGGCGCGGCGATGCCGGAGTCGAGGTGAATGGTCCAGAGCCGGTGGATGCCGGCCATGGCGACGTGGAGCTGGTTGCCCACGACACAAAGATCCCATGGTGAGCTGAGCGCCCCTGCGGAGAGATCGCGCTGGGTGCGGAGCTGGTGGCCGGTGCCGGCGATGGTGCGCACGGCGCCGGTGGCGAGGGAGAGCTCGCGCACGGCGTGGTTGCCGGCGTCGGCGACGTAGAGGAGGTCGTTGCGGAACGCGACGCCCTGCGGATGACGGAAGCGCGGCGCATCCCCATCCCGGTAGCCGGGGGTGCCGTCGCCGAAGATGCGATCGATGCGCAGGCGCACGCCGCTCGCGTCGAGCGTGCCGACGACGATGCGGTGGTGGCCACTGTCGGCGATGGCGAGACGTCGTCCGTCGAGGGCGACCTTCCCGGGGAAGGCGAGCTCGCCGGGCGGGATGGTCGGCGAATCGGGCTCGAAATGCGGCGTGCCCTCGAGGAGCGTGCCGGCCGAGCGCGCATCGGCGAGGGTGCGATCGATGAAGGGGACAAGCGCTTCGGCAGTGAACTCGCCGGCGTGCATGCCGATCACGCGACCTGCGGGATCGATTGCGACGAGCGTGGGCCACGCGCGCACGGCGTACGCGCGCCAGACGCGGAACTGGCGGTCGTTGAGCGTGGGGTGGATGGCGTCGAGGCGGATGGACGCGTCGCGGATGCGTGGCGTCTCGCGCTCGGTGATGTACTTGCCGCTGTGAACGCCGACGACGGCGAGCGACTCAGGGTAGCGTGCTTCCAGCTCCCGCAACTGCGGGAGTACGTGGATGCAGTTGATTCAGCCGTAGGTCCAGAAGTCGAGCAGCAGCACCCGTCCCCGGAAGTCGGCGAGCGAGAGGCGCTGGCCACCGGTGTGGATCCAGTCGAGGGTGTCGGGAAAGTCGGGTGCGCGGACGGCGGGGGAGTCCATGCTCTTGAAAGTTCAGGGCGGAGCGGAAAAAAAGCAGGAGAGAGGAAACGGCCGAAACAACTGAAACTGCAGGGTGCTCTCCTCTACGCTCCTGCGTCCATGCGCCGAGGAGGATCCCGCAGTCGTTCCCGTCAATGAAAATCCTTGAAGTCGCAGCGGACAGACTCGCTGCACGAAGCAGCGAGCTCGAGAGGGACAGATCCTGCCGTTTCAGCGGTGTCCGTAGTTTCCTCCCCAGTGCCGTTGCCGTCGCAACGCAGGCGACAAAAAACGACAACGGGACGTTGGGCGCCGTCCCGTTGTCGGTGCAAGAGCGTGGCCCGCCGGAGCGGTCAGGAAGCCCGTCGCTTCCTGGTGCTCCGGGTGCGGGTCGTCTTGCGAGCCGAGGTCTTGCGCGAGGAGCGCTTGCGCGGCGTGGTGGACTCGAGGCTCTCCTGCAGCCGGGCGACGAGGTCGATGACCTTGGTCTTCTCCGGCTTCTCGACTACCTCGTCGGGGAGCTTCTTCCCCTTGAGCTTGGCCTTGAGCAGGGCGCGGAGCTTCTCCTCGTACTCGTCCTTGTACTTGGAGGGATCGAAGGGCTCGGCGAGGTTGCCGATGAGCTGCTCGGCCATCGCCAGCTCCTGGGGACGGACGTGCTGCTCCTCGGCGTCGGGGAAGTTGATGTTCTCCGGCTCCACGAGCTCGTGCTCGAAGCGCATGATCTCGAGAACGAGCGCGTCCTCCTGCGGACGCACGGCGACGAGGTGCTCCTTCTGGCGCAGGGTGAGCTTGCCGATGCCCACCATCTGCGTGTTGGCGAGCGCCTCGCGCAGGAGGGCGTACGCCTTCTCACCCCCCTTCTGCGGCACCAGGTAGTAGGGCGTGTCGAAGTAGCGGGAGTCGATCTCGTCCGCCTTCACGAAATCGGTCATCTCCACAGCCTTGCTCGACGGCGTGCGCACGCGGGCGAAGTCCTCGGGGGTGACGACGACGTACTTGCCCTTGGCATACTCGTAGCCTTTCACGACTTCGTTCCAAGGGACGACCTCCTCATCGCGCGGGCAAACGCGCTCGTACTTGATGGGGGTGAGGTCTTCCTTGTGGAGCATGCGGAAGCTGGTCCTCTCCGCGGCGCGCACGGCGCTGGTGAGGGTGACCGGGATGTTCACGAGCCCGAAGGACAGGGCGCCAGTCCAGATGGATGCCATGCCCCGTGGAAGGGCAGGGGGCGTGCTCTCCACCACTTCTCCACACTGCGGCAGAGCCCGCTTCCCAGCGTCACGCGATTTGCGCCTGAGGCCGGGCGTGTCCACCACCCTCAATCCCCGCTACACCTTCACTGAGTTCGTCGTCGGCCGGAGCAACGAAGGGGCGTACGCCGCCGCTTCGGCGGCGGCCGTGGCGCCGGGAAAGGTGCACAACCCCGTGCTGCTCACAGGCTCGACGGGGCTGGGGAAGACCCACCTGGCGCACGCCGTGGCCAGTGAGGCGGCGATGCGTCCCGGCCGGAGCTGGGCCCTGCTCACGGCGGACGAATTCCTCCGACGCCTCGCCCAGGGGGTCGCGGCGGGAGACCCGACGGCGGAGCTCGCACCGCTCCGCGAGGCCACGCTGCTCATCGTGGACGACGTGCATGTGCTCGACCGGCATGCCGCGGCGCAGGACGCGCTGGCCGACCTGGCTGGCGACGCCGTGGCTTCGGAGCGGCAACTGATGCTCACGAGCGACGACGCCGAGGGTTCGGCCGCGCTGGCGACGCGGCTCGTGGGCCGATTCCGCGGTGCGCACGTGGCCACGCTGGGAGCGCCGGACTTCGCGCACCGCGTGGCGATCGTCGCGGCCAAGGCACGCTCGCTCGCCGTGGAGCTGCCGGCGAGCGTGGTGCATCACCTCGCGGCGCAATGCGAGGGGAGCGTGCGCGAGCTGGAAGGCGACCTCGCGCGACTGCTCGCCGTGGCCACACTGGAAGGCGCACCCGTCACGCTCGCTCTCGCGCGCCGCGCGCTGCCCACGCGGCGTCATTCGGGTACGGTGACCACGGGTGCCCAGGCAGTGCAGGAGGCGGTGGCCGCCGAGTGGGGGGTGTCGCCAGACGCACTGGTGGGGCCGGGCCGCGCCCGCACGATCGCCGCGCCACGGCGAATCGGCATGCTCCTCTGCCGCGAACTGCTCTCGCTTTCGATTCGCGAGATCGGGACGGCGTTCGGAGACCGCGACAGCTCCACGGTGCTGTCGGCGCTGTCGCGCGCCCGCGCCGACCTCGAAGACGATACGGCACTGGCGGAGCGGGTGGCGCGCCTCCGCCAGCTGCTGCCTGCTACGGCACCCAGTCCGCGATGAACAGGTTGGTCTCGGTGGCCTTGGCGTCGTGGCGATTGGAGGCCCACACGAGCTTGCGGCCATCGGGGCTGAACATGGGGAAGCCGTCGAAGGTGTCGCTCGTCGTCACGCGCTCGAGCCCCGTGCCGTCCAGGTTGACGAGATAGAGATCGAAGTTGCCGCTGTGCGGCTGGGTGTAGTTGGACGAGAAGATCAGCCGCTTGCCGTCCGGGGTCCACGATGGACCGAAGTTGGCGCCGCCGAGCTGGGTGATCTGTCGCTGGCCGCTGCCGTCGGCGTTCATGACCCAGAGCTCCATGCGATTCGGCCGGACGAGGCGCTGCGCGAGAAGATCGCGGTAGCTCACGAGCGCGGTGTCGGTGGGGTGCCACGCGCGGTAGGCGATCTGCCTGCCGTCGGGCGACCACCAGGGTCCGCCATCGTAGCCCGGCGTGGTGGTGAGGCGACGGACGTCGGTGCCATCCACGTTCATGGTGTAGATGTCCAGATCGCCGTCCTTGAGCGAGGTGAAGACGATCTTCTTTCCGTCCGGGGAGACGACGGCCTCCGCGGTATAGACGCCATAGTTGGTCAGCCGCCGCAGGTCGGAGCCATCGGGCTTCGCGGTGTAGATGTCGAACGGATCGAGCCCCCACACGTAGCCCTTGGACGGGTCCGGCTTCGGCGGGCAGTCCTGCTGCAGCGCGTGCGACGATGCGAAGAGGATGCGCTGGTCGTTGGCGTAGAAGAAGCCGCAGGTCGTCTTGCCGGTGCCGTTGGAGACCCGCTGCAGCCCAGTGCCGTCGACGTTCATCACGTATTCCTGGTCGCACGCGCGTCCGTCGCGCGAGCTCTGGAAGATCAGGCGCTTGCCGTCGGCGCTGAAGTACGCTTCCGCGTTCTCGCCGCCATTGGTGAGCTGGCGAAGGTTGGCGAGGTGGCGCTCCCCGGTATCCGGGGCGATGACCGAGGGCGTCTGATGGGCGCAGCCGAATGCGGCGCCGAGCACGAGGAGGGAGGAAAACGAAAGAAGGCGCATGGCGCGAAATCTATCGCGCCATGCGCCTTCCCTGCACGCGGGATTTCTCCTACTTCCGGACCGTGGCCGGCGAGGCCGCGGCGAGCGTGAAGAGATCCTTCTGCGTGGAGCCCTTCTCCATCAGATCGAGCGCCTTCTGCAGTGGCAGGTCGAAGCGCAGGTCGCGGCGCTTGGCCGTGGAGTCGCCGCCGACGAGGCGCGCGACGCGCTGCTCGAGGAGACGATTCACGAAGCGGCTGGCCGAGTCGTACTGTGCGCGACTGACCTGGATCCCCTTGGCGGTGAGGCGGCGATAGAACTCGTCGCGCCACTGCGGCTGCACGCTGAAGCTCATGCTCGCGTTGTGCGACAGCTCGAGGGTGTAGTCGTTCAGCGCGGTGAAGAACTCCTGCGACTTGGGCGCGATGGCCTTGTTGAAGTTCTGCTCCGGCGTGGTGAGGGTGTCGTCGCGCACGAGCACGTCCGGGGTGATGCCGCCACCGCCGTACACGACGCGGCCGGCGTCCGAGCGGTAGGCAGGACGCGCCTTCTTCTTCGCTTCGGTCTCGGTGGAATCCGGCTTCTCTTCCACGAAGTGGCCGTTCTCGAACTTGCGCTCACGCTGGATGCTGCGGCCGCTCGGCGTGTACCACTTGGCGGTGGTGATCTTGAGCGCGTAGCCGCCGTCGAGCGGGAAGAGGGTCTGGACCAGCCCCTTGCCGAAGCTGGTGGAACCGACGATGAGCGCGCGATCGTGATCCTGCAGCGCGCCGGAGACGATCTCGCTCGCCGACGCGGTGCCGCCGTCGGTGAGGACGGTGAGCGGAATGGTGGGATAGAGCGGGCTGCCCGAGGTGCCGTAGCTCTGCGGCTCCGAGGCGCGCGACCGCACGCTGACGATCTCCTGTCCACCCTTCAGGAAGAGATTCGACATCGCGATGCTCTGCTCGAGGATGCCGCCGGGGTTGCCGCGGAAGTCGAGGATGATCCCCCTGGCGCCCTCGCGCTGGAGCTGGCTGACGGCGTTCTGCACTTCCTCGGCCGCGGACTCGCTGAAGCGCTGCACCGGGACGTAGCCGACCTTGTTGTCGAGCACGATGGCGTACGGCACGGCGGGGATGTGGATGACCTGCCGCGTGAAGTTGATCGCGATGGGCTCGGCGACGCCGGGCCGATTGAACTTCACCTTGACCGGGGTGCCGGGCTCGCCGATGAGATAATCGGAGACCTTCTGCGTACTCCAGCCCTGCGTGGAGAGGGAGTCCACGTAGATGATCTGGTCGCCCTCGCGCACGCCGGCCTGCTCGGCGGGCGTGTGCGGGAAGACGGTGCTCACCGTGATCGCGCCCTGCAGATCCTGGATCTGCATGCCGATGCCGGCGTACTTGCCGTTGGTCTGCTGGGAGAAGCTCGCGAGCTCCTTCGGCGAGAACAGCTGGCTGTACGGATCGTTCAGCTGTTCCACCATGCCGCGTGCCGCCTTCTCGTAGAGCGCCGCCTGGCCGACGGTGTCCACGTAGCGGTTCGAGACCAGGGTGAAGACCTGGTCGAGCAGGCGGGCGCCGTCGGATGACGCGCGGTCCTGAACGAGGAAGCCGCCGGCGACGGCGGGGAGAAGCGCGAGCGCGATGACGGCGGTGCGGCGACGGAGCATGACGACCTGCTGGATGATGAGAGAGATACGTCCCAATTAACTACGCCCCGGGCCGCTGTGGGTTCCCGGCGCGCACCGAAGAGCGATGGTTCGAGGTGGCAGGGTTCGCGCCATCGGCCGGGCGCACGGCTCACGGGGGGCGCGAGCCCAGCATGTAATCGACGAACCACTCGCGCTGTTGTTGCCGGATGAGGGCGGCGCGCAGCAGGCCACGCTCGATGAGCATGTCGTGGGCGGGCTGGAGCACGCGCTGCAGGTGCGACGGGTAGCGTTGCGCGAGGGGGAGCTGCTGAGCGAGCTCGTCGAGCGCGATGCGCCAGGTGAGCCTTCCATCGGCGCGAGCGACCTCGAGCAGGCGGTACAGCCGTCGCGCCACGGGGGAGCCGAGGGACCAGTAGAAGGGCGCCGAGAGGCTGACGGTGTGATCGGCGGCGATGTTCTCACGCAGCAGCGACGAGATGACCACGCGGGCCACGCCGGGTTCGGCCGTGGTGATGCTGGGGAAGAGGGGGAGCTGCTCGCGATCGAGGGTGCGGCGGCGCTCCACGACGGCCGCCGTGAGGATGGTGAAGCGGAGCTCCGGGCGCTCGAGCGACGGCGCCACTTCATACACGCCCTGCGACTCGAGGGTCGTGCGCTCCAGGCGGCCGAGGGCGCCGCGAAGCTGCTCGTAGGTACGTCCGTCCACCCGCCGCCCCATCGCACGCAGGAAGGCGTGCAGGGTGAAGTGGATCGCGCCATCCGCCGGCTCGCCTGCCTCGTGGAAGCGGTGCATCAGCTCGACGTAGACATCCTGGTCGAAAGTGCCGGGAAGGCGGTCGCCCGGGTTCGGGATGACGCGCCAGCGACGCCCCTGTTCGTCGCTCCACGAGATGACGCCGTCCTCGGCCGAGTCGCTGAGGCGGAAGAGCGGCAGCGCCTCCAGCGAGCGATCGAGTCGGACAACCCGTGCGGAAACCCGGCGGCGGGTGACGACGTTCATGCGGGGAAGCTGCCCGCTCGCGCAGGGGGCGGCAACCTGTGGGAATGCTCCTCAGCGCACCGCGATGACCTGTCCGCTCACCGCGCGTGCCGCATCGGAGGCGAGCCAGCAGACGGCGTCGGCCACCGCGTCGCGCGAGACCATCGACGCGTTCTCGCCCATCGCGGCGACATTGTCCGCCGTGCGAATGGTGGAGGGTGCGACGGCATTCGCGCGTACGCCGTTGGCGCGTTCCTCTTCCGCCACGGCACGAACGACCGCAACGACGGCGCTCTTGGCGGCGACGTACGCGGCGCGATTCTTCGACGCGGCGCCGGGCAGCACCGCTTCCGAGGCGAAGCAGGTGAGGGAGCCGCGAGTGGTGCGGAGCATCGGGACGAAGGCGCGTGCGACGAGATACGCCGTCGTGCCGTTCATGGAGAAGAGGCGCGTCCATTCCGTCGGGTCGCTTTCCGCGATCGGCCCGCTCATGGAAAAGCCGCCTGCAACATGAACGACCGCGTGGATCTGGCCACCAGTCCGCGTGCGAGCGTCATCGGCGAGCGAGGCGACGGCGCTCGCGTCGGTGAGGTCGGCGGCGAACGCCGTAGCCTGGTGACCGCTCGCCACCAGCGCATCGGCGCGCTCGCGCGCCTGCTCGATGCGGTGCGCCACGAGCAGAAGGCGGGCGCCGCGCACGGCAAAGGCCTGCGCGACCGCTTCGCCCACCTGGCCTGGCCGGCTCACTCCCGTGAGCAGCACGTTGCGGCCGTCGAACTCCATGCGCATCTCTCCGGCGTGGGTGATCGCTGCCGGTCGCACGACGGCGACCGCAGCGTGGCACGAAGTATGTGAGAGCAGCGGCGCAAATGCGAAAAGCACTTCGAGTCAAGCGCGTAGCCATCGTGCTCGGTATCCTGCTGGTCAGCGTCCTGGCGCTGATCGGCATCCTGACCGTCACGCGAGGCACCCCGGTTCAATCGGTCATCGCCATCGGTGACCGGGACGGGCCGCCGCCCATCGGCGATTCGCTGTTCACGCGCTCGATCGAGCTCTACACGGGGCTGCACATGACGACGGGCAACGTGGTGGAGCAGGTGAACAACGGCGAGGTCTACACGCGGTTGTACGACGACCTGCGCCATGCGAAGCGCACGATCACGATGCAGAACTACTACTCACAGCCGGGCCAGGTGGCGGATTCCATCGCCGCTATCCTGAAGGAGCGCGCGCGGGCAGGGGTGCGTGTGCTCCTCGTGCTGGACGCGTTCGGGTCACAGAACCTGAGCCAGGAGTGGGCGGACAGCCTGCGGGCGGCGCACGTGGAGGTGGGGCTGCTGCGCCAGCTCCACTGGTACACGCTGCACAATGCGAGCGACCGCTCGCACGTGCGTGCGATGGTGATCGACGGCGTGATCGGCTACACGGGGGGATTCGGCTTTGCCGACTACTGGCTGGGTGACGGCAAGCATGAGGACCAGTGGCGCGACAGCAACGTGCGGTTCGAGGGGCCGGCGGTGATGGGGCTCCAGGCGGCGTTCGCGGCGGCATGGGCGGAGTGCACCGGAGAGCTGATCGCCGGCGACACCTTCTTCCCGCGGAAGTCCTTCGCGATCATCCCGGGAGGCGTGAACGCGGGGCTCTTCTTCTCGTCCCCCACCACGGGGAGCACGCCGGCCGAGCGCTTCAACGCCCTCACCATCGCCAGCGCGCGGCGGACGCTCTACGTGACGAACTCCTACTTCGTGCCCGACGACGACTTCCGACGCCTGCTCATTCACGCGCGGCAGCGCGGCGTGGACGTGCGCATCCTCACCGTGAGCTCGAAGACGGACGTGAAGACGACGTGGTGGGCGGGACGCTCGCGCTACGAGGAGCTGCTCAAGGGAGGCGTGCGGATCTACGAGTACCAGCCATCGATGATCCACTCGAAGACGTTCATCGCCGACGGGATCTGGGGCACGGTCGGCTCGATGAACTTCGACAACCGGTCGCTGGCGTTCAACAACGAATCGAACCTCGTGTTCCTCGACTCCACGCAGGGGGCGAAGCTGGATTCGACCTTCTTCGACGACCTGTCACGGTCGAAGGAGATCATCCTCTCCGAGTTCCGGAAGCGCCCGTGGTACGATCACGTGATCGAGGACGGGGCGGCGCTGCTGTCCAGGCTACTCTGAACGCGTTTCTCGGTTCTTCGGTTCTTCGGTTCTTCGGTTCTTCGGTTCTTCGGTTCTTTGGTGCAGGGCGTGCCTCGGTCAGCTTCATCGTCCCGAGGTCTGCCGTAAACCGAAGAACCGACAAGCCGAGGAACCAAAACGCCGAAGAACCGATCTCCTACCGGATGTCCTCCCGCCCCAACGCCGCCCGGACAGCTTCGCGCATCGCCACCAGGGCTTCGTCGCGCGCGGCGGGGGCGTCGTCGCGGACGTGGATCTCGATGCCGTCGGCGACGGGAACGCGGCGCCAGCTGGCCGAACGCTCCTCGTCCGTCTCGCGCACGGCGACATCCGCCTGGGCACCGAGGGCGGGAGCGAGCGACGCGGCCACACGGCGCTCGAGCGCGTCGCCGGTCATGTCCTTCATCTCACCCTTGATTCCCTCGAGCGTGGCGCCCTCACGCTGGCGGATCTTGATGGCGAGGAGCTGGAGGAGGTGGCGGTAGTTGTACGTCGCCGCCGTGCCGGCGCCCTCGGGGCGATCGAGCAGGCCATTGGCCACGTAGAAGCGCACCGAGCGCGCACTCGGCGCGACGCGTGCCGAGGCGTTGGTGGGACGAATGCCCGCCGCGTCCACCAGCGCAGTGACATGGGCCGCAAGCCCGCGGGCATTCCACGGGGCGTGCCGCGAGTGCGCGCGCAGCAGGGCAACGGGGGAGAGGGACGACTCCGGCATAGGCGGCGGAAGATAACAGGCGCTCGCGCTCGATGTGAGCCGTCGGTCGCCCCCGACGGGTCACGGCGCGCGAAGGTTCAGCGGTTGGCGCGCGTGGAAGGACGACTGCCCTGCGTGTCGCGCACGCGCTCGAGGAAGCGATGCAGCGCCTCGTTCGTCGCACGCGGCTGCTCGTCGTGCGGGAGGTCGCCGGCGCCCTTGATCAACGCCCAGTCCGCCTCCGGCTTCAGCACGCGGAAGCCGTGGGCATGCTGCACCGGATTCTCGCGCGCCTGCTCGCCCCACAGGAGCAGCATGGGCTGGCGCACGCGGCGGAGCGATTGGCGAAGGTCCACGTTCAGCTGCCCGCCGACGAATGCCGCCACGGCGTACTTGGCGCCGGGCTGTCGAGCGTTCCGCATGTACGACTCCACGAGCTCGTCGGTGACGAGCCGGTCGTCGGAATACACGGCCTCCAGGTAGCGCCGTACACTGGCTGGCGAGGTCAGGGCGTTATACGCCGAAGTGCCGACGATGGGCGCTTCGAGGAGGAGCTGGGCGGCGCCCTGCGCGGCCGTGGGCGGCCCGGAGAGCTGCCCGAGGCCGGTGGGCTCGATGAGCGCGAGCGCTGCCACATGGCGCGGGTCACGCGCCGCGACGGTGACGACGAGCGCTGCCGAGAGCGAGGTGGCCACGACGGCCAGCGGGCCGCGGCCAAGACGGTTCATGACGTCGCCGAGGAAGGCCTGATAGAAAGCCGGCGTGTACCGCAGGCGGGGCCGGTCGGAGCGACCGAAGCCGACGAGGTCCACCGTGAAGACGGTGTAGCGCTCGGCGAGCGAATCCACCGTGTGCCGCCACTCGTTCGACGAGGCACCGGCGTAGATGCCGTGAACGAGCAGGACCGGCTCACCTCGCCCGCGGCGTGTGTACGCAACGCGGTGGCCACGCCACAGCAGCTCACAGCTCTCGCCTCCCAGCTCATTCTCAAGGGAGGCGATGCCATGTGTTGCCGAGACGTTGTACAGTGCGGCGGCGCCGAGGGCGGCACCGCCGGCGGCAGCTGCCTTTCGCCAGCGCATCATGCGCCTCCGTGGTGGGGCGCGGCCGGCAGGATGAGCGTGGCGGTGGTGCCGCTGCTGTCGCTGGCGAGGGTGATCGTCCCGCCGTGATCCTCCGCGATCCGGCGCACGAGGGCGAGCCCGATACCGGCACCGCCGGCGCGCGTCGAATAGAAGAGGTCGAAGGCGTGGACGACGGCATCCGCCGGCAGCTCCGGCCCGGTGTTGTGCAGCCGGCAGCTCCATGCGCCATCACTCCCCGACGCATCGAGGAGGAGATCCGTCCCCTCGGGAGCCGCCTCTGCGGCGTTCTTCAGCAGCTCGACGAACAGGCGGCGCACCTGTGATGCGTCGAGAGAGCAGCGCACCGTGGGCTCGGCGCGCGTGCGCTGGACGAGCAGGGCGCGGCTCTCCAGGCGGCCGCGCTCGTTCTCGAGCACCTCGTCCCAGAGCGTATCGGGATTCACGGAAGCCAGGTGCAGGGCTTCGGTGCTGGTGTAGTCGAGCAACGCGGTGGTGAAGGCGTTGAGCCGCTCCACCTCGCGGAGGATGCGGCCGATGTTCTTCTCCACCACAGGGTCTTCGGCGACGCGGAAGCGGAGGAGCTGGGCGGCGGAGGAGATCGCGAGCAGCGGCTGGCGCAGCTCCCGGGCGATGCCGGCGGCGACCTCGCCGAGTCCCTCGTGATGGGGCTCGGTGCGGGCGGTGGGAGCCGGAATGGACGGAGGGGGAGACGCGTGCTTCATGGCCGGATATTAGGGCCGCGCGTCGTGTAGAGGCAAACGCAACGGGGTGCGACATGACGTCGCACCCCGTTGTTCACTGCCTCGATGTCCTGAAGCTCAGCGACGGCCGCCGCGGCGGGCGCTCTTCTTCGCCCCGCCCTTGCGGGCCGACGACTTCTTCGCGCCACCCTTGCGGGCGGTGGACTTCCTGGCGCCACTCTTCTTCGCCGCACCCTTGCGGGCCGCGCCCTTCTTCATGGCGCCCTTCCGGGCCGGGCTCTTCTTCGCGGAGGACTTCTTCGCAGAAGATTTCTTCGCCGAGGACTTCTTCGCGGATGACTTCTTCGCCGAGGACTTCTTCGCGCCTCCCTTCTTCGCGGCGCTCTTGCCCGCCGACTTGCCCGCCGACTTGCCCGCCGACTTGCCTGCCGACTTGCCTGCCGACTTGCCTGCCGACTTGCTGGCGCTCCTGCCAGCGGTCGAGGAGCCGCTCATGGACCCCCCGCCAGCGGTCGCGCCACCGGCGCTGGAGCGTCCGCCCGTGCCGGCGCCGGTGCCGGTGCCCTGCGACGAGAGCGGCGGGCGCGGCGAGCTCGTTCCACCGGAGGTCGCACCGCCAGTGCTGGGCGGAGTGATGGGGCGGCCACTGGCCGTTCCCCCGCGCGGCGCGCGGGCCACGACGAGCGCGCTTTCCTCCTCTTCCTCCTCGACGACTGGCGTACCCAGCCCCTCATCCTCCTCATCGTCGGAGTCGTCGGTGCTGTCCCAGAGGTCGTCGCTGTCGTCCTTGTGGGTCGTCCAGCCGCCATCCTCCTCGTCGTCATCGTCATAGGACGAGGAACCGCCACCACCGTAGCCGAGATCGTCGGCGTCGTCGTCGCGA
>DASUXT010000063.1:0-2621 GCA_036377775.1 Gemmatimonadaceae bacterium | reverse complement strand
AGTCCTGGCTCATGCGCGCCTGGCGCGCGAGCTGGAGGATGTGGCGCGCCTCGGGATCCTTGAACGCCGACGACAGGAGCGCCGGCGTGAGGGGGATGCGCTTCGGCGGCTTCTTCTCGCGCTTCTTCTTCGTCGAGTCGGTGACGGCCTGTTTCGCCGGGACAGACGAGCGCATTGTGTCGGCCTGCACGGCGCCAGCGGTGGGCACCTGAAGGAGGACGACAGCGAGGTATGCTAGCATGAAGAATCCTACGCGCCGGGGCGGGGGCGGGTTTCTTCAGGTGACTGCAGAAGCTGCCTTGAATTGCTCCCAGGTCGAACGGCAACTGCCACCTGCCTGAACTGCTCCAGCATCGAACGGATCGCTCCATGCGCCGGCGACTCTCCCGGCGCATTCCGACGATGCAAGCGGGAATCGGAGACTGCTCCTTTACTCTTACGCGCTGTTGGAGGGACGAATCTTCAAGAACTTGGGGTGCGCGTGGAGGGATGGTATCTCCAGGCGCACCCCCAAAGCATTTCAGGCACTGTCCCTACGAAGGCGCTGACCAGTAAAGGAGCGGTGTGTCCTCACCGCAGGCAGGCTGGTGGGCCATTGGGAGGCCCGGATGCCCTCGGAGCGATCCGTTCGATGTTGGAGCAGTTCAAGGCAGTTGGCAGTTGCCGTTCCGGATCTTCACTTTCTCAAGAGCGCATTCCACACGAGCGGCAATGTCGCCATCGACTGCGCCCGGTACTGCGGCCGGAATCCGAACAGGATCACGTGCCCCTTGCCGCGCGTGACGTCCACCATCGCTGCCTTGCCGTCGAGCTTTTCCGCGCCGAGGAGCCACCCGCTGAGGAGCGGGTTGCCGGCGGACGATGCGGGGTAGCGCGCCACGGCGGCCGCGCGCGACGGATCGGTGATGTCGAACGCCGGTGACGTCTCGAACCACACGCCGGACTCGGGCGACGTCAGCCCGGTCGCCAATGAGTTCGCGCGATCGAACTGCACCTTGATGATCGAGCCTGGCGCATAGAAGTCGCTCGAGCGCACGCCAGCGAGCACGTTCTTCACGGGAAGGGCGAGCGCCTCGATGGCGTAGTCGCTGGCGTCGTTGAAGGCGAGCAGGGTGCCGCCCGCATCCACGAACGCCGCAAGCGCCGCTCCGCCCTCGTCGCCCAGCCCACCCTTGAGCGAGTCGGGGTAGTTGCCGTTCGGCCCACGCGCGATGGCGCGCGGGTTCTGGTCGGGGATGATGATCGCATCGAAGTGCGAGGCGAGGTTGCCAGCGCGGACGTCGCGCGCGGTGACCAGGGTGAACGGGATGCGGTACTGGTCGAACACCCAGCGCGTCCACCCTTCGTCCATCGATGGCGACGCGTTTCGGAAGATGGCGATGCGGCGCGCGTGCGAGTCGCTGAGGCCCCGCGCGACCCACTTCGTCGGCGCCACGGGGGCGAGCGGCGTGGTGGCAACCGTCACGCTGTCCGGAACGAAGGCGACGTCGAAGCCGAACAGCAGCGGCAGCGTGTGCGCGGCCACGTCGTACGGCCGCTTCGGCGGCCCGCCGGGATACTCGTGCAGGTCGGGGTAGTGCTGGGGCTCGAGCAGCGTCTTGGCGAATGCGGCATAGGGCTGCGCGGTGTGGATGACGTAGCTGCCCGCCGGGAACGAACGGCCGTTCGCCGTGAAGGCGCTCGCGGCCCGACGCACTTCCACCTGTCCGCGCTGAAGGATGCGCAGGGCGGCGTTGACCGCCGTGTCGCGCGTGGGCTGCGCGGGGATCACGATCGCCGACGGCCAGTCCTCGCGGCCGGCGGCGTGGTTCCCGGCGGCTGCTCGACGCTCCACTTCGTCGTAGCTGGAGAGCCAGAGGGCGCGATCGTCCGCCGTCTGCGCGAGGAGCGCCCACGTCGCCGCGGTCTGGTAGCGCACGATGTCGCCGATCCCCCACGGACCGCCCTTCCACGTGGTGAGGAAGTCCACACCCGTGACCTTCGGATCGACGTTGTAGCCGGCGCGCAGCGAATCGAAGCTGACCGTGATCGGGGAGGCGAGCGCGGCGCTCGCCGTCTCGGTGAGGATGCGGATGGCGCCGTGGTAGTGCTGATACGCCCGCGCCGGCGTCCACACGTCGTACGACGTGTTGTTGGCGATGCCGGTGAAGCCGGCCGCCGTCATGCGCCAGGTCATGGACTTCCCCATCTGCGCCACGCCGGCGATGAGGATGGGATCGATGTTCGGCTCGATGGGATCCATGTACGGCGGGATGAAGATCCGCGTCCCGCTCGAGCCCTGCTGGTGGATGTCGTTGACGACCTGCGGATGGTACGGCGAGTAGAGCGAGTCGATGACCATCTGCGTCTCGACCTGCGTGAAGGCGTACCAGTCGCGGTTGTTGTCGTGGCCCGTGTAGTAGTGATAGAGCGTCGGCGGGCTGGTACCCTCCCACTTCGTGCCGAGCGAGCTGCGATACCAGTCGCCGACGATGTCCACCCCGTCGGGATTGAGCGACGGCACCAGCATCACCACGGTGTTCTTCCGGATCGCCTGCGATTCGGCATCCTCGCCGGCAACGAGCCTGTATGCCAGGTCCAGCGGCGTGAGGATGCCGCCGACTTCCGTGGAATGGATGCTC
>DASUXT010000062.1:0-8080 GCA_036377775.1 Gemmatimonadaceae bacterium | reverse complement strand
ACGTAGGCGACGTCGGGATCGGTGGGGCTCACGCGGATCGCGCCGATCTGCTGGCTATCGGTCAGGCCTTTGTGTTCCCAGGTTTCGCCGCCGTCGGTGCTTCTATAGATGCCGGTGCCGTAGGTGAGGTCCTCGCGCAGCCCGCTCTCCCCGGTGCCGACCCAGATCACGTTGGGATCGCTCGGCGCCACGGCGATCGCACCGACCGAGGCGATCTCGAACCCGCCCTTCACGCGGAAGTCGGAGATGTTCTGCCATGTCTGCCCGCCGTTGGTGGTCTTCCACACTCCACCGTCCGCCGCACCGAAGTAGAAGACCTGCCGGTCGACGTACGAGCCGGTGACGGCGACGGACCGTCCCCCGCGAAAGGGGCCGATGTTGCGCCAGCGGAGCGACGGGAACGCCGAGCGTGCTGTCGCCGTGTCGGCAGCGGTGCGGGTGGTGGAGCGGGCGGTGGAGCGCTGCGCGGCGAGGGGCGCGGCGAGGGGCGCGGCGAGAACGACCGTCGCCAGGGCGACGGAGAGCGGGCTGAGATGTCTCATGGTGAGACGGATGCTACTGGCGGGGGATACCTGCGGGAAGGCGTGGCGGCGGGATGGCGCGCGGCGCCCGCGCGCTTAGTTTTGTCCTCCCCTCCAGCGCGTCACCCGAAGTCCTCCCCCACGGGTGTCGCCAGGCGTCCCCTCCCGCGATCGCCTCCTGACGCGTCGCCCCGCCTCCGATGATACCAGAACCGATTCTCGAAGAACGTTTCTTCGAGCTCTCGATCGACCTGCTCTGCCAGCTCGGCTTCGACGGCTACTTCAAGCGGCTCAACCCGGCGTGGGAGCGCACGCTCGGCTGGAGCACCGACGAGCTCACGTCGCGACCGTTCATCGAGTTCGTGCACCCGGACGACCGCGAGCGCACGCTGGCGCAGAACAAGGAGGTGCGAGGCGGTGGACGGGCGCTGGAGTTCGAGAACCGCTACCGGTGCAAGGACGGCACGTATCGCTGGCTGCGCTGGAACGCCGCACCCGACGCAACCTGGTCGGTGATCTACTCGGTGGCGCGCGACGTCACGGCGCAGAAGGAAGCGGAGGAGGAGCGCGAGCGCCTCGTCCGCGAGCTCCAGGCGGCGCTCGCCGAGGTACGCACGCTGCAGGCGATCCTCCCGCTCTGTTCGTACTGCCGGAAGGTGCGTGACGACGAGGACTACTGGCAGACGGTGGAGAGCTACGTGTCGAAGCACACCGGCACGACGTTCAGCCACGGAATCTGTCCGGAGTGCTACGAGAAGGTGGTGGCGGAGATGGACGAGGCGGAGGGTCGGTAGCGAGGGAGCGCCTGTAGCGCTCGAGACGGGCGATGCGACGCCGTTCGATCTCGAGTTGCCGGAGTTCGAAGAGCAGGTCCTTGTCCATGGTGCGCCCGTTCCGGCGCTGCATGTCGATCAGCGACGAAAGGCCGAGCACGGGAAATGGGAGCCCGCCCTCCGCTGCATCGATCGCGAGCTCCTGTGAGCCTGCGTAGCCGCCGACGACGTGCACGCGCGTCCACACGTTGAGCGAGCCGAGATCAGTGTCGAGCGCGAGAGCGGGGAGGGCGCCAACCATCGCCGCATCGAAGTGGCGCACCCGGTCCTCGCGCGTCCCGCGCGGAGAGGCGTGATGCTCGTTGAGCACCCGGGCGAGCGAGGCGAGCGAGGTCGGGAGCCCGGCGTCATGCAGCACATCGGCCGCTGCTGGCTGGCGCACGGTGCCGAGCAGCGCGCCGGCCGCCTCACCGATGACGATGAACCGTACGCCTGCGCATGCGAGCGCGACGAGCAGCTCACCCAGCGATCCGAGGTCAGCGAGCCGGGCAGCCGCCGGCCGCGCTACGTTGCGCAGCAGCCGGTGAACATCGGCATTCCGTCTCACCCGCCGTTCGAGCTCGGCGACAATCGGTCGATGGCTGGTGGCGGGCCGCCCTCGGTGATCGAGCGAAGGCAGGTGCAGCGCGCCGGCAAGGCGGAGCTCATGCAGCGTGCGCAACCGAACACGGTCGATTACCAGCCTGACGCTGGCGCTCGCGTCCACTCCGACTTCGAGGAGGTCCGCGTCGGTTGGGGCGTCGGTTGGGGCGTCGGTTGGGGCGTCGGTTGGGGCGTCGGTGTGGGCGTCGGTTTGGGCGTCGAGCACCCGATCGGCAACCCGGGCCGCGTCGGCGAGTGCCACGCCGAGCGAGACCTGCAGGTCGTGAACGATCCCGAGCCACTGCGCCTCGAACGTATTGCGCTGCGCCGGCCGCCCGAGCAGCCGCCGCGCATTCCGGATCCACATCTGGTCGGCACCGACCGCGAGGGCGAACTGCGCGGGAGTCATCGGGACAATCGTCGCCGACTCTCGCTGCGGGTTCAATGCGGTTTGCGCGAACCGCGCCGGTGCGCGTTGGAATGGCACGATCCGCAGCCCAGGCGTGCGAGCCACTGCGCTCGTCAGCCCGTTTTCAGCGCGCTCGCCAGGCCGTCTCCACTCTTGTCAGGCATAAAGAGTCCCTTTCCAGGCACTCTCTTTGTCAGACTCTCAAGAGTCCCTTTCCAGGCACTCTCTTTGTCAGGCAGTTAAGAGTCCCTTTCCAGGCAGCCTCTTTGCCAGGCAGTCAAGAGTCCCTTTCCAGGCACCCTCTGGAAAATGGCGGTACTGATTACCGCCATTTTCCAGAGGGTGCCGTAGGGACCCCCGTAACACTCGGCGAAATCGGAAGGCGCCGTGCAATCGCGATGAAGCGCTCTGGGGAAGCGCGTAGCACCGTGCGATCGCGATGAAGCACTCTGAAGTCATCGCGCAGCACCGTGCGATCGCGGTGAAGCACGCCGAAACCAGGGGAAGCACTGGAATCGGCGTCAGCGAGCTACGGCTTGCGTGCACCCCACGTCGGCGGCGGCGGCTCCTTCGTTGCCCGTGTCACCGGGTGCTCCTTGAGCAGCCGCATCGCCTCGGCCACCGCGCGCTCGAGCTGCGGGTCGTGGCCGGCGATCACCTCCTTCGGCCAGTTCTCGACGTCGATGTCGGGCGACGTGCCGACGTTCTCCACCGCCCACTTGTTCTCGCGCGTGAAGAAGCCGCCACGCGGCGCGATCATCGAGCCGCCATCCACGAACTGCGGTGTGTCCCACGTGCCGACGAGGCCACCCCACGTCCGCTTGCCGACGAGTGGCCCGACCTTCCGGTGCTGGAACATCCATGGCATGAGATCGCCGCCCGAGCCGGCCATCTCGTTGATGATCATCACCTTCGGTCCCCAGATCCCAGCCGCCGGCGACGTGAACGGGTAGCGATCGCCGACGGGATTGTTGAAGTAGCCGTCGAAGTCGCGCTGCAGGAGGTCGATGATGTAATCGGCCGCCGAACCGCCGCTGTTGTAGCGCTCGTCGATCACCGCGCCCTGCCTGTCCTGCTGCGCGAAATAGTAGCGGTTCACCGACGTATAGCCCGGCCCCGCCGTGCTCGGCACGTACACGTACGCCAGCGCGCCGCGGCTCAGTGAATCCACGATGCGCCGGTTGCGCTCCACCCACGCGCGCGTGCGCAGCCCCTGCTCGTTCGGGATCGGCACCACCGTCACCTGGCGCGCGCCGTCCATCGTGGGACGCGAGCCCACCGTGAGCACGGTCTGCCGGTTCGCCGTGCCGTCGAGCAGGCGGTAGACGTTGTCGCTCCCCTTCAACTCCACGCCGTTCACGGCGAGCAGGTACTCGCCGGCGCGCACCTCCTCACCCGGCGCGGCCAGCGGCGCGCGCAGTTCCGGGTTCCACGATTCGCCGTCGTACACCTTCGCGATGCGGTAGCGCCCGTTGTCGATCGAGAAGTCGGCGCCGAGCAAGCCGCCGGTGGGACGCGCCGTCTCGGGGATGTCACCGCCGCGCACGAACGAGTGCCCGATGGCGATCTCGGCGCCCATCATGTCGAGCAGGTAGTTCAGGTCGGCGCGGTGGTTCACGCTTGGCAGGAGTGCACCATACATCTTCTTCATTGCTGGCCAGTCGCTGCCGTGCATGTTCTTCACGTACAGGTAGTCGCGCTGGTTACGCCAGCCTTCGTTGAACATCTGCGCGAACTCGGCGCGCGGATCCACGAGCATGCGAAGCTGCACGTTGAGCTTTCCCGCATTCGGCGCCGGCACCGCCTTGTCGGCGTCGACGATGAAGAGACCGCCCGTCGGGCCGGGGGTGCGGTAGAGCAGCTTCTTTCCGTCGGCGCTGATGTCGAAGTCGACGACGTTGCTGGCGAAGGGAACGGCCTTGCGCTCCTTGACCTGGTAGCGGTGCAGCACGCCACCGCGCGGACCGCTCGTTTCCGCGGTGCCCGATGCCGGGACGTCCTCGATCCAGTAGACGGTGCCGGCAGGGCCGGCCTGGAGCTCGCCGTAGGCGCGTTCGGCGACGCCGGTGACGGGAATGATGCGCTGGGCGATGCCGTCGAAGTCGATGGCGACGCGGGGATGCGAGGCCCCGACAGTCGCGCGCTGCGCGCGCTCCTGCGGGGTGACATCTGCGCTGTCACGCGGCGGCGCACCGGGCATCGCCGCGGCGGCGGCTGCCTTCTCCTCGTCGCTCTCCGGCAACAGCGGGCTCGGCTCGCCCTTCTTCAGCACCGCCATGTACAGCGCCGACGTGACCGGGTGGTCGTACGACGTCATGTCGAGCCAGCCGCTGGCCGGCCCGAAGTTCGTGCTGGCGAGGAACCAGAGGTACTTGCCGCTCGCATCCCACGCCGGCGACGTGGCATCGGCGAGGCCGTCAGTCAGCTGGTGGCGCTGGCCCGATTGCACATCGTAGACGAAGATCGCGCGGAACATGGACGGCAGCCGGCGCGCGTACGCGATCCACCTGCCATCCGGGCTGAAGCGCGGCGCGAGCGAGCGATCCGGCATCATGTACGGATCGGTGTCCACCTGCGTCGCCTTGCCGCTGGCGACGTCGAGCACCCAGAGCCGCAGCCCGGTGTCGTGATACAGGATGTGCTTCGCGTCGCTGCTCCACTGCGGCGTGTAGTAGTGGCTCGGCTCGGGGAGCGCGATCTCGCGCTTCGACGTGCCGTCGGGCGACGCGATCACCAGCTTGTACTCGCCGCTCTCGTCGCTGAAGTACGACACCCACCGGCCATCGGGCGACCACGCCGGATCACGATCCGCGGCGCCGCTCGAGCTGGTGAGATTGCGCGCGTCGCCCTTCTCGGCGGGGATGGTGAAGATCTCGCCGCGCGCTTCCACCGCGGCGCGCTTGCCGGTGGGCGAGAGCGCCAGCGAGGTGACGCGGCTCGACACGTCCTTCCACTGCGGCATCATCCACGGGAAATCGCCGTTGGCAGCGATGTTGACGACGTGCTCGCGGCCGGTGGCGGGATCGAGCTCGTGGACGTAGCCACCCTGCTCGAACACCACCGCGTTCGCCGACGTCGACGCGTCGAGCGTCTTGACGTCGAAGTCGCGGAACTTCGTCACCTGCTCGAGCTGCTTCGACTTCGTGTCGTACTTCCACACGTTCGACACGCCGTCGCGATCGCTGAGGAAGTAGACGACGTCGCCGACCCAGGCGGGATCCATCTCCTTGCTGTCCTGCCATGGCGGCGTCACGACGTCGTGCGTCGAGAGATCCTCGATCCAGATCGGGCGGTTCTGCCCGCCGCGATAGTTGCGGCGCTCCTCGTCCCACGAGTTGTTCATGCGGTACGCGATGCGCTTCGCGTCGGGGCTGATCTTCCCCTGGTAGGCGCGCGGCATCGGCATCGGTGTCGCGACGCCGCCGTCGAGCCCGACGGTGTAGAAGCGCGGCACACCAGTCGGCGCATTCGTCGCGCGCCCGCTGGCGAAGACGACCTGCTTCCCGTCGGGCGTCCATCCCTGCACCTGGTCGGCGCCCGGATGCCAGGTGAGCCGCTTCGGCTCGCCCCCCTCCACGGGCACGACGTAGACGTCCACGTTGCCGGCGTACTGCGCGCTGAACGCGACGAGTCGTCCGTCGGGGGAGAGCTTCGGGTTCTCGCTCGCACCGGGCGAGCTGGTGAGCCGGCGCGCGATGCCGCCAGCGCGATCGGCGATCCAGATGTTGCCGGCGTAGGCGAAGGCGATGTTCCGCGCGCTCACGCTGGGGCTGCGGAGCATGCGGGTCTGAGCGGTGAGCGTGGCCGGCAGTGCGACGGCGACGAGGGCGAGCTGACGAAGAAGGCGCGGCATGCAGGGAGGGGTTTTGGGTCCCGGATTCTGCGACGCCGGCGCACGAACCGGAAGGACCTCGGAGTTCAATAAAGAAAGCACCGCTCTTGCGAGCGGTGCTTTCGTGTCGAGGTCCGAGTAGGGCCCGAGAGCTCTCGTGCGCCGGACTCTGCGCCGGTCTTCACGTCACGCCACGCCGCGAAGGCGTGGCGGTCATTCCTCGACGTCACATGCGAGTCGTCACCTGTTGCGCCGGCGCCGAGCGGCACCGAACACGCCGACCAGTCCCGTGCCGAGGAGCACGAACGAGGCGGGCTCCGGGGTGGCGGTGACCCTGGCGCCAACGGTGAACCCGTGCCAGAACTCCGAGGGATCCACGTCGAAGGTGATCGAGTTCACCGGGCCGTCGAACCGAACGACGCCATTGCCTTCGCGGCCGGTGAGGGTGTTACCACTCTGTGAGAGACAGGGAGACCCGCAGCCATACTCGGTTGATGGTCCCTGAGCGACGATCGTGAATGGCTGGTCGAAGATGTAGCTCACCGGATCCCCGACGCGGCCGACGCTCCAGACGGCGAAGAACACCTCGTCCAGTGACGAAGAGAAGGTGAGCACGTTCTTGGTGCTCGCGTCCTGGAGCTGCACCATGTCCGGCTTGTCGGGTGCAACCAGGGAGGGAGCGCCCCAGCTCGTGGAGGGTGTCCAGTGGTTCGGGTCGCTGTTGCTGAGCAGCGCCCCGAACATGTTCCCGCGGTACGAGACGTCCACCGTACCCGTGGACAGGGTGATCTGTCCATCGACGCCGATCGGCGCGCCGGCAGAATTGCGGACGATCGTCTGCCAGTCGACCCAGCTCTGCGCATGTGCCGGTGCACCCAGGACGGCAGTGCACACGGCGACTGTGGCGAGCGTGCGGAAATAGCTACCCAGCTTTGCCATGAGCTCCTCGCTGAATGGTCGCCTCCGATCACCGCACCGGCTGGCACGGGCTCCGGATTCCAGCATCCTGCGCGAGCCCGCAAGGAACCGGCCCTCGAAACGGCTGAACCTGCAATATCATAACGCGTTGCCACGCACTACCTTGCAACTTCCCGCCGCGGCTCGCTGCGCCGCTCGTTCGTCATCGTGTCGCGGCGACGCCACAGCACCTGTGCACCCGCCGCCGCACTTCCAGCGCCCAGGTCAGCGGCGCATCGCCTCCCGGATCGCCCGCTCCGCCAGCGGCGCCATCACCCGATACCCTGCCTCGTTCGGGTGCACGCCGTCCGCCGAGTATTCGGCGCGCATGCCGTGGCGGGCGTCGCTGAGTGCAGTCCAGTAGTCGAGGTACACGGCGCCCACCGACTGCGCGTACCGCTTCATCCAGTCGTTGAGCGCCATGATCTTCGGCGCCGGCTCGAGGCCGGTGCGCCACGGGTAGTCGTAGACGGGAAGCACCGAGGACAGCACGACCGCGATGCCGTTCCGCTGCGCGAGCTCGGTCATCGACTTCAGGTTGTCCTCGATCATCTCCAGCGTGGAGGGACCGGTGTTGCCGGCGACGTCGTTCGTGCCGGCGAGGATCACGACGACCTTCGGCTTCAGGTCGATCACGTCCTGGCGGAAGCGCACGAGCATCTGCGGCGTGGTCTGGCCACTGATGCCGCGGCCCACGTACGGCTTGCCGGGGAACATCGTCGCGAAGTACGGCGCCCACGACTCGGTGATGGAGTTGCCGAAGAAGACGACGCGATCCTTCGCCGCCGAGGATGACGAGGTGAGCTGCATGTCGGCGGCGTGATAGCGTTGCAGGTTCGCCCAGTCGCCCTGCACGCGCGGGCGAGAGAAGCGGATGCCGGTGACGGGCCCGGCCTGGATGGTGAAGGATTCCGGCGGCGTGGCGGCGGTGCTGTCGAAGTGCAGC
>DASUXT010000061.1:0-8863 GCA_036377775.1 Gemmatimonadaceae bacterium | reverse complement strand
TGCCAGGCGTGCCCGCACGCGACGGACCGCCGCGCCTTCCTGCGCCACATGGCGCTCGCGGTGGCGGGCACGCTGGCCGCAGCCGGCCTTTCGCCGAGTGCGGCGTTCGCGAGCGGCGCACGCTACGTCGCGCCGCTCGGCGGGCGCGCCAACCAGCGGCGCTACGACCTGCCGCGCACCGACGGCGTGTCCATCGACAGCTCGAACGAGGTGATCCTCGCGCGGTGGCAGGGTCACGTGTACGCGTTCTCCCTGCGTTGTCCGCACCGCGGCACGAGGCTCGTGTGGCACGACGACGAATCGCGGGTATTCTGCCCGAAGCACAAGGCGCGCTTCCGCCCCGATGGCGCGCACGACAGCGGTCGGAATACGCGCTCGCTCGACCGGTACGGCCTCCACCTGGAGGGTGGGGCCGTGGTCGTCGAGCTCGACACGCTGTACCGGATGGACAGTGATCCCGCCGCGTGGCAGGGCGCGGTGATCGCGGTCTAGTCGTCCTCCACTTCGAGGTGGCCGACCATCCCGAGCAGCGCGTGCGGGTCGCACTGGAAGTAGTACTTGCCCGGCGCGAAGGTGACTGGCAGGTCGTAGGTCTGCCCCGGCAGCTGCAGCATGTCGCTCGCCGGCGGCAGGCCGACCTTGCCAGGGTTGGAATCGGGAAGGAAGTGCACGTTGTGCACGCCGACGACGAGCGTGTAGCGGATGACATCGCCCTTGTGCGCCTCGATCTTCGCGGGCTCGAACCGGTTGCTCGTGCCGTCGGTGATGAGCTTCACCTCGATGATCTTGCCGCCCGCGGCCGGCTCGCTCGACGTTGCTGCGGGGGACGACGCACTCGCCTCGTCGCCGTCCGGCTTGTCACTCTTGCTGCACGCCGCGACGGCGCCGATGAAGGCGAGCCCCGAGAGGAGGATGGCACGTTGCGTCTTCATGATGATCACTGATCCTTTGCTTGCGGGTTGAGCTGATGGTGAGGGACGCGGGCGTCAGAAGTCGCGCTTGCGGAATGCCCGCAGCCCGAGCGCCACCGGCAGCGTGACCCACAGGGCCAGCGCGGTGGAAGCGATGGCGATGCCGAGCGCACCGCCGAAGAACTGCTGGAAGACGGCGCCGGTATAGCCCATGAGCGCCGACACGTCGAAGCGCAGCAGGAGGAGCACGCGCGCGAGGTCCACCGGATTGCCAAGGGTAAGGCCGAGCAGCGTGCGCTCGATGGGGTAGTCGGCGAGGAGCATCGCCAGCACGAGCACGAGGCCATCGTAGAGCACCGCGGTCACGAGCCAGAGCGCGATGGCCGTCCCCATGCGACGCAGCCGGTCGTCCACGAAGGCGGCGACCACGAATGCCAGCGCGGTGAACACGAAGGTGAGCGTCACCCCGACGGCGAGCAGGACGCCGAGCGAGACGTCGAGGGTGGGATTCCCGATGCGGTGCACGGCGAAGGGGATCGCCGCCCCGGCCACGAACGCCGCGGCGAGTGGCAGGGTGAGGCCGAGGTAGAGGCCGGTGTAGAGCTGCCGCCGCGCGACCGGCTGGGCGAGCAGCAGCTCGGTGAACTCGCGCGCGTCGTCGAGGAACACCGTGCCGAAGACCAGCGCCACCAGTGGCACGATGAACAGCGTCACGCTGGTGAGGCTGAGCAGAGCCTTGTCGGCGCCGCCGAAGCGGAGCAGCGCGTCGGCCACGACGAAGAAGAACGCCGCATAGGCGAACAGCCACCGGCTGCGCCCCACGTCGCGCAGCTCACAGGTCACGATCTTCGTTGTGATGGGAGAGAAGAGCGTCATGCGGCCGCAGCCTCGAGCATCAGGTGGGAGATGGCGCGCCCCAGGTTGGCCTTGCGGGTGCGCCGCAGGAGCTCGTCGAGCGGACCGGCGTAGCGCACGGTGCCCTCGAGGAGGAACACGACGTCCGTGGCCAGCTCCTCGAGCTCGCTCATGAAGTGCGAGGTCACGATCACCGTCCGCCCAGCCGCACGCTCGGCGAGGATGCGATCCTTGAGCACTTCGCTCGCCGCGGGATCGAGGCCGGCGGTGGGCTCGTCGAGGATGAGCAGGTCGGGCGAGAAGAGGAACGCAGCCACCGCGTTCACCTTCTGGCGCGTGCCGCCGGAGAGGGCGCGCAGCGGCTTGTCGAGCTGCCCGGTGAGGCCGAGCTGCGCGATCAGCGATTCGTCGCGGCGCATCGGGCCGGCATTCGGCGCCGCCTTGCGGAGCTCGGTGAGCATGGTGAGCAGCTCGCGCGCCGTGAGATTGTGCGGGTATCGCGCGATCTGCGGCATGTAGCCGATGCGCGCCCGGTACGAGCAGTCCTCGCCGACGAGCAGGTCGTCCACGCGGATTGCGCCGGCGTCGGGCTGCACGAGGCCGAGGATGGCCTTGATGAGCGTCGTCTTGCCGGCGCCGTTCGGGCCGACGACGGCAGTCACGCTGCCGCGCCCCACCTCGACGTTGACGCCGCGGAGCACGTGCTGGGCGCCGTAGCGCTTCTCGAGACCGGAGATGGTGATCATCGCACGGCTCCATTGCCGGCGTGGAGGGGGCGCATCGCGGGACGCGCATCGGCCAGCGCGTCCGGCGTGAGGGCGGGAATCACGCGCTCCGCCGCATCGAGCAGCGCGACGAAGGTGCTGCGCAGCAGGATGAGCGCGGGGGAGTTGCGCTCAACGAGCACGGAGAAGAGCCGCACGGGCCGGAAGGGAACGTCGCCGTAGCCGTCGCGCTTCAGGTCGTAGCCGCGGTAGGCATCCCAGTAGTTGCCCTCGAGCACGGTGTCGGTGCTGTTGCCGTTGGTGGCGACGTCGAAGGTGTTGCCGACGAAGTCGTTCGCCGCCACGCGTCCCGCCTGGGTGTTGGCGTCCAGCTTGAGGGCCCAGCCGTTGTCGGCGAAGCGGTTGCCGGTCACGGTGAGGCGGGTAGTGCCGTCGGCCATGAGGCCGGTGGTGTTGCCGGCGAAGGTGTTGTGGTCGAGGCGCACGTCGGCGATCTCCTTGAGGAGGAGGCCGTACGCGGCGGCGCCCCAGTTCTGCTCCATGCGGTTGCCGGTCATCTCCACATGGCGGGTGTACATCACCGCCACGCCGGAGCCGTTGCTGCGGAACACGTTGCCGCGGTAGCGGCACTGGTCGGAGAACATGAAGTGCAGCCCGTAGCGCAGGTTTTCCTCGCTCAGGTTGCGCTCCACGTCGCTGAAGTGCACGAACTCGAAGTAGATGCCGTCACGATGGCCGCTGATCGTGTTGTCGGCGATGAAGACGTGGTCGGCGGTCCAGAGGTGAATCCCGTTGCCGGACGCCGCCTCGGTGGTGGACTGGCCGACGATCGTGTTGTGCGTGACGCGGCATCCCGACACGCGGGCGAGGTAGATGCCGAAGAAGGCACGCTCGAAGCGGTTGCCGTCGATCGTGCAGCCGTTCGCTTCCTGCACGCGGATGGCGGCGCGGTCCTCACGGTAGCTCGAGCCCACGTCCCGGAAGACGAGACCACGCACCGTCACGCTGTCGGCGGTGACGGTCATGATCTCGCGCTCGCCCTGGCCGTCGAGCACGGGATTGCCGTTACCGACGATCGTCACGCTCTTGTTCACGATGATCGTCGGCTCCCGGTACACGCCTTCCTTCACGACGATACGATCGCCGGGTGAGGCGAGGCGAACCGCCTCCGTGACCGTCCGCACCGCGCCAGTCGGCGAGACGACGATGGTGCGCTGCGCGCCGGCGCCTGTCGCGACCACGACGCCAAGCAGCAGTGCGCCGAACGCGGAGCGCCAGTGAGGGCGATCAGCCATCCGCCGCATGGTCGCTCCCGATCACCGTCAGCGCTTCCTCCCACGACATCGTCACGCCGCCATTCCGCTGCTGCTCCCGCTCGGCGTCCGACGCCGAGGCAAAGGCGCGGAATCCCTTGCCCATCGGGCTGCCGGGACCCGTGCTGCGCAGGTAGCGCGCGGTGGACGCCGGCACGAGGGTGCCCGGGTGCAGCGAGTCGGTCACCCATGAACGCGTCGCCGCACGCGGCTGCTCGCTGGCATCGAGCGCGAGCGTCGCCTGGGCGAGGCACTCGATGGAGTCGAACACCTGCTGCTTTCCACGGGCGGTGAGCTGCACCGCACCGTAGCGGGCATCGCTCACCGTCATCCGGCACCACGCACACTCCTCGCGGCCGTAGGCGATGGCGTGCGGACCCGACTCACCGCACCCCTCGAGCGCGGCGAGCGACGGCACGACTGCAGCGCCGAGGGCGACGGTCGCGAGCTGCCGAAGCGCCCTGCGGCGAGTGATGAGTGTGCTGTCCGCGACTGGCATCGGTCAGCTCACGTGCGCGAGCTGCGGGTCGGTGACTCGCGATGCCAGCGCTGCTGCATCCAGTGCTCGCTCGGAGCGACGCGCCTGGATGACGTGCACGACAGCCGTCACGGCGAGGAAGAACGCCAGCCCCGCCGCCACGCCGCCCAGCCCGGGCCACGAGGTCGCCGTGAAGTTGAGCAGCTGCTTGCTCCCGATGAGCGGCGGCTGGTAGCTCATCCCCGGGATCTTGATGATGGCCTCCTCGAGGTCGAGGTTGTGGCCGTAGTCGTACTCCCACCGCCAGAAATCCACGAGGCCGGCGACTCCCAGCAGGCCGAAGCCGCCGGTCCAGGTGTAGAGCGGAGCGCGCCGGCCGAGCAGGGCAACCAGCACCCCGCCGGCCGCGAGCGCACCGACGAGCCACGGCATGATGGTGAGCTCAGGGATCGCGTCGCTCTCGATCCGCTTCATGCCGATGTAGTGATTCAGGTTGTTGATGTTGTTCAGGTCGGTCTCGGTCGCGCCCTGCACCGACGCGACGTGGATGTTCATCCCCAGCCCCTCGGGGTACTGGGGCGCCACGAGTCGCACGTGCCAGAGGGGCAGCACGTAAAGCAGCACCAGCAGCAGCGCCGCTGCACCCACGAGGAGTCTGGAGAGTCTGGTCATCGTCCGTTACCGCTGCTTCTCGGCAGCCTTGTGCTGCTCGTGCGACTCATCCTTCTTCTCGCCGTTGGCCTTCGCGATCTGCGCCTGCGCCTTCTTGGAGATGTTCGCGACGAGCGGCACGTTCGACCCCGCCGGCGACACCCGCACGTAGCCCTGCATCTCCTGGTGGAGCGCCGAGCAGAAGTCCGTGCAGTAGAAGGGGTAGACACCGGTTGCCTTCGGCACCCACTTGAGGGTGCGCGTGGCGCCTGGCGGCATGATCAGCTCCGCGTTCTCGGCGCCGAGCACGGCGAAGCCGTGCACGATGTCCCAGTCCTGCTCGATGTTGGTGACGTGGAAGTACACCGTGTCACCGACCTGCACACCCTCGAGGTTGTCGGGGGCGAAGTGCGAGCGGATGGCGGCCATTTTCACGTCCACGCGCTTGCCGGTGCGGGTGATCCCGCCCTCGCTCTCGGACTTCACGAGGCCCGAGTGCGTGTTCTCGCTGAGCTTGTAGAACTTCACCTGCTTGTCCTTGATCAGCTCCGCCGGCAGGGCCTGGGCATAGTGCGGCTCGCCGATCGTCGGGAAGTCGAGCAGCATCTTCATCTTGTTGCCGCTGATGTCGATCAGCTGCGCCGACTGCGAGAGCTCGGGGCCGGTGGGGAGGTAGCGGTCCTTGGTGATCTTGTTGAGTGAGAGGACGTACTGGCCCCAGGGCTTCTTCGAGTCGCCACCGGGAATCATGAGGTGGCCGACCGAGTAGTAGACCGGCATGCGGTCGAGCACCTCCCAGGTGCCAAGCTTCCACTTCACGATCTCGCTCGAGATGAACATCGAGGTGTAGGCGTTCCCCTTGCCGTCGAACTCGGTGTGCAGGGGGCCGAGGCCGGGCTTCTGCACCTCGCCGGCGATCGTCGCGCTGTACTTGAGCACGGGGATGCCGTACTCGTCGCCGTCGAACTGCTTGTCGGCGATCGCCTTCTGCATCTTCATGAACGAGTGCACCGGGATCACCGTGGCGAGCTTGCCGCCAGCTACCATGTACTCGCCGGAGGGATCCACGTCGACGCCGTGCGGCGACTTGGGCGTGGGAAGGAAGTACACGACGCCGGGGCACGCGGTGGGATCGAGCGTCATCACGCTCGTCTTCTTCTCGCTGTGGGCCTGGCCGGACTTCTCGTCGAGCACGTTGTGGTAGTACTCGGCGGGGACGGTCTTGCCCTTCCCCTGCGCGATGCACTGCTCGGCGGCGCGGTAGTTCACCGCAGCCATGAAGTCCTTGTCGTTCTGCGACGCGTTCAGCTCGAGCTTCTCGTACGCCTGCTCGGTGTTGTACGTCGTGAAGAAGAACCAGCCGTCGGACGGACCCTTGCCGGCATGGCCGAGGTCGTAGTTGTAGCCCGGCATCAGGATCTGGAACGCGATATCCATGTTGCCTGGCTGGTCGGCGCGGATGAACGACACCGTGCCCTTGAAGTTCTGCTTGTAGCTGCTGATGGCGACGTCGGCGTGATTCATCGGCACGCTGAACCGCGTGGCCGAGACGATGTACTTCGTGTCCGGCGTCGTGAACGGCGAGGCGTGGCCACCGGCGGAGTTCGGGATCTGGAGGATCTCCGTCGTCTCGAAGGTGCTCAGGTCCACGCGGGCGACGCGCGGCGTGTTGTTCGCGTTGATGAACAGCCAGCGTCCATCGGGCACGCCGTCGGTCTGCGACAGCTCGGGATGGTGCGAGTCATCCCACGGAATGCTGCCGTACGAGGTCTGCAGCATCGGCTTCGTCTCCTCGTTGTAGCCCCAGCCGGTCTCGGGGTTCTGCGAGTAGACGCTGACGAACTTCAGGAGTCGGCCGGAGGGGAGTCCGTAGACGCCGATCTGGCCGTTGAAGCCGCCGGAGAGGAAGGCGTAGTACTGGTCATACTTCCCGGGTGGCACGTAGACCTTGCTGGCGGCGTCGCCGCTGGCGAGGTTCGCGTTCCCGGGGGCGGTGTAGCAGGCGAAGAAGGCGAGGCCCGCCGCGGCGCAGGTGGCGGCTCCGAGGAGCAGCGTGCGCAGGTGCTTGGGTGTGGTCATGGGACTCGGGCGAAGAGGGGAGCCGGGCACGAATGCGTCGGCGTCGCCACCGGACGGTGACACGCCGAACGCATCCGGCAGCCAAGCTAGGGTTGCCCGGGTCGGCCGCTCATCAGGAAAAGCGCATCAGGCGTGTCGGGAGTTTTCCGTTGCCCCGCCCCAGGTCCGAACGTCCCGGGAGCATGACGTCGCCCGCCCGGGAACCCGCCCCCTACAAGCCAACGCTGTTCGACCGCAAGGGCGCAGCGGCGGCCGACGACGTTCGCGCCCTGGCCTACGGGCTGCTGGTGTTCGGGACCATCATCAGCGCCTGGCTGCTGATCGCGCACCGCCTCTCGCTCGGCGTGCTGCTCGTGGCCGCAGTCGCTGGCGCGCTTTCGGCGGGCATCGGGCTCACGCTGAGCGCCGGCGCTGGCGCCGGCTTCCACCGGGTGATGATGAGCGGGGCGAGCACGCCGTACGAGGAGCAGTTCTCCTATCAGGAGTCACTCGTCATGCGCGGCCTCGTGGACGACGCACTCGCCTCCTACGAGGCGATCATCGCCGAGCGACCCGCGATGACCTCGGCGCGGTTGCGCGCCGCGGCGCTCTACGCGGCACGCGGCAATGACCCGCGCCGCGCCGCCGAGCTGCTGCGCGGGGTGATGGCGACGCCTGGCGTCTCGCCGCGAGACGACATTGCCGCGGCGAACCGGCTCGCCGAGCTGCTGATGGGCCCACTCGGCGAGCCGGGGCGCGCGATGGTGGAGCTGCGGCGCCTGATCGATCGGCATCCGGGCACCGATGCCGCGACGCGCGCGAAGCTCACGCTGGCGGAGCTGAAGGCGGAGATGGCGGCTCGCAGGGAATAGCTCACACCTGACAGGAAATGGTTGCACCGCCAGGGACAGCTAGCGGTACCATGCCGAGATGCCGAGTGGACAGGCAGCTCGCCGAGGGGGTAAGGTATGGGCATGGCCATCAGCGTCCCGAGGTACACGGTGGACGACCTGGAGCGCTTCCCGCGCGACGGGAACCGCTACGAGCTGCTGGACGGGATGCTCCTCGTGACGCCGGCGCCTCGGCTCGCCCATCAGCTCGTGGCCAGCCGCCTGCTGCAGGCGCTCGCGGCGGTCTCGCGCGAGGTGGCGCACGTCGTCGGGCCTGGCGCCGTGGTCCGTGTACCGCACACCCAGCTCGAGCCGGATCTCCTCGTCTTTCCGTCGAGCTTCAGTCCATCACTGCGCTGGGCTGACATCACCGGCCATTGGCTCGCCGTCGAGGTGCTGAGCCGGTCGTCTCGATGGTACGACCGCGAGTACAAGCGCGATGCCTACTTCCAGCTCGGCGTCAGGGAGGTGTGGCTGGTGGACATCGAAGCGCGGAGCGTGGACGTCTGGCGCTCGCGGACCGAGCAGGAGGTCGTCCGCGACGCCATCCATTGGAGCGTGCCGACCACGGAGCTCGCGGTCGAGTTCCCGCTCGATGCGCTGTTCGCCGGGCTGTCGGAAGCCTAGCCGACACTCACGCGCGCAGGACGGGCTCGCAGCGAACCTCGGCGGTCACCGAGTTGGCGAGGCAGCACACCTCGTGCGCCTCGTGATGGACCTCGTCGATGTCGCCTGGTGACGGACGCTTCTCGCCGCTGAAGGTGACGTCCGGCCGAAGGGTGATCACCGTGATCGCCTCCTTCCCCTTCACATTCCGGCCGAGCGTGCCGACCGGATTGTCTTCGTAACGGTCGACCACGAAGCCGCGCTTGGCGGCGATGGACAGGAACCAGAGCATGTGGCAGCTCGACACGGCGGCGACGAGCGCCTCCTCCGGATCCACGGCGCGCGGTTCGGAGTACGGCAGTGGTACCGAGTGCGG
>DASUXT010000060.1:0-10229 GCA_036377775.1 Gemmatimonadaceae bacterium | reverse complement strand
CTAGACGGCGCATCGAGTCTCGTGAGTTAACACATATCGAATGACAGAGATTCTCTCGCGCGTCTGGCGGAGCGTTGGTGCTGCTGCCGTCATGGGTGCTGTCGTCGCTATCTGGATCGTGATAATTGGTCTGCTCAACGGCTCTCGGCTGGTAAGCATGCGGGGCGGGCTGCAGTACGACTGGGTCACCCTGGCGATTGCGTATCTGGCCGCCTCCCTCGTCGCCGGTCTGCTCGTTGGCCTCCTGCAGCCTCTAGCGAAGGCAAAGGCGGGGGCGGCTGTGATCGGTGCGGCCGTGGGCGCCTTGTTCGGTGTCGGGATCCATTATTCCGCCCGACCCATCGAACCATGGGACACAAAACAGGTAGTGCTCGTGGCCCTGGTCGCACTCGCACTTGGCGCACCGTTGGGACTCAGCTATCGAGAAATCTTTGGTCGCAAGCAGCGCCGCCGAGCCGCTTCAAAGCACCGCGCCGTGTAACGCTCGCTGCACCTGACGGGGGTACTTGCGGTAGCGGGCGCTGCGCGCCCGCATCCTATTTGATCGCCCGCAGGTACGCTTCGGCGTCAGGTGCGCATGGGCTACCCGAAGGAGCTCACATGAACGCACCTCTCGCGGTGGTTCACTCGTACTCGCACATCTGCTGGCTTGATGCAGCGGAACGATGCACGCGCGGCGAGTGACGCCAGGCGGTGGCGCGCTGCTCGGCGCTTGCATCGGAGTGCTCGTACCCGGAAGTTGACCCCACTCGCAACGTGCACGAGTCCTGGAGTGAACAACGGGAGAGACAGCTGGCACCTTAGTCTGAGATAGGTAACACGTGCTGGATCTCGGCCCCCGATGGGAAACTCCCGCTCATCGAGCGTAACACCTCGAGCAGGCCCAGCGCGTTCGGCAGCGCCGCCCCGCTGGCGGTGTTGTCGAAGATGCACCAGACCTCGGCAGACCGGCGCGTCGCCTCGATTACCTGCTCCGCCAGTGCGGCGAGCCACGCGTCATCGTAGCGCGACCAGTACACGCGCGGCGATCCGTGCAGCCGGAAGTACGCGAGGGCGCGCGATCCGCCTGGCACTGCAGCCTCAGGGACTCGCGCCGGGTCCGCAGCAACGCGCGAGACCATGTATTCCGCCATCTGGACGCTCGCGTCCATCGAGAACCAGGTGGCGTGCCGAGGCTCGAGCGCTACGGCCCCGTCATGCAGCGCGCGCAACACCTCGAAGAAGGCGCCAGCCAGCGATGCATCGTACTCGAGGCTGGGCGGGAGCTGCACGAGCAGGGGTCCCAGCTTGTCACCGAGGGCGGCGACCTCGTCCAGGAAGGCGGCCAGCGGCTCCTCGCAGTCGAGCAGGCGACGCTCGTGCGTCACCGACTTCGGCACCTTGACGGCGAAGCGGAAGTGAGCGGGAACCGCGGCTGCCCACCGGGCGTAGAGCGCGGGGCGCAGGGAGCGGTAGAAGCTTGCGTTGATCTCGGTGCCGCGGAGCAGGTGGGAGTAGCGCTCCAGGTGCGTGCCTTCGTCAGGAAAGCGCGCCTGCTCGGTGCGCGGCAGCGACCAACCCGCGGTCCCGGCGAAGACGAGCGCGCTCACGGCCGCAGTGTAGCCGCTCGACCCGACGTCGGTCAACGCCTCGCCGGGCGAGGCGTTGTCCTTCGGCACTCGCGGTAGCGCCCGATGGAGCGCCGTATCGAAGACGGACCTGGAAGCCGCGGTTGGATCCGCGCGGGCACGCGGTTACGCTGTGAAGCGCTGGTCGGCGGACGCCGACCCAGTGCAATGCCACGACGTGAGTCCATGCGCAATCTCGACGAACTCTTCGACGCACTGGCGCGGTCAGCCTTTCGGCGTCGATTCACGCTCGGCCCGAAGGAGCGAGCCTACCTCGCGGCGAAGGGCCGGACAACGGTTCTGGAGCACGCCGCGACGTTCGTGGCGCAGCGACTGGCTCCCGCGATGCCGTCGAACGATGGCAAACAGACTCCGTTCCGCGGCCATCCGGCCTTCATCGCGCAGCATGCGACGGCGACCTGCTGTCGCGGCTGCCTGGAGAAGTGGCACGGCATCGAACGAGGACGTGCGCTGACCGACGCGGAACAGGCGCACGTCGTCGCAGCCATCGCGCGCTGGCTGGACATGCAGGACGCCGGCGCGAGGTGATTGCTCGTGGCCGATCGCCGCGGTGCCATGAGCGGCATGTCTGCTCGGCATCGGTACTCGTACGGACGTGACAACCACTCGATGCGCTACCCCGTGACGCCGGATGGCCGCTACTTCGTGGTGCGTGGGCGCCTGTGGCGCTGCTCCAATCCCGCCCTTGCCGACGACGAACGCGAGGCGCTCGTGGCTCGCCTGATGTCGGCGCGGCGAGACGTCGGGAAGGCGCGCCGAGGCGGGGATGCATCGGCACTCGCACAGGCGCGACGAGCCGTGGATGCCGCCAAGCGCGCCCTCGGTGAGCGAGGTCCCGTGTGGTGGACGGATGGTGCACCGGACTACAACCGGTACCTGGTGCGCAACACACCGTACGCGGCCTGGTTCCTCGACCTGCCGTCGAGCGACGACTCGGGTTCCGGGGGCTGATCAGAGGTCTCCCGCGACGGCTGGCGATGCTACATTCACCGTTTCGTGACTGGCTCTGGACCACGTTCCCACCCCTGATCACCGTGATTCGATTCCGCATCGCACTGGCGCTGCTCTCCGCAGCCGTTTCGTGCACGAAGAGTCGCGAGCCGCGAGCCGACACCACAGCCGCCATGCGCGCCGCCCATGGTGCCACGAGCGACTCCGCGTTCGCGGGCGTGCAGTCGCGCGGCGAAGGGGTGATGGGTGTCAACCAGTACACGTCGCAGCACGTGTTCGAGACGCTGCCCGACGGCGGCCGTATCATCCTCGAGCGCCCGACCGAGAGCGACACGGCGGGCATCCGGACCATCCGGGACCACATGCACGAGATCGCTGGCGCCTTCGCGCGCGGGGACTTCTCGGCGCCGGGGCTCGTGCACGCGCAGCAGGTGCCGGGCACGAAGGTAATGGCCGCGCGTTCGGCGACGCTGCATTACGATGCAGTGGACCGTCCGCGCGGCGCCGAGGTGCGGATCACGACCCACGATCCCGAGGCGCTGGCGGCGGTGCACGAGTTCCTCGCCTTCCAGCGGGCGGATCATCGCGCGGCGGGACACGAGGGAATGCACGCAAACGAGTCGAAGCCCTGATCACGGAGACACCGAGATGCCCTGCCTGATGGTGCTGCTCGCGCTCGCGATGCCGAGGCTGGTGGTGCTGTTCCTCTGGTTCTTCACGCACTGGTTCCAGGGGATCTTCAACAACCTGCTCTGGCCGATCCTTGGCTTCGTCTTCCTGCCGACGACGCTCCTGTGGTATACGGCGGTGCATCACTGGTTCGGGGGGCAGTGGACGCTCTGGCCGGTCATCGGGCTGGTGGTGGCGCTGATGATCGATCTCGGGCCAGCCTCGGGTCGCCGACGCGAGAAGCGGCGCGACTGACGGATGAAGCGACTCGAGCGGCTCGGTGCCGCGCGGACCCCGAACGGCACCGAGCTCGTGCTGTACCGGCATGACGGCGCATACCTCATTCGTGCGGACGGCGTGGAGCTCATGTCCACCCGCCGGCATCTCTCCGAGCGTCGCCTCGCCGAGGTGGCCTGCGCGGCGCTGGGCGAGGTGCGGGGAGCGCGGGTACTGATCGGCGGGCTCGGGCTCGGCTTCACCCTGCGCGCCGCGCTCGAGGTGCTGCGCGACGACGCGGAGGTGGTGGTGGCGGAGCTGGTGCCGGAGGTGATCGAGTGGAACGCCGATCCTGCATACGATCTTTCCGCCGAGGCGATGCGTGACCCGCGGGTGCGGGTGGTGCAGCAGGACGTGATCGACGTGCTGCGTGAGCAGCCGGCCGCGTTCGACGCGATCATGCTCGACACCGACAATGGGCCGGCGGGGATGCTGATGTCGGAGAGCGAACGGCTCTACGCCGAGCGCGGCGTGGCGACGACGGTGGCGGCACTGCGGCCGGGCGGCAGGATCGCCTACTGGTCGGTGGGGGACGATCCGCGATTCGGGAGGCTGCTGCGGCACCGCCGGCTGGCGGTGGAGACGCTGCGAGTGCGGGCGCATGACACCGCTGGCCCGATGCACACCATCTATCTTGCGAGTCGGATGAATGACCGTTGAACGCCGTGCCGAGGATACCTGAGTGCAGCGCAAGAAAGCGATCGAGCTCCAGAAGGCATGGGGCGACCGTCCGTGTGAGCATCCCACGTTCTCGCGAGAGTACGACATGGGCGAACGTACGGGGCGCTACTGCTGCACCCAGTGCGGCGCGACCTTCTCGTTCCGCGAGAAGGCGGAGCTCACTGCCGCGCGCACTGCGCCCGCCCCGCACGGGAGGAATTCTCGGTAGGCGGCGCACTGCGCGGCCGGGGCACATTCCTCGCTATGCGGCGACGGCATGAAGCCCGATGCCACGGAGGAGACGCAGGATACCATTCGCGAGCGGGTGATCCGTCTCGCCTTCGGGGGAGATCCGCGCCGGCTCGACGAGTTCGTGCGCGTGCTCGACGAGGCGACGCCCGCCGGAGTCGAGGTCATCCTGCGTGGGAGCGCGGTGACCGGGCACAAGTGGATGTCCAGCGAGCCGTTCGACGCCGAGGGCCCGGGAACGAGTGACCTCGACGTCACCTTCGTTGGCGGCGGCATGGTGACGCTGTTCCGCGAGTTCCACATCCCCGAGATCCACTCCGTGCCCTTCGGCGATGCGCATCCGTTCGCCGCGCCAGCGCTCGCCAGCCTGCGCAAGCAGCTCTGTGCGATGGTCGACCGTCCGGTGAACATCCAGGCCACGACGTCGTTCGTGCAGTACCTGCGCGACGTGGTGATGGACCAGCCGTACCTGGTGCTGCTGAAGAAGCCCGACAGCGAGGAGGCGGACGAATCCGCCGAAGCGTGAGTGCGGTTCCTCACCTACAACATCCGTGAGGGAGGCATCGGCCGCGCCGACCAGATTGCGGACGTGATCCGTGATGCGGACGCCGACTTCGTGGCGCTGCAGGAGGCACGGGATCCGGACACGGTGAAGGCCATCGCCGCGGCGGCCGGTTATCCGAGGTATGGATCGCGGCCCGGCCACTCCACCGGCTTCCTGAGTCGCGTCGGGGTGCGCGACGTGGCATGGCGCCACCCGCCGCGCACGCGGCACGCCCTGCTCGAGGTGTCGCTCGAGGAAGGGTTGCCGCGGGTGTTCGTGCTGCACCTGCGCGCCTGGTTCTCGCGATGGAGCGAGCAGCAGCGCGCGCGCGAGCTGCGTGGGCTGCTGGAGGGGATCCGTGAGCAGCTGCTCCGCGAGGAGAACGCCTTCGCCTTTCACCTCCTGGCGGGGGACTTCAACGCCCTCGCCCCCGGCGAGAAGTTCGACCCCTCGCCGATGCCGGCGTGGATCCGCGGCATGGTGTGGCTCAGCGGCCGCGACATCGCCCGCAGCACGATCGAGATGATGGGCGCCGACGGCTACGTGGATGCGTGGCGCTGCGTGCACCCGGACGCCGAGCAGGATCCGGGGTACACCTTCCCGGTCTGGCATCCGCACGTGCGCCTCGACTATGTGTTCGTCCCCGCGGCGTATGCCTCGCAGGTCACGGGGTGTGAGGTGCGACTGACGCCCGAGATCGTGCGGGTGGCATCGGACCACTTTCCCCTGCTCGTGCAGCTGGCAGCGCTCCGGTAGCCGGACCGGAGGGCATGGGGTTACGTTGGCAGCCCGCCGATCCCGATCACTGGCAGTCCTGCGAGGCCCTCATGTCGATTCCCCTGGTCATCGGAGTCCTGGTCTTTCTCGCCGTGCTCGGCGCCGTGGCCGGCGTATGGCGATCCCGGCGCGCGGGTGGTGCCGGCGTGCAGTCGTCGCTGATGATGCTGCTCGTCGTCGTCGTGGCCGCGCTGCTCGTGCTCTTCCTCTTCCGCGGTCGACTCTGATGACTGACACCGGAAGCGAATCGCGCGCGGCGCGCGTGGTGCCTGCCGTGCTCCTTGCCGGTTACCTGGTGATCTTCACCTGGGGCGCCATCGGGCCGTACGACCGGGCGACGTGGTGGGCGGAGAACGTCCCAATCGTCCTCGTCGTCACCACGCTCGTGCTGATGTACGCGCGTGGGGTGCGTTTCTCGCCGCTGGCATACCTGCTGATGGCCGTGCTTCCCTATTGGCACACGGTGGGCGGCCACTACACCTTCGAGCGAGTACCCTTCGGCTGGTTCAGCCGAGCCTTCGGGTTCGAACGGAACATGTTCGACCGGGTAGGACACTTTTCCGTCGGCTTCTTCGCGTTCGGGATCCTCGAGTACCTCATCTCGCGCCGTGCCATGAGTCGCCGTCTCGCCGCGCTGTTCGCCGTCTTCGCCATCGCCTTCGTGGCGATGTCCTACGAGCTCATCGAGTGGTGGTACGCCGCGTACGGCGGCGATGCGCAGGCGGGCGCGAACTTCCTCGGCAGCCAGGGCGACGTGTGGGATGCGCAGAAGGACATGCTCATGGACACGCTGGGCGCGGTGACGGCGGTGCTGCTCTTCTTCGCCGTCCGGTCGCGACGTGACTCACTGGCCGACCACTCGCTGGACGCGCGCTTGCCAGCGGCGGGCGCGCAGCCGTAAGGTTCACTCAACCCGCTTCACGAGAGGTATGGAGATGTCAGCGCTCACTCGTCATTCGTCGTATTCGCTCGTCGCGTTGCTGCTCATTGCCGCGCCGAGCGTCGCCTGCAGCCAGGGACAGGAAACCGTGCGCAAGGCGGAAGGTGGCGGCGTCCACGTGGCCGGCTGGACGGGGCAGGCCGATGCCGGTCGCGGCGGCGCGACGAACAGCATCGACGACGCGAAGTTCGTGGCGGAAGGGATGGGGATCCACGTGACGACGGGGCCGGCGGTGACCTACTGGAATCCGGCGAACAAGGCGAGCGGCAACTACACGGTGAAGGCGACGTTCACCGAGCCGAAGTACATGGACCTGAACGATCATCCGCATCCGTACGGGATCATGATCGCCGGCAATGACCTCGGCACCGACCAGCAGAGCTACCTGTACTGCGCGGCCTACGGCAACGGCAACTTCATCGTGCGCGGCTTCGGACCGAAGTCCTTCCAGATGAATGGCGGTCGTGGCGAGTCGAACGCGGCGGTGCACAAGGCGGCCGGGAAGAACCAGCCGGTGACGCAGGAGATCGCCGTGTCGGTGAAGCCGGACTCCGTGCAGTGCGCCATCAACGGGACGGTAGTGGCGAGCTATCCGAAGTCGGCGCTGGTCACGGCCGGGAAGCTCAAGTCGACTGACGGCGTGTACGGCGTGCGGTTCGCGCACAACACCGACGCGATCGTGACGGGGCTGACGGTGACGCACCCGTAAGGAGCGACCTGAAGCTGGCTCGGAAGGGCGCGGGCACCGGCTCGCGCCCCTTCTCCACTCGGCCAGCGCGGTGCGGGAGCATCCACTCTCATCGCAACTTCCGGATATCCGCCTGCGCGGCACGCGGCGATCCTTCGCGACATCCCCCACGCGAAGGAGACACCAATGCAGTCCCTGAGTTATTCTTCCCGCATCATGGGCACCGTGCGGAAGGCTTCCACCAGTGGTGCGACCACGACCTGGTCGGACGCCGCGGCCTGGCGCGCCGTCGCCACGCGCGATGCGTCGGCCGATGGGCGCGTGTTCTACGCCGTGACGAGCACCGGCGTGTACTGCCGGCCCTCCTGCCCGTCGCGGCGCCCGCGCCGCGAGAACGTGCGCTTCTTCGCCAGCCCGAGCGCCGCCGAGCATGAAGGCTTTCGTGCCTGCCGTCGTTGCCGGCCGAACGACCTCACCCGTTCCGCCGAGAGCGTGGCGCGTGCGAAGGAGATCCTCGACCGCCACGCGGAGCGGGGCGCCGAGGGAAATGTGTCGCTCGGCGAGCTGGCGGCGGCGGTCGGGATGAGTCCCTTCCACCTGCAGCGCGTCTTCCAGGCGCAGCTGGGCCTCTCACCCGCGCGCTACCTGCGCGCGCAGCGTGGCGAGCGATTCAAGTCACAGCTGCGGCGCGGCGGCACGGTGAGCCGCGCGACATACGACGCCGGCTTCGGCTCGAGCAGCCGCGCCTACGAGGTGGCGGAGAGCCAGCTCGGCATGACGCCCGCGACTTATCGCCAGGGCGGTGCGGGGGCGGAGATCAGGTATCGCGTCGTGCGATCCTCGCTGGGCAAGGTCCTGGTGGCAGCCACCACTCGCGGCGTGTGCGCCGTGAAGCTGGGCGACGACGCCGACCTGCTGGAGCGCGAGCTGGCGGACGAATATCCGCGCGCCACGCTGGTGCGCGCGCGCGGCAGCGACGACGAGTTCGGTGCCTGGGTGGAGGCGATCGTGCACTACGTGGATCGCGATGGCGAGTCGCCGTCGGTGCCGGTGGACGTGAAGGCGACGGCGTTCCAGTGGAAGGTGTGGCGCGCGCTCCAGGCCATCCCGCGGGGAGAGACGCGCTCGTACACCGAGGTGGCGGCAGCCATCGGCAAGCCAGGCGCGGTGCGCGCCGTGGCGTCCGCGTGCGCGAGCAACCGCGTGGCGCTGGTGATTCCCTGTCACCGCGTGGTGCGCTCCGACGGCGCGCTGTCGGGCTATCGCTGGGGGCCGGAGCGGAAGCGCGAGCTGCTGCAGCGGGAACGGTCGGCAACGAACAACGGAGCGCGATGATCGAACTGACGCCGGATCCGGAGCGGGACCTGGTACTGGAGCGCGTGGTGGACATCCCTCCCGAGGCGGTGTGGGCCGCATGGACGACGCCGTCGCTCATCACGCAGTGGTTCACGCCCGCGCCGTGGAAGACGGTCGATGCCCGCGTGGAGCTGTATCCTGGCGGAGCCTTTCACACCGTGATGCGCTCTCCCGACGGCCACGAGTTCGCCAACACCGGCTGCATCCTGGAGGCGGTGCCGAATCGACTGCTCGCCTGGACGGGCGCGCTCAAGCCGGGATTCCGGCCGCACACGATGCAGGAGCTGCAGGGATTTCCCTTCGTGTTCTCGGCGGTGATCACCATGGAGCCCGAGGGGAGCGGCACGCGTTACCGCGCGCTCGGCGTCCATCCCGACGCCGAAGCGCGGGAGAAGCATGACCAGATGGGCTTCCACAGCGGCTGGGGCGCGGCGCTCGACCAGCTGGTAGCGCTGATGAAGCGGCAGTAGGATCGGACGCAGCATCCACTCTTCCACGGAGGTGCATCCATGTTCGGTACGTCTCCCGGCATGATGTTCGGCGGCGTGTTCATCTGGTTCATCTGGCTCGTCGTGAGCATCATGGCCCTCGTGGCATTCTTCCGAGGCATGAACGCCCTCGTCGACATCGCGCGTCGGCTGGAGAACATCGAGCAGATCCTCGCCTCGCGGTCGGGGCCGGGTTCCACGCTGTGAGTCGGCTCAGCGTGATGCATCGTTCGACGTTCGCACTTCTTCTCGCCGTCGCCGCGTGTTCCTCCACGGCGGCGACGGCGAGACCCGTCCCCGCCCCGACGCGATTCCCGGCCCAGGTCGGCCTGGTGAACAGCCGTGGCACAGTGCATCTCGACGTCGTACAGTCGGAGGCGCTCGGCGTGGCCAAGCGGGTATCGGTGTACCTGCCTCCGTCCTACGAGCAGGACCGCACGCGTCGATATCCCGTCGTCATCTACCTGCACGGCCTCTTCGGCAGCGAGACGGACTGGCTGTCGAAGGGCGGGCTCGACGCCGTCGCCGATTCGCTCGCGCGGGCAGGGAAGGGGGAAGCGATCATCGTCACCCCCGACGGCGACGATGGCTGGTGGAGGAACTGGCCTGCGGAGCCCTCCTATGCAGCCTGCGCCGACACCCTGCACACCGAGGACCCGGCGCGGTACTGCGTGCGCAGTCATCGCTACGAGGACTGGATCGTGCGCGACCTCGTGGCGTACGTCGACTCGCACTACCGCACGCGCGGTGATCGCGCGCATCGCGGCATCGCCGGGCTCAGCATGGGCGGCGTGGGCGCGCTCACCCTGGCGCTGAAGCACCCGGATCTCTTCGCCGCCACCATGAGCCACTCCGGCGTCGTCTCCGTGCTGCTCGACGAGAGCAACCCGTTCGCCCCGCCGGCGCGCTACGCCACCACTCCCGATTCGGTGCGCGCGCCGGTGACGTCATGGAAGGCGCGCCTCCTCATGGCACTCGGCCCATCGGTGGAGCGCTGGCGTGC
>DASUXT010000059.1:0-33152 GCA_036377775.1 Gemmatimonadaceae bacterium | reverse complement strand
ATCGAGACGACCGAAGCCAAGGCCAAGGAGCTGCGGCCGTTCGTCGAGAAGCTCGTCACGAAGGCCCGCACCGGCACGCTGCACGCGCGCCGGCTGGCCGGCCGCCACATCCAGAAGCGGGAAGCGGCGGACAAGCTGTTCCAGGAGATCGGGCCGAAGTTCGCACAGCGGCCCGGCGGTTACACGCGCATTCTGAAGACCGGCCACCGCAAGGGTGACGGGGCGGACATGGCGCGCATCGAGTTTGTCCAGGACTGATATCATGGCTCCCATCCAGCGCAATCGCTGCTACAGCTGCGGCAAGGGTGTCGCGTTCGGCAACAACGTCTCGCACGCGAACAACAAGACGCGGCGCACGTGGAAGCCGAATCTGCAGGTCGTGCGCACCCTCGCCGAGGGCAAGGTCATCAAGGTGAAGGTCTGCACGAGCTGCCTCAACGCCGGCAAGGTGCCGCGGGCGCCCCGCGGCGCGCAGGTGGCGTGACGGCAACGTCGCCTCGTCAACGCACCCGAAGGGGAGCTCATTCGGGCTCCCCTTTTTCGTGCGCCCTCGCTCCGGCCTGAACTCCCTCTCCCCGCAATGCCCACCGCGCTCATCACCGGAATCACCGGCCAGGATGGTTCCTACCTTGCCGAGCTGCTGCTCGCCAAGGGCTATCGCGTCGTCGGTATCGTCCGGCGCAGCTCTACCACGCCCTACGAGCGGATCGGCCACCTGGTCGATCGCGTCGAGGTCTGCTCGGCGGACCTGCTGGACCAGACGTCGCTCACCGACGTCGTCCACGACACGCAGCCGGACGAGATCTACAACCTGGCCGCCCAGAGCTTCGTGCAGACCTCCTGGTCGCAGCCGGTGCTCACTGGCGAGTTCACGGCGCTGGGAGTCACGAGGATGCTCGAGGCGATGAAGAAGGCGGCGCCGAAGGCGCGCTTCTACCAGGCCAGCTCGAGCGAGATGTTCGGAAAGGTCGTGGAGGTGCCGCAGCGCGAATCCACGCCCTTCTATCCCCGCAGCCCGTACGGCGTGGCCAAGGTCTACGGGCACTGGATCACGCTCAATTACCGCGAGAGCTTCGGCCTGTACGCGGTGTCGGGGATCCTGTTCAACCACGAGAGCCCGCGGCGCGGCCTGGAGTTTGTGACGCGCAAGGTCACGGACGGTGCCGCGCGCTGCAAGCTCGGGATCTCCAGCGAGCTGCGGCTCGGCAACCTCGAGGCGCGTCGCGACTGGGGCTTCGCGGGCGACTACGTCGATGCCATGTGGCGCATGCTGCAGCAGGACGAGCCGGATGATTACGTGATCGCCACCGGCGAGACCTGGTCGGTGCGCCAGCTCTGCCAGTTCGCCTTCGAGGCGGTGGGACTCGACTATCGCGATTACGTGAAGCACGACGCGCGCTTCGACCGGCCGGCCGAGGTGGACCTGCTCGTCGGCGATGCCTCGAAGGCGCGCGACGTGCTGGAGTGGGAGCCGACGGTGCGATTCCGTCAGCTGGTGGGGATGATGGTCGAGGCCGATCTCGCCCGGCACGCTTCGCGGAAGTGACGACCCGGGCGCTCGTCACGGGCGGTAATGGCTTCGTGGCGCAGTGGGCCCTGCGGGCCATGCTGGAGCGGGGCTGGACCGTGGTGGCAGCGGGGATCGGTCCCGAACCCTCGTCGTCCGTGCTCACCAGTGACGAGCGGGCGACGGTACGCTGGCAGTCGATGGACGTGACGGTGCAGGGCGAGGTCGCCTCGGCGATGGACTCGGCGTGCCCCGACGTGGTCCTTCATCTCGCCGCCGTGAGTCACGTGCCCGACGCCCTGCGCAATCCGGGACGCGCCTACGAAGTGAACACGGTCGGCACGGTCCGGCTGCTGGCGGAAGTGCGTCGTCTGCGGGACGCGGGCGCGGCGGATCCGGTGGTTCTCGTGGTCGGCTCGGCCGAACAGTACGGGCGGCATGAGCTGAACGAGATGCCCCTCCACGAGGACGTCGAGCAGCGGCCGCTCACGCTGTACGCGGCGTCGAAGGTGGCCCAGGAAGTCGCCGCGCTCCAGGCCTTCCGCAGCGAAGGTGTGCGCGTGATCTGCACGCGCAGCTTCAACCACTCGGGCGCTGGCCACGACGCGCGGTTCCTGCTCCCCTCGCTCGTGTGGCGTGCGCTGCGGCTGCGGGAGGAGGGGGGACGCCTGGCCATCGGGAATGGCGACACCGTCCGGGACTTCCTCCACGTCCGGGACGTGGTGGAGGCGTACCTCGCGCTGCTGGCGCAGGGAGCAGCGGGAGAGGCCTACAACATCTGCAGCGGTGAAGGGGTGAGCGTGCGCGCACTGGCGCAGGCCGTCTTGCGTCGAGTCGGCGCATCCGCTGAGGTTACTATGGATCCAGCGCTCGCCCGCCCCGTGGACGTTCCCGTCCTCGTCGGCGCGAACGCCAAGCTTCGCCGCGCGACGGGGTGGGCCCCCCGGTACTCGCGCGACGACATCATCGATGACCTGATTCATGCCGCGACGCGCTGATCTCCACCGCATTCTCGTCATCGGCTCGGGGCCGATCGTCATCGGCCAGGCTGCCGAGTTCGACTATTCCGGCACGCAGGCCACCAAGGCGCTGCGCGAGGAAGGGTACGAGGTGATCCTGATCAACTCGAACCCGGCCACGATCATGACCGACCCCGAGGTGGCCGACCGGACGTACATCGAGCCGGTGACTCCGGAGTTCGTCGAGCTGATCATCGAGCGCGAGAAGCCCGATGCACTGCTCCCGACGATGGGCGGCCAGACGGCGCTCAACGTGGCGATGGTGCTCGCGGGCAACGGGGTCCTCGAGAAGCACGGCGTGGAGCTGATCGGCGCGAACGCGCGCGCCATCGCGCTGGCCGAGGACCGCAAGCTGTTCGGCGAGGCGATGGAGCGCATCGGCCTCCGCGTCGCGAAGGGGGGCATCGCCAACACCTTCGACGAAGCGACAGCGCTCCTGGAGATGACCGGCTTCCCGGCCATCGTGCGCCCGTCGTTCACGCTGGGCGGCACCGGCGGCGGCATCGCGTACAACCGCGACGAGTTCGAGGAGATCGCGCGGCGCGGCCTGTCCGAGTCGCCGACGAGCCAGATCCTCGTCGAGCGGTCGCTGATCGGGTGGAAGGAGTTCGAGCTCGAGGTGATGCGCGACCCGTACGACAACGTCGTCATCGTCTGCTCGATCGAGAACCTGGACCCGATGGGCGTGCACACCGGCGACTCGATCACCGTGGCACCGGCGATGACGCTCACCGACCGCGAGTACCAGACGATGCGCGACGCGGCGGTGGACATCATCCGCGAGGTGGGCGTGGATGCTGGCGGGTGCAACATCCAGTTCGCGGTGAATCCCGCCGACGGCGAGATGATCGTGATCGAGATGAACCCGCGCGTGTCGCGTTCATCGGCGCTGGCGAGCAAGGCGACGGGCTTCCCGATCGCGCGCATCGGCGCTAAGCTCGCCGTGGGGTACCGGCTGGACGAGATCCCGAACGACATCACGAAGACGACGCCGGCGTCGTTCGAGCCGGTGCTCGACTACGTGGTGGTGAAGGCGCCGCGCTTCGCATTCGAGAAGTTCCCCACGGCGAGCCCGCAGCTCACGACGCAGATGAAGAGCGTGGGCGAGGCGATGTCGATCGGCCGCACGTTCAAGGAGGCGTTCCAGAAGGCGATGCGCGCGCTGGAGGTGGGGCGTCCCGGCTGGACGGTCGGGTCGCGTCCGCTCGACGACCGCCTGCGCGACGAGACGCTGGAGACGCTGCGGGGGGCGCTGCGCCAGCCGACGCCGGAGCGGATCTTCCAGGTGAAGCGCGGCTTCCTGCTCGGCCTCGACGTCGCGGAGCTGCACGAGCTCACCGGGATCGACCCCTGGTTCCTGGCGCAGATGCAGGAGCTGGTGGACGCCGAGCGCTGGTACGCGGCGCTCAGCGAGGTCGACGCATTCGCGCTGCGTCGCGTGAAGCAGCTCGGGTTCTCCGATCGGCAGCTCGCCGATCTCCGCGGGGAGACCGAGGTGCAGGTGCGCGAGCGCCGCTGGGAGCGCGGCGTCCGCCCCGCCTACAAGATGGTGGACACCTGCGCAGGCGAGTTTCCGTCGGCGACGCCCTACCTGTACGGGAGCTACGACGAGGAGAGCGAGGCCCCGCCCAGCGGGCGGAAGTCGGTCGTGATCCTGGGCAGCGGGCCGAACCGGATCGGGCAGGGGGTGGAATTCGACTACTGCTGCGTCCGCGCCGTGATGGCGCTGCGGCAACAGGGGTACGAGACGATCATGATCAACTCGAACCCCGAGACGGTATCGACCGATTTCGACACCTCGGACAAGCTCTACTTCGAGCCGCTGACGCTCGAGGACGTGCTGGAGATCGTGCAGCGGGAGCAGCCGATCGGGGTCGTCGTCCAGCTGGGCGGACAGACGCCGCTGAAGCTGGCGCGCGGGCTCGAGGCGGCCGGAGTCCCGATCCTCGGGACGTCGCCGAACGACATCGATGCGGCGGAGGATCGCCGCCGCTTCGAGGCGGTGGCGCGCGAGGTGGGCCTCACCCAGCCGCCCAACGGCACGGCGACCAGCGTGAGCGAGGCCCTGGAGGCGGCCGAGCGGATCGGTTATCCGGTGCTGGTGCGCCCGAGCTACGTGCTCGGGGGCCGCGCGATGCAGATCGTGTACGACGCGCCGTCGCTGGAGGAATACTTCGCCACGGCGGCGCGGGTGTCGGAGGAGCGTCCGGTGCTGATCGATCGCTTCCTCGAGGATGCGTTCGAGGTGGACGTGGACGCGATCTCGGACGGCTCGCAGGTGGTGATCGGCGGCATCATGCAGCACATCGAGGATGCCGGCATCCACTCCGGGGACTCGGCCTGCGTGCTCCCGCCCTACCTGATCGGCGAGCAGGACATGCAGACGATGCGCGAGCAGACGGCGGCGATGGCGCGCGCGTTCAACGTCATCGGGCTGCTCAACGTGCAGTTCGCGATCAAGAACGGGGTCGTCTACGTGCTCGAGGTGAATCCGCGCGCGAGCCGCACGATTCCGTTCGTGTCGAAGGCGATCGGGGTGCCGCTCGCGTCGCACGCGGCGCGCGTGATGTGCGGGGAGACGCTGGAACAGGTCGGCTTCACCGAGGAGGTCGTGCCGCCCTTCGTATCGGTGAAGGAAGCGGTCTTCCCGTTCAACAAGTTCGCCGGTACCGACCCGGTGCTCGGGCCGGAGATGCGCTCGACCGGCGAGGTGATGGGGATCTCCGACTCCTTCGGCAGCGCCTTCGCCAAGGCACAGCTGGCGGCGGGGAATGGCCTGCCGCTCGAGGGGGCGATCCTCGTCACGGTGAACGACTCGGACAAGCCGAACGTGACCCCGATCGCGCGGCGCTTCCACGAGATGGGGTTCACCCTGCACGCCACGGCGGGCACGGCGAAATACCTCCGCGCGCGCGGGATCCCGGTGACCAGGGTCTTCAAGGTGCACGAGGGGCGGCCGAACTGCCTCGACATGATCGTCAATGGCGACGTGCAGCTGCTCGTGAACACGCCGCTCGGCAAGCACGCGCAGTGGGACGACTACACGCTGCGCCAGGCGGCGATCCGCAACCGGGTGGCGTACACGACGACGCTGTCGGCGGCGAGTGCCGCGTCGGACGCGATCCTGTCGCTGCGGTCGCGGCCCTCCACGGTGCGCTCGCTCCAGGAGTGGCAGCAGGACATCTTCGCCGGTGCGGAGGTCGAGTCGTGAGCATCGCAACGGATGCGTTCGTGCACGAGTCGGCGTACGTGGACGATGGCGCGACGATCGGGGCGGGGACGAAGGTCTGGCACTTCTGCCACGTGCTTGGCGGCGCCGTCATCGGCGCGCGCTGCTCGCTCGGCCAGAACGTGGTCGTGATGAATGGCACGCGGATCGGCGACAACGTGAAGATCCAGAACAACGTCTCCATCTACGAGGGAGTGGAGCTGGAGGACGACGTGTTCTGCGGCCCGTCCATGGTGTTCACGAACGTGATCAATCCGCGAAGCCACGTATCGCGGAAGAACGAGTACCGCCGAACGCTGGTGAAGCGTGGTTCCTCCATCGGGGCGAACGCGACCATCGTCTGCGGATCCACGCTCGGCGAGTATGCGTTCATCGGCGCTGGTGCGGTCGTGTCGAAGGACGTGCCGGCGTACGCGCTGATGGTGGGCGTGCCGGCGCGGCGCATCGGCTGGATGTGCCAGTGCGGCGAGCGGCTGCCGGACGGCGGCACGGGGACGTGCGCGGCATGCGGGGCCACCTATCGCGCCCAGGGCTCCGGCGCGAGCGCGGTGCTCGAGCAACTGACAGGACCCAATCTCTGAACTTCGGAGCGGATACATGACGGCAGTCGCGACGCCGATCACCGGCGACGTGCGGGTTGCGCTCGTGGGATGCGGGCGGATCAGCAAGAATCATCTCGAAGCGATCGACAAGGTGCAGGGGATCCGCCTCGTCGCCGTGGCCGATACCGACATCGAGCGTGCCCGTGCCGTCGGCGCGGCGCGGAACGTTCCCGCCTTCGGGTCGCTGGACGAGATGCTGGCGGCGGTGCCGTCCGATCTCGTGTCCATCTGCACCCCCTCCGGGCTGCATCCGCAGCACGGGATTCTCGCGGCGCGGGCGGGCCGGCACGTGCTCACCGAGAAGCCGATGGCGATCTCGCTCGCCGCGGCGGACGAGCTGGTCCAGGGCTGTGACGCGGCTGGCGTGCAGCTGTTCGTGGTCAAGCAGAACCGGCTGAACCCGGCGATCCAGCTGCTCAAGCGGGCGGTGGACAAGGGGCGCTTCGGCCGGCTGTACATGGCCAACGTCACCGTCCGCTGGACCCGCCCGCAGTCGTACTACGACGCGGAGCCGTGGCGCGGCACCTGGGAGTTCGACGGGGGGGCGTTCATGAACCAGGCGAGCCACTACGTGGACCTCATGCAGTGGCTCATGGGCCCCGCGGAGAGCGTGATGGCGAAGACGGCCACCCAGGCGCGGCGGATCGAGGCCGAGGATTCGGGGGTCGCGGTGGTGAAGTTCCGCTCCGGGGCGCTCGGTGTCATGGAGGTGAGCGTGCTCACCTTCCCGAAGAACCTCGAGGGGTCCATCACCATCCTTGGCGAGACCGGGTCGGTGAAGATCGGCGGCACGGCGGTCAACCGCGTGGACCACTGGGAGTTCGCCGACTACGACGACGACGACAAGCTGGTGGAGACCGCGGCCACGGCGCCGCCGTCGGTCTACGGCTTCGGTCACGTGCCCTACTACGAGAACGTGGTCGCGGCGCTCACGGGGCAGGGGAAGGCCGACACCGACGGGCGGGCCGGCCGCAAGTCGCTCGAGCTGATCCTCGGCATCTACGAGTCGGCCAAGACCGGACGAGAAGTGCCGATCCCACTCCGGACACGGTTATAATTCAGCGGTTCCGGTTCCCTCCTTTCGCGTTCCATTCCAATCCATGGCCGTTCCCCTTCTCGACCTTCGCGCCCAGCACGCGACGATCCGCGACGAGACCGTCGCCGCGATCATGCGCGTCGTGGACGCCCAGACGTTCATCCTCGGCGACGCGGTGGCCGAGCTCGAGCGCGACGTCGCCGCGCTCTCGCATGCGAAACACGCCATCGGCTGCGCGAATGGCACGGACGCCATCCTGCTCGCCATGCGGGCGCTCGACATCGGGCGCGGCGACGAAGTCATCACGACGCCGTTCACCTTCTTCGCCACGGCGGGGACGATCCACAACGTGGGTGCGACCCCCGTCTTCGTGGACATCGAGCCGAAGACCTTCAACATCCGTCCCGACGCCGCCGGCGCTGCGCGTACCAGCCGCACGAAGGCGGTGATCCCGGTGGACCTGTTCGGCCAGATGGCGGAGATCGAGCACGTGGCGGCGGCGCTTCCCGGCCTGCCGGTGATCGAGGATGCCGCGCAGTCCATCGGTGCGCGGCGCAAGGTGCAGGGGACGTGGCGGATGGCCGGCGAGCTTCCGACGATCGGCACCTTCAGCTTCTTCCCGTCCAAGAACCTGGGTGGTTTCGGGGACGGCGGGATGATCGTCACCCAGGATGACCGGATCGCGGAGCGGCTGCGCCGGCTGCGGGTGCACGGCGGCGCCAAGCAGTACTTCCACGACGAGGTGGGCTACAACAGCCGACTGGACGCGCTCCAGGCAGCGGTGCTGTCAGCCAAGCTGCCGCACCTGGCGGCGTGGAGCGCGAAGCGTCGGGAGAACGCGACCTACTACGACAAGGCCTTCGCCGACCTGGCGAAGGAGGGCAGGCTCACCACGCCGTACGTGGCGCCGGAGAACGAGTCGATCTTCAATCAGTACACGCTGCGCATCCCCGGTGGCCGTCGTGACGCGCTGCAGGCCTTTCTCAAGGAGCGCGGCGTCGGTACTTCCATCTACTACCCACTGCCGCTGCACCTCCAGCCCTGCTTCGCGTACCTCGGGTACCGCGAAGGGCAGTGTCCCGAGAGCGAGCGGGCGGCCAAGGAAGTCATCTCGCTGCCCATCTTCCCCGAACTGACGCGCGCCCAGCTGGACGAAGTGATCGAGGGCGTCCGAACCTTCTTCTCGAAGTGAACCGATGACGGCACACGATGTGTTGCTGCGCAAGATCAAGGACCGGAAGGCGACGGTCGCAGTGGTGGGGCTCGGCTACGTGGGGCTCCCGCTCGCGGTGGAGTTCGCCAACGCGGGGTTCAATGTCATCGGCTATGACGTGAGTCAGCGGGTGGTGAACCTGCTCAACGAAGGCAAGTCGCACATCCAGGACGTGCCGGCGAGCGACGTTGCCTCGCTCGTGAAGGCGAAGAAGTTCGTCGCCACCACCGACGAGGCGCGGCTGGACGATGCCGATGCGATCTCGATCGCCGTGCCCACCCCGCTCGGCAAGACGCGCGACCCCGACATGAGCTACGTGCAGGCCGCGGCGAGCACGGTCGCGCGGCATGCGCACTCGGGGCTGCTGGTGGTGCTCGAGAGCACCACCTACCCCGGCACGACCCGCGAGGTGATCATGCCGGCATTCACGGAGCAGGGGTGCGTGGTGGGTGAAGACGTGTTCCTCGCCTTCAGCCCGGAGCGCGTGGATCCCGGCAACCCGACCTACCACACGAAGAACACGCCGAAGGTCGTCGGCGGCATCACGCCGGCGTGCACCGACGTGGCCGTGGCCCTCTACGAGAGCTGCATCGACACGGTGGTCCGGGTGGGCTCGACGGAGACGGCGGAGCTGGTGAAGCTGCTCGAGAACACATTCCGCTCGGTCAACATCGGCCTCGTGAACGAGATGGCCATCGTCTGCGACAAGCTGGGCGTGGACGTATGGGAGGTGATCGATGCCGCCGCGACGAAGCCGTTCGGCTACATGAAGTTCACCCCGGGCCCCGGCATCGGCGGCCATTGCATCCCGCTCGACCCGCATTACCTCGCGTGGAAGATGCGCTCGCTGAACTACAAGACGCGATTCATCGACCTCGCGGGCGAGGTGAACACGGCGATGCCGGCGTTCGTCGTCACGAAGGTCGCGCGCGCGCTCAACGAGGACCGGAAGGCCGTGAATGGAAGCCGGGCGCTCGTGGTGGGCGTGGCGTACAAGAAGGACATCGATGACGTGCGTGAGAGCCCCGCGCTCGACGTGATGCGCCTCCTCGAGCAGGATGGCGCCGAAGTGGTCTTCCACGACCCATACGTACCGACGATCCGCGAGGACGGGCACGTGATCCAGGGTGTGGAGCTCACTGACGCCGAGATCGCGAAGGCCGACGTCGTCGTGATCGTGACCGACCACAAGGCGATCGATTACCAGCGCCTGGTGGACAAGGCCACGCTGATCGTGGACACGCGCAACGCGACGGCGAAGACGACGCGCACGAAGGCGCGCATCGTCCCGCTCGCCTCCTCGGCGCCGGCCGAATCCGCGTTGGCTTCCTGAACGGGCTCCTGGCCTCCGACGCATGAACATCACGGTCGTGGGCACCGGCTACGTGGGCCTCGTGGTCGGTGCCTGCCTCGCCGAGACGGGCAACACCGTCGTCGGCGCGGACGTGGACGCCGGCAAGATCGAGCGGCTGCGCGAGAACGTGCTGCCGATCTACGAACCGGGCCTCGACGACTACGTCGAGCGGAACCAGAAGCAGGCACGTCTCACGTTCACCACCGACATCGCCGGCGCCGTGGCGTCGGCGGACGTCGTGTTCATCGCCGTCGGCACGCCACCGGACGAGGATGGCTCTGCCGACCTTCGTCATGTGCTCGACGTGGCCCGCGTCATCGGCGAGAACATGACGCGCGAGCTCGTGGTCGTCACCAAGTCCACCGTGCCGGTGGGCACGGCGAGCAAGGTCGCCGCCGTGATCGGGGAATCGGCGAAGTTCCCCTTCCACATGTGCAGCAATCCCGAGTTCCTGAAGGAAGGCGCGGCGATCGAGGATTTCATGCGCCCCGACCGCGTGGTGATCGGGGTGGAGACCGACCACGCGCGGAGCGTGATGGCCGAGCTGTACGCGCCGTTCGTGCGTACCGGCAAGCCGATCATCTTCATGGACATCCCCTCGGCGGAGATGACCAAGTACGCGGCGAACGCCATGCTCGCGACACGCATCTCGTTCATGAACGAGATCGCCATGCTCTGCGAGCGCGTCGGCGCCGACGTCGACAACGTGCGCAAGGGCATCGGATCCGACGGGCGCATCGGGCCGGCCTTCCTCTTCCCGGGGCCGGGCTATGGCGGCTCGTGCTTCCCGAAGGACGTGAAGGCGCTCGTGCGCACGGCGGGCGAATTCGACGTGCCCCTCCGCGTGCTTGGCGCGGTGGAGGAGGCCAACGAGGCCCAGAAGCGGCGCCTGTTCCAGAAGCTCACGGCGCTCGCCGGGCCGGTGAAGGGACGACGCATCGCCCTCTGGGGCCTCGCATTCAAGCCGAACACGGATGACATGCGCGAAGCGCCCGCGCTGGTCCTGGTCGACGAGCTGCTCGACGCGGGCGCCGACGTCGTGGCACACGACCCGGTCGCGATGCACGAGGCGAAGCGGCGCCTGGGGGACCGCGTCGAGTTCGCCGAGAACGGGTACGACGCCATCGATGGGGCCGACGCGCTGGTGGTCGTGACGGACTGGAACGAGTACCGCCACCCCGACTTCGCACGCATCCACCGCATGTTGCGCACGCCGGTGGTGGTGGACGGCCGCAACCTCTACGACGCCCGGAAGATGCGCGCGCTCGGCTTCGCGTACGACTCCATCGGCCGCGGCGGCGCATCGTGAGGGTCCTCATCACCGGCGCGGCCGGGTTCCTTGGCTCGAACCTCTGCGACCGGTTCCTCGCCGACGGTCACGAGGTGGTCGGCCTCGACAACTTCGTGACGGGGCACGAGGACAACATCGCGCACCTGGCGGGCGAGTCACGCTTCGCCTTCGTGCGCCACGACATCTCGACCCCCACGATGATCGAGGGGCCGCTCGACGGCGTGCTCCACTTTGCCTCGCCGGCGAGCCCGATCGACTATCTCGAGCTGCCGGTCGAGACCCTGCAGGTGGGCTCGGTGGGGACGCACCACGCGCTGGAGATCGCGCGGCAGACGGGGGCGCGCTTCTTCATGGCCTCCACGTCCGAGGTATACGGCGACCCGCTCGTGCACCCCCAGACGGAGGACTACTGGGGCAACGTAAACCCTGTGGGCCCCCGCGCGGTCTATGATGAAGCCAAGCGCTTCTCGGAGGCGATCACGATGGCGTACCACACCCATCACGGCCTGGATACGCGCATCGTCCGCATCTTCAACACCTATGGTCCCCGCATGCGCCCGCGCGACGGGCGGGTGGTGTCCAACTTCATCGTGCAGGCACTCACCGGCGAGCCGCTCACGGTCTATGGCGACGGCTCGCAGACGCGGAGCTTCTGCTACGTCTCCGACGAGATCGAGGGGATCTACCGTCTGTTCATGCATGGCGACGCGCAGCCCACGAACATCGGCAATCCGGACGAGTACACCGTGCGGCAGCTCGCCGAACTCGTGATCGAGCTCACGGGCTCGTCGTCGCCGATCATCCGCGAGCCGCTGCCGGTGGACGACCCGAAGGTGCGACGTCCCGACATCACGCGGGCGCGCCGAATGCTCGGCTGGGAGCCCAGGGTGCCGGTCCGGGAAGGGCTCGCGCGGACGATCGAGTACTTCCGCGGGCTGGTCGGAACCGAGCTGATGGCGCCCCGCGTGCCACGTCCCCGCCCGAGCGCAGTCCGCTCCGGCCAGGGCTGAAACGGCCACGACGGTGGGATCTCGCCCGGCACCGGTGTATCTTTCGCGGATTCCGTCCGAACCGCTGCACTCCTCGCGGGTATCTCTTTCAGATATGCTCTCTTCTCGTCGGGCGCTGGTCGCCACCCTGTTGCTGCTGCTGGCGGCCTGCCATCCCGAATTCCAGGTCACCAAGTTTCCCACCAATGAGGCGCTGTATCGCGCCGCCATGGAGGAGTTCTCCCATGGCCGGTGGGACAACGCCGTGTCCGCGTTCGAGAAGCTGACCACGGACCTGCCGGCGCGCGACACGCTCCTCCCGCGCGCGCACTGGTACCTGGCGCAGGCACATCAGCACCGCGATGAGTGGGTCCTGGCCGCGACGAGCTTCTCGCGCCTCGTCGAGAGCTTCCCCGACGACACGCTCGCCGATGACGCAGCCCTCGAGGCGGCGCGCTCGTACCGCAAGCTGTGGCGCAAGCCGACGCTCGACCCGACCTACGGCTACAGCGCCGAGGCGAGCTACAACACGCTGCTCAGCCTGTACCCGACCTCGCCGCTCGTCCCGACGGCGCAGAAGGAGCTCGCGGCGCTGATGGAGATGTTCGCCGAGAAGGACTACCTCTCGGGGATGTACTACCTGCGGCGCAAGGCGTACGATTCGGGCATCATCTACTTCAAGGACGTCGTCGCCAAGTATCCGACGACGCCGACGGCGAAGGACGCGCAGCTCCGCCTCGTCGAATCGTACCGGGCGATCAAGTACAAGGAAGACGCGCAGGACGCCTGTGCGGCGCTGCGCAAGAACTATCCGGCCGACAAGCAGGTGGAGGAGGCGTGCGAGGGCGTTGCCACGCCGTCCGCGACCGTCGCGACGCCCGAGTCCGCCCCGCCTTCCTCGACGGGCCCTCCCGCCTCATCGCCCGTCCCGGCCTCCCCGCCGACCCCCTGAGGCGTGCGCCTCGGGATCTTCGGCGGGAGCTTCGATCCGCCGCATCTCGGTCACCTGCTCCCCGTCATTGACGCCGCGGAGGCGCTTGGCCTCGACGCGGTGAAGTTCGTTCCCGCGGCGGTGCAGCCGTTCAAGGTGGGGCGCGCGACCGCCTCGCCGACGGATCGCCTCGCGATGACCGAACGGCTCGTCGCCAGCATTCCCGGCTTCACCGCCGACGCGACGGAAATCGAACGGGCCGGTGTATCTTTCACGGTCGACACGCTGGCAGCGATCTCGGCTGCTCAGCCGGATGCCGAGCTGGTGCTGCTGCTGGGAGCGGACGCGTTCACGCTGTTCGACAGCTGGCGGGAGCCCGAACGGATCCGCCGCCTGGCGCGGGTGGCCGTGATGGCGCGAAGTGGTGAGTCAGTGCCGGCCGTGCAGACTCAGGCTGGCGTGCAGGTTCTGCAGACGCGGCGGGTGGACATCTCGTCCACCGAGCTGCGCGCCCGGGTCGCTGCCGGACGCACCATTCGAGGATTCGTGCCGGACGCGGTGGCGGACTACATCGCCGAGCACCGGCTCTATCGGTAAGGGGACAGCATGATCAAGAACGTAATCACCAGCATCCTCGGGACGCGGCACGATCGCGAGCGCAAGCGGCTCCAGCCGATCATCCGCGCCATCCACGAGCACGAGGAGCGCCTGGCCAGCGTGTCCGAGGACGAGCTGCGCGCGCAGACGACGAAGTTCCGCGACATCATCCGCGAACGCACCGGCGCGCTCGAGGCGCGAGCGGCCGAGCTGCGCGAGGGGAAGCGTGCGGCGACCGACGCGACCGAGCGCGAGAAGCTCGACAACGAGCTCTCCGGCGTGGACGGCACCGGCGGCGTGGAAGGCGAGATCCGCCGGGTGACGGCGGACACGCTCGACGAGATCCTCCCCGAGGCCTTCGCCACGGTGCGCGAGGCGAGCCGCCGGCTCGTCGGCACGAAGGTGAACGTGACGGGGCGCGAGCTCGAGTGGAACATGGTGCCGTACGACGTGCAGCTCATGGGCGGCATCCAGCTCCACCTCGGGAAGATCGCCGAAATGGCGACGGGCGAAGGCAAGACCCTCGTCGCGACCCTCCCGCTGTACCTGAATGCGCTGCCGGGCAAGGGCGCGCACCTGGTGACGGTGAACTCGTACCTCGCCCGCCGCGACTCGCAGTGGATGGGGCACCTGTACAACTACCTCGGCCTCACGGTCGGCTGCCTCGACGATACCGAGGCTGGCACGCCCGAACGACGCGCGGCGTACCTGGCGGACATCACCTACGGCACGAACAACGAGTTCGGCTTCGACTACCTGCGCGACAACATGGTGGTCTCGCTCGAGCAGCGCGTGCAGCGCAGCCACGTGTTCGCGATGGTGGACGAGGTGGACTCCGTGCTCATCGACGAGGCCCGGACGCCGCTCATCATCTCGGGCCCGGTCGGCAACGAGGGAGATGCGCAGTACTTCGAGCACAACGCGTCGGTGGCGCGCCTTGCGCGCAAGCAGACGGAGATCGTCAACGTCCTCGTCGCCGACGCGGAGCGCGAGCTCGCGGCCGGGAACACCCAGGCGGCGGCGATCAAGCTCTACCAGGCCCAGCTCGGCCACCCGAAGAACCGTCGATTCATGAAGCTGCTCAACGAGCCGGGCAACAAGCAGCTCGTGCAGCGGATGGAGCTGGACCACATCGCGGACAAGAAGCTCCCGGCGAGCAAGCAGCAGTTCCGCGAGGTCGAGGAGGACCTGCTGTTCGTCCTCGACGAGAAGGGGCACTCGGTCCACCTCACCGATCGCGGCGTGGACTACATGTCGCCGGACGATCACGAGGCGTTCGTGCTGCCCGACATCAGCGAGGCGGTGCACCGCATCGACCATGATCCCGAGCTCAGCGCCGACCAGAAGATCGCCGCGCGCCGCGAGCTGGAGATCGAGTACGCGTCGAAGAGCGAGCGGCTGAACATCGTGCACCAGCTGCTCCGCGCGCACGCGCTGTACGAGAAGGACGTGAACTACGTCGTGCAGGACGGCGAGGTGCTGATCGTCGACGAGTTCACCGGGCGCACGATGCCCGGCCGTCGCTGGAGCGAAGGACTGCACCAGGCGGTGGAGGCCAAGGAAGGGGTCCGCGTGAAGGGCGAGACGCAGACGATGGCCACCATCACGATCCAGAACTACTTCCGCATGTACGAGAAGCTGGCCGGCATGACCGGCACGGCCGAGACGGAAGAGACGGAGTTCTACCAGATCTACAAGCTCGAGGTCGCGGTCATCCCGACGAACAAGCCGGTGATCCGAGAGGACCGCAACGACCTCGTGTACAAGACGCGGCGCGAGAAGTACAACGCGATCGTGGACGAGACGCGCCGTCTGCACGAGCTCGGCTTCCCCGTGCTCATCGGCACGACGAGCGTGGACGCGTCGGAGACGCTGTCGAAGCTGATGCAGCGCGCTGGCCTCACCCACAACGTGCTGAACGCGAAGTACCACCAGCGCGAGGCCGAAATCGTGGCCAACGCCGGCCAGCCGGGCGCGATCACGATCGCGACCAACATGGCCGGCCGCGGTACGGACATCAAGTTGGGCGAGGGCGTCACGGAGTCGAAGCCGTCGGTGGTGAAGGACCCGGACGGGAAGGACGTCGACGTGTCGGAGATCGGCGGCCTGCACATCATCGGCTCGGAGCGGCACGAGTCGCGGCGCATCGATCGGCAGCTGCGCGGCCGCTCGGGACGTCAGGGCGACCCGGGCGCCAGCCAGTTCTTCCTGTCGCTCGAAGACGACCTCATGCGCATCTTCGGCAGCGACCGGATCGCCAAGCTGATGGACCGCATGGGCGCGCAGGAGGGCGAGGTGCTCACCCACCCGCTGATCACCCGGTCCATCGAGCAGGCGCAGAAGCGCGTCGAGCTGCAGAACTTCCAGAGCCGCAAGCGGCTGCTGGAGTACGACGACGTGATGAACCAGCAGCGCGAGGTGATCTACTCGCTGCGCGCCTTCGCGCTCGAGGGCGGCGAGGAGCTCAAGGGTGAGGCGCTGAAGATGGTCGAGAAGGCCGTCTCCCGCCGCGTGGAGAACCTGCTCGCCGAGTACGAGACGGCGGAGGAGTGGGACTTCGAGCTCCTGAAGCAGGAGCTGCTGATGCACTACCTGGTCGGGGTGCCGGAGTTCGACACGGAAGCGACGCGTCCGACGGAAGAGGCGGCGGCGCAGGAGCTCGCGATGGAGGCGGCGCGGAAGGCCTTCGCCGCCAAGTTCGAGCAGCTCGACCTCGTGCGCGACGAGCAGGGCGGGTACGGCGACCGGCTGCTCCGCTACGTGATGCTCAACGTGCTGGACGAGAAGTGGAAGGATCACCTCTATGATCTGGACCAGCTCCGCAACTCCATCCACTACCGGTCGTGGGGCCAGAAGGACCCGCTCATCGAGTACAAGCAGGAGGCGTACACGATGTTCGTGGACCTCATGAACGACGTCGCGGAAACGTTCACCGATCGCTTCCTCAAGGTGCAACTGGTGGTCGAGGAGCCGGCGCCGGCACCGGAGCCGATCCCCGTCCCCGCAGCGCCGACGCGACGCTTCAATGCGCTGGGCGTGCTGGAGGAGGTGAGCGAGGAGCCGGTGGCCGCGGGCGTCAACGAGGTGGCGGACGTGGGACCCGCCGAGACGCCGTCGGAGGATCGAGCGGCGATGAAGCGGGATCCGGTGATCGTGGGCGCCGGTCGCGCGCGCAGCATGAACGACATCCAGGCCGCTTCCACCGGGCCGGGCGGCCCCGTGGACTGGTCGAACGTGGGGCGTAACGACCCGTGTCCGTGCGGATCGGGGAAGAAGTTCAAGAAGTGCCACGGGGTCGCTGTCTGACGGCAACGGCGGGTACGTGGTACCCCGTACGAGGTACCACGTACGGTGGGACAGCCCCGCGTTGAGGGTTGCGGGGATTTGGTGATGCTGGTGCTCGCACCGCGCCTACACATGGGGAGCCCGCCGCATTGCGCGGCGGGCTTTTCCCGTTTCCGGAGGCGCTCCATGGCAATCCCGCTGTCTAGCCAGCCACTACCCGCCGCACTATCTATCAGGGAGTTGCCCCGCTCGGAGCGGCCGCGGGAGCGGCTGGTCGCGCTCGGGGCGTCGGCGCTGAGCTCGGCCGAGCTTCTTGCGCTGCTGATCGGTGCGGGAGGGAGTGGCGGGTCGGCGTTGCACGTGGGACAGGCACTTCTTGCTGGGTCCGGGGGTTCGTTGCGGAGGATGGCGATGCAGCCAGTGGCCGCACTCACGGCCACCAATGGGGTAGGAATGGCACGGGCGGTCACGGTGCATGCAGCGTTGGAGCTGGGTCGCCGGCTGGCGGCGGAAGCGCGTGAGGATGGCGCGCCGGTCCGCAGCCCGCGCGACGTGGCGCGACTGTATGCGCCGCGCCTGGAAGACCTGCCGGTGGAGGAGTTCCACGTCGCCGTGCTCGATGCACAGCATCGGCTGGAGCGCGACATCACCGTCACGCGCGGGATCCTCACGTCGTCGCTCGTGCATCCGCGTGAGGTCTTCCGCGAGGCGATCGCCGAACGGGCGGCGGCGGTGATCCTCGTGCACAACCACCCGAGCGGCGACCCGACTCCATCCGCCGACGACCGGCTCGTCACGGAGCAGCTCGTCGCGGCGGGCAAGCTGCTGGACATCCCCGTCCACGACCACCTGATCATCGGCCGCGGACGCTACACGAGCTTTGCGGAGGCAGGACTGTTGTGACGGCCACGGGCGGGACGCTGCGCGAGATCATTCCGGGATGGAACCTCGGCGAGTCGGAGAACAACCGGCTCGATGAGGAGCTGCTCGCGCGCGCATATCGCTTCAGCGAGGAGGCGCACCGGGGCCAGAAGCGGAACTCCGGTGAGCCCTACATCACGCACGCCGTCGAGGTGGCCAAGATCCTCGCCGAGCTCCAGCTCGACACGACGACCGTCGTCGCCGGCCTGATCCACGACGTCGTCGAGGACACGAAGATCACGATCGCCGACATCGAGCGCGAGTTCGGCGCCGAGACGGCGGCGATCGTGGACGGCCTGACGAAGATCGCGAAGCTGCCGTCGAGCGGTTCCAAGCAGGAACGTCAGGTGGAGAGCTATCGCAAGCTGCTGCTCTCCATCGCGAAGGACGCCCGCGTCATCATCGTCAAGCTCGCCGACCGGCTGCACAACATGCGCACGCTCGGCTTCCTCCCCGAGGAGAAGCAGCGGCGCATCGCGCGGGAAACGCGGGACCTCTACGCGCCGCTCGCGCATCGCTTCGGCATGGCGAAGATGCGGTGGGAGCTCGAGGACCTCGCGTTCAAGCACCTGGAGACCGACGATTACAAGGCGCTGGCGCGGAAGGTGGCGCAGAAGCGCGGGGAGCGCGAGAAGCTGATCGCCTCGCTGCGGGAGCCGCTGGAACGCGAGCTGGCCAAGTCCGGCATCAGGAACGTCGAGGTCACCGGGCGGCCGAAGCACCTGTGGTCCATCTTCAAGAAGATGAAGCAGCGCGAGAAGCCATACGAGGAGATCTACGACCTCCTCGCCATCCGCGTGCTCGTGGACACGGTGCCCGACTGCTATCACGCGCTCGGCGTGATCCACGACGGCTACACGCCGGTGCAGGAGCGCATCAAGGACTACATCGCCCAGCCGAAGTCCAACGGCTACCAGTCGCTGCACACCACGGTGTTCGGTCCCGGGCGGCAGCTCTACGAGATCCAGATCCGTACGCGGGCGATGCACCGCACGGCGGATTTCGGCATCGCCGCGCACTGGCTCTACAAGGAAGACGCGAAGAGCGCCGACGAGCTGGACAAGCACCTCGCCTGGTTCCGGCAGATCCTCGAGCTGCAGCTCGATGCCAAGACGCCGGACGAGTTCCTCGAGTTCCTGAAGCTCGACCTCTATCAGGACGAGATCTTCGTCTTCACGCCGAACGGCGACGTCATCCAGCTCCCGAAGGGGGCGACGCCGATCGACTTCGCGTTCGCCGTGCACTCCGAGGTGGGACTCCGCTGCAGCGGCGCCAAGATCAACGGGCGCATCGCGCCGCTCTCGCGGCCGCTGCGCAACTCGGAGCAGGTGGAGATCATCACCTCACCGGCGGCGCGGCCGAGCCGCGACTGGCTGGCGCACGTGCGGACGGGCCGCGCGCGTCACAAGATCCGCCAGTGGCTGCGACACGAGGAGCACTCGTCGTCGGTGAAGCTCGGCCAGGACATCCTGGATCGCGAGCTGAAGCGCCGTCGGCTCGCGAAGCCGGATGAAGCGGCCCTCCTCGAGGCGGCGCGCGCACTGTCGCTCGGGAGCCCGACCCACCTCTACGCGTCGATTGGCCAGGGGGACGTGAACGTCGCCGCGGCGCTCAAGCACCTCTTCCCGGAGTACGAGGAGAAGGAGCCGCTCAAGCCGACCTTCGTCGAACGGCTGGTGGACCGCGTGCGCGGCACGAAGGGGGTCCGCATCCAGGGAGTGGACGGGCTCATGGTCCGCTACGCCCAGTGCTGCCAGCCCGTGCCCGGCGATCCCGTCACCGGCTACGTGACGCGCGGCCGAGGGGTGAGCATTCACCGCGCCGACTGCCCGAACCTGCTCTTCCTCGCCCACGAGCCGGAGCGCCGGCTGGAGATCGACTGGCAGGAGGCGGAGGGCGAGCGATTCGTCGTGCGCCTCGTCCTGGAGGGGAACGACCGCCGCGGCCTCTACGCCGACGTGGCGAGCGCGGTGAGCGAGTCCGGCACCAACATCCGCAGCATGGAGCTCAAGACCACCGACGGCAAGGCGACCGGCGCCGTGCTCGTGGAGGTCGAGAACCTCGCGCACCTGCAGAAGATCATCAAGGCAGCGCGAAAGGTGAAAGGGATCACCGAGGTGGCGCGGCGCGAGCGGATCACGCCGGAGGGCTGAGGCGATGCGTTTCTCGGCTCTTCGGTTTCTCGGTGTACGGCGGACCTCCGGACGCAGGGGCTGACCGAGGTGGGCCGAGAACGGGAAAGCCGACGAGCCGAGAAACTGTTTTCTGTCCTCCCGAACAGAGCCCGAATCCGCTAGCTTTCGGTCATGCCACGCGCCGAGTTCTCTCTCCAGGCTCCATTCCAGCCCGCCGGTGACCAGCCGAAGGCGATCGCCGAGCTGATGACGGGGCTCGAGCGCGACGACCGCTTCCAGGCGCTGCTCGGCGTCACCGGCTCGGGGAAGACGATGACGGTCGCCAACGTCATCGCGCAGTACGGAAAGCCGACGCTCGTGCTGAGCCACAACAAGACGCTGGCGGCGCAGCTGTACGGGGAGATCAAGAGCTTCTTCCCGAACAACGCGGTCGAGTACTTCATCTCGTACTACGACTACTACCAGCCGGAAGCGTACGTCCCGACCACGGACACGTACATCGAGAAGGACGCGTCGATCAACGAGGACATCGACCGGCTGCGCCTGCGCGCCACGTCCTCGCTGATGGAGCGGAGCGACGTCATCATCGTCGCCACGGTGAGCGCCATCTACGGCCTCGGTGACCCGGTGTCGTATCGCGAGCAGATGGTGACGATCACGCGCGGGAGCAAGGTGAACCGCGACGATCTCCTCCGGTCGCTGGTGAAGATCCAGTACAACCGGAACGACGTCGCCTTCGAGCGCGGCACCTTTCGCGTGCGGGGCGACACGGTGGAGATCTTCCCCGCCTACGAGGAGCAGGGCGTGCGCGTCGAGCTGTGGGGGGACGAGGTGGAACGCGTCTCCAAGATCAACGTCCTCACCGGCGAGACCATCGCCACGCTCGAGCGCGCGGCGATCTATCCGGCGAAGCACTTCGTCACCCAGCGGCCGACTCTCGAGCGCGCGGTGAAGCTGATCCGCGAGGAGCTGAATGGCCGCCTCACCGAGCTGCGCGGGACGGGGAAGCTGCTCGAGGCGCAGCGACTGGAGAGTCGCACGAACTTCGACATCGAGATGATGCTGGAGATCGGGACCTGCGCCGGGATCGAGAACTACTCTCGGCACCTGTCCGGGCGGCAGGCCGGTGAGCGGCCGGCGTGCCTGTTCGACTATTTCCCCGAGGACTTCCTGGTCGTCGTCGACGAGTCGCACGTCACCCTGCCGCAGATCGGCGGCATGTTCAATGGCGATCGCGCGAGAAAGCTCACCTTGGTCGACTACGGCTTCCGTCTTCCCAGTGCGCTGGACAACCGCCCGCTGATGTTCGACGAGTTCCTGTCGCTCACGCCACGCGCGATCTTCGTGTCGGCGACGCCGGGCGAGCTGGAGCTGCGCCTCTCGGAAGGCGTCGTCGTCGAGCAGATCATCCGGCCGACGGGGCTGATCGATCCGGTGATCGAGGTGCGACCGGTGCGCGGGCAGGTGGACGACCTCCTTGGCGAGATCCGCGAGCGCGTGAAGGTCGGGGAGCGCGTCCTCGTCACGACGCTCACCAAGCGCATGTCGGAGGACCTCACCGACTACCTGCAGCAGGTGGGCGTCCGTGTGCGCTACATGCACTCCGACATCGACGCCATCGAGCGGATGGAGATCGTGCGCGGGCTTCGGCTCGGCGAGTTCGACGTGCTCGTCGGCATCAACCTGCTGCGCGAGGGGCTCGACATGCCCGAGGTGTCGCTCGTCGCCATTCTCGACGCGGACCAGGAGGGCTTCCTCCGTTCGGACCGCTCGCTCATCCAGACGGTGGGACGCGCGGCGCGCCACGTGAACGGCAAGGCGATCTTCTACGCCGACCGGATCACCGGCTCGATGCAGCGCTGCATGGACGAGACGAGCCGCCGCCGCGCCATCCAGCAGGCGTACAACGAGGAGCACGGCATCGTGCCGCAGTCGGTGTCGAAGAGCATCGACCAGGTGCGCTTCATCACGCGTGTCGCTGACGCGAGGACAGAGCGCGAGGACGAGCGGCCGACGAAGCGGGCGAAGAAGGTAGCCGAGGCCGAGGCGCAGGAGTATCAGCTGGCCGATCCGGAGGAGCTGATCAAGATGCTCGAGGCACAGATGCGTGAGGCGGCGACCGCACTCGATTTCGAGGCGGCGGCGCGCCTGCGTGACCAGCTGTTCGAGGTGAAGGCGCGGATGGCGGGCGATACCACCAGGGGTCGGGTGGCCGCCGACGCCAGGGCGCGGGCCCGCTGATGGCCGATTCCGCGGGCGAAAGCGCCCCGACGCATCCGCCGCTCGTTCCCCCGCTCGCCGATCACGGTGCCCTCGCCATGACCGAAGCCGAGCTTCGCGACTGGGGGCGCCGATTCGGGCGTTCGGCGCACGCGCCACTCGTCATCACGATCACGGGCGAGCTGGGCGCGGGGAAGACGACGCTCGTGCAGGCGATCTGCGCCGGCTACGGCGTCACGGAGGAGGTGACCAGCCCCACCTTCGCGCTCGTGCACGAGTACGCCGCGCCGCGCTCACCGGTGCATCACCTGGATCTCTACCGCCTCGATCGAGCTGACCAGCTGGACGACATCGGGTGGGACGAGCTGGTGTCGGCGCACGCGCTGGTGCTGGTCGAATGGCCGGAGCGCGCCGACGGTCGACTCCCCCGCCGCCACGTGACGCTGTCGCTGCAACACCTGCCGGACGACCCGGGGCGCCGGCTGCTCTACGCGGGGTGGCGCTCGTGATCACGCTGGTGCTCGAGGCAGCCACCTACGCGGGGAGCGTCGCGCTCGTCAGCGAGGGTCGCGTGCTCGCCGAGCGGTCGGTGGCGATGCGCGGTCGCGAACACGAGGCGCTGATGCCGGCCGTGGCCGAGGTGCTGGCAGAGGCATCCATTCCGCTCGGGCAGGTCGACCGCGTTGTCTGTGGCGCCGGGCCGGGCAGCTTCACCAGCCTGCGCATTGCGGGCGGGATCGCCAAGGGGCTCGCACTGGCGGGGGGCGTTCCACTCGTGCCGGTGTCCTCGCTGGCCCTGCTCGTGGCCTCGCGCACCGAGCTTCGAGCGGGCCGCTACCTTGGCGCGATCGACGCGTTACGGGGCGAGCACTACGTCTCGCTGGTGGAGGTGAACGACACGGGGGAGATCCGAGCCGACGCCACATTCTCGCTCGTGCCCACGCCCGAGCTGTCGGAGTTCGCGGCACGGGTGGGCGCGGAGCTGGTGGTCGCAGGCGGCTCGCCAGGTGCGGGAGCGGCTCCGCACGCCCGGGCCGCCGCTCGCCTCACAAAGCTGATTGACGCCACCCCCGCTGCCGATCTGGCGGCATGGGAACCGGCATACGGTCGCCTGGCGGAAGCGCAGGTGAAGTGGGAGGCGGCACACGGCCGGCCGCTCGCCAGCGCGTGACGACGCTCGTGGCCGGAGCACTGGTGGTGCGCCCAGCGAGTCCCGCGGACCTCGATCGGATTGCGGAGATCGAGCAGGCGTCGTTCGCCGACCCGTGGACGTTCGACGCGCTGGAGACGGCGCTGGGACTCGCGCACATCCAGTTCCTGGTGGCGGAGCAGGGCGGGGGTGCCGGATCCCGGTTGGTGGGGTATGTTGTTGCGCTCGTCATGGGCGACGAGGGGGAGATCGCCGATATCGCCGTCGATCCGGCGGCGAGACGGGCGGGAGTGGGCAGGCTGCTGCTCTCGCGAGTGGAGGAGGAGATGGCGCGGTGCGGGGTGCGCGCGCTCTATCTGGAAGTGCGGGAGTCGAATGTCGGCGCGATCGGCCTGTATCGTGGCCACGGATTCGAGGCCGTCGGCCGACGGCGAGCGTACTATAGACATCCGGTCGAGGACGCGCTGGTGCTCAAGCGTGAAATCGGTCCGATGTGAAGTGAAGTGTCACGTGAGGTTGCAGGTGCAAGTGGCTGTTCGCTGGTGTTTTACGGACGTGTGCAAGGATCTGGTAGCGTCGTCTTGGACTTAATCTTTAGCGTGTGCGGCGAGGTACACACATCTCGCCCAGGAGGAGGGTATGAGCCGGAGCTTGAATAAGGTGACGCTGATTGGGAACCTCGGGAGCGACCCCGAGGTGCGCTCGACGACCGGTGGCAACCGGGTCGCGACGTTCTCGCTGGCAACGAGTCGGTCGTGGAACGACGCGAGCGGCAACAAGCAGGAGAAGACGGAGTGGCATCGCTGCGTGGTCTGGAACACCAAGAACTCGCAGCTCGCCGACATCGTCGAGAAGTACGTGAAGAAGGGCGACAAGCTCTACGTCGAAGGGCGGATCGAGTATCGCCAGTGGCAGGACAAGGACAACCAGACGCGCTACTCCACCGAGATCAACGTGCGCGAGCTGATCATGCTCGGCGGCGCCCGCGGCTCGGGCGGTGGCGATTACGACGCGGAGTCGAACGGGGCGTCGCGCTCGCGCGCGGGAGCCACGGCAAAGGCGAAGGCCGGCTCGGACGACTTCGAGGATTTTCCGGGCGCGCTGGCGGACGAGGACGACGACCTGCCGTTCTGACGCGCAGCCGGATGTGGACAACGATGAAGGCGAGAGCAGCACGCTCTCGCCTTCATCGTTTGGTCCATCCATGCGATCGGCGGCGAAGCGATTGAAACCATTCGTGCGAAGCGTCCGTCCAATCCGTCATCTCGCGGTTACCTGACCTTCACACCGCCATGACGCATCGGATGCTCACACTTCGCCGAACCGCCGCGCTCGCGCTGGCGTGCACGTTTGCTGGCCCGAGCCTCGCCGCCCAGGAGAGCTCGAAGTCCATCCACCCCCGCACGCCGCCGGTGGCGCAGGCGGCGCCGCGCACGGGCCCGGTCACCATCGACGGGAAGCTCGATGAAGCGGCCTGGGCGGCCGCCACGCCGATCAGCAACTTCACCCAGGCGGAGCCGCACGAAGGGCAGGCGCCCACGCAGCGGACGGAGATCCGCATCCTCTACGATGCGGATGCGCTGTACATCGGCGCGCGGGTCGACGACTCCCTCGGCGCGGCGGGGATTCGTGCACCGCTGGCCCGGCGCGACCAACTGCTCGACGCGAACGGCAACAACGGATCGTTCAACTCGCTGACGACGGACAAGATCATCGTCATGCTGGATCCGTATCACAACCACATCGACAACGCGTGGTTCGAGATCAATCCGGCAGGAGCGCGAGGCGACCAGTTCAACGGCGACCCGTCCTGGGACCCCATCTGGCAATCGGCGGCGCACGTCGACTCGCTCGGCTGGACGGCCGAGATGCGCATCCCGTACTCCCAGCTCCGGTTTTCCCGAGACACGGCGCAGACGTGGGGCATGCAGATCTGGCGCTATTCGGACCGCAACAACGAGAAGGACATGTGGGCCTTCTGGCGCGCGAACGAGGCGGGTGGGCCGGCGTTCTACGGCCACCTGGCGGGCCTGCGCATCGGCAGCCGGCCGCGTCAGTTCGAGCTCCTGCCGTACGTGCTGACCGGGGAGCAGTTCAAGTTCGCGCCGTCCAGCGATCCATACCACAACTCGACCCAGAACAAGCTGCAGGGCGGGGTGGATCTCAAGTACCTGCTGACGTCGAACCTGACGCTGGACGCCACGGTGAACCCGGACTTCGGCCAGGTGGAGGTGGATCCGGCGACGATCAATCTCTCGGCCTACGAGACGTACTACGACGAGAAACGGCCCTTCTTCGTGGCGGGAAGCAACGCCTTCGACTTCGGCGGCGCGAGCTGCATGTTCTGCAGCAACTTCTCCAGCCTCGACCTTTTCTACTCGCGGCGGATCGGCCGCGTGCCCCAGCTCAACGACTGGGTGGACAGGCGCTCGGCGTTCGACGACACGCCAGGGACGACGTCGATCCTCGGCGCGGCCAAGATCACCGGGCGCACGGGTGGTGGCGTCTCCGTGGGCATGCTTGACGCGCTGACCGGGCGCGAGATGGCCCACTATCTCCCGGAGGGCGGTGGACCGGAGGTCGAGCAGCAGGTCGAGCCGCTGTCGAACTACTTCGTCGGGCGGCTCAAGAAGGAGTTGCGCGAAGGCGCGACCACGGTCGGTGGCATGTTCACCTCCACGGTGCGGCAGATGAACGACTCCGTCATGTCCGATCGGCTTCGCAGCCACGCCGAGGCCGTCGGATTCGACTTCAGCCACAACTGGAGCCGCCGCACCTACCGCTGGATGGGCTCGCTCGCGCTGTCGAATGTCGGCGGGTCGGCATCGGCCATCGACCTGACCCAGCAGTCGAGCGCGCACTACTTCGACCGTCCCGACCGCCGAGTGACCACGGATGGCCTCTTCGGCGCGAAGTACGATCCGTCCGCTACGTTGTTGCGCGGCTATGGCTTCTACTCACGCCTGTCGAAGCAGACTGGCAAGTGGATGTGGGAGACGGCGCAGAACTGGCGCAGCCCGGGCTTCGAGACGAACGACCTCTCCTACCAGAGCCGGGCGGACTACAAGTGGATGAACTTCAACGTCGGCCAGCAGTACACGACACCGACCAGCTGGTATCGCAACCAGGTGTGGATTGCTGGCGGGCAGCAGCAGTTCAACTACGACGGCGACCGCACGGACCTGCAGGCGCAGGCCTTCTATGCCGTGGAGTTGCCGAACTACTGGAACCTGCGGACGATGTACATCTATCGGCCGGACGTCGCCGACGATCGCCTGACGCGCGGCGGGCCGGTGGTCCGGCACAACGGCGTCCAGGCGGCGTCGTTCGAAATTTCGACCGATGCGCGCAGCCGCGCCGTGTTCGACTTCTCCGTGGAGCCGAGCTGGGGGATCGGGGACAGCACGCGCGCGATCTCGATCGCGCCCGGTGTGGCGCTGAAGCCGGCGTCGAACGTGTTCGTGAGCCTCACGCCCACCTTCAACTGGGACGAGAATGCCGCGCAGTACGTGACGCCGCACATCGATCCTACGGCGACGAGCTTCTATGGTACGCGCTACGTGTTCGCATACCTCAAGTCGCGCACATGGTCCCTCGACACGCGCGTGAACTGGACGTTCACCCCGAACCTCACGCTGCAGCTCTATGCGCAGCCGTACTTCTCGACCGGGGACTACAGCTCCTTCCGCGAGTTCGCGCGGCCGCGGACGCTGGACAAGGTGGTGTACGGAAAGGACGTCGGCGCCATCTCGTACACGCCGGGGGTGGCCGGCGCACCGGGCACGTACCTGGTGGACCCGGACGGCACGGGCCCGGCGGCGCCGTTCAGCTTCGACAACCCGGACTTCGCGTATCGCTCGCTGATCGGGAACGCGGTGCTGCGCTGGGAGTATCGCCCGGGCTCGACGGTGTACTTCGTGTGGACGCAGAATCGCTCGGGTGCGGAGTACGCGGGCACGTTCGACTTTGCCCGCGATCGGACGGCCCTGTTCCGTGACCGGCCGACGAACATCTTCCAGGTGAAGGCGAATTTCTGGATCGGGCGGTAATCAGCCGACTGCTCACGAGCGCAGGACCTTTCGACCGGCGGTCGGGCACCATGCCCGACCGCCGGTTTCTCATCCGACGGTCAGTCGTCCTACTGGCAGGTTCCGCCGCCCCTGGCGGCTTCCGCCGTTTTCCCATGCGCCGCTTTCGGCGCAGCAGCCCTCGAGCGTGTGAAGATTTCCCGTCTCGGCTGGTCGGTCAGCGCCGCCGCCATTTTCACCGTCGTTTCGGTCTCCGCCCTGCGGGCGCAGGAGGTCACTGCCGACTCCGCGACGCATACCGTGAAGAAGGGCGATACGCTGTGGGATCTCGCCAACACCTACCTTGGCGATGCGTACCTGTGGCCGGAGATCTACCGGCTGAACACCGATCAGATCGAGGATCCGCACTGGATCTATCCCGGCGAGGTCCTGCGTCTGCCTGCACGCGCGCGTCGCGATGCGAACGCCCCTACGGTCGCGGTGAATCCGGGGCCGGCGCCCGACGTCGTCGAGGCCCCGCGTCGCACGACGGGGCCGACGGTATTCACCCCTCGCACCCTCCCGCGTCCGCGCGGGTCGATGCTGGCGTCCGAAGGGCCGCCGCCGCGGGTGAATCCGGGTGATTTCACACGCGCGCCGTACTTCGCGCAGGGGATGGGTCCCAGGGATGCCGGCACGCTGCTCGTCGGCGCGGACATCCCCGGCATCGACAAGCCGAATGCGACGTCGAACTTCCAGCTCTATGACCGCGTGCTGATGTCGCCGCCGAAGGGCAGTGCGGCCCGCGAAGGCGACCGGTTCATCGCGTATCGTGAAGGCGATTACGTGGAGGATGTCGGTACGGTAGTGATCCCGACGGCCATCCTCCGCGTCGTGCGGTCTCCCCGCGACGGCGACGCCGCGGTCGTCGAGGTGCGCGAACTGTACGGCCAGCTCAACTCCGAGCAGCACGTCGTGCCGCTCGACACCACGGGTTCGGGCGCGACGGAGGCGCCGGTGCCCGTCTCGTCCAGCCGCAGCGCGAAGATCCGGAGCATCGTGCGCGAGTCGGTGCTCCCGTCGCTCAACTACTACGTGCTGTTCGACATGTCGTCGACGGACGGGATGAAGGTTGGCGACGAGGTCGAGGTGTATCGGCCGCGAACGGAATCGAAGACGGACATCGGGCCGGCGATCCCCGAGGTCGCCATCGCTACGGGGCAGGTGGTGCGTGTGACGCCCTACGGCGCGACGGCGAGGATCACCTCGCAGCAGCAGCCGGCGATCCGCACCGGCGAGAGCGTTCGCGTGACGGCACGCATGCCCTGACTCGTGACGGCGGACACAGGGGCCGGAATGCCGTAAGGCGTGTCCGCGCATTAGATTAGGCGGTCGACATGACCGCGATCGCCCACTTCGTCGCCATCACGTGCTACATCGGCGCCGCGGCTCTCGCCGCGACGCCGTTTGCGCGTCCGGTGGGAGCACCGGTGCGCAGCGTGGCGGCCGTGCTCGCCGTCGGCGTGCTGGCCCACGCCGCCGGCCTGCTGGCGTACGTGGAGCGCGTGGGCCAGTTGCCCCTGACGGGGCTGGGGCCGTCGCTTTCCTTCGCCGGGCTCGTGCTCGCCGCGACGCTGCTGATCGTCGAGGTCGCCGCGCGGGATGTGAGCCTCACCCTGGTGGCAGCACCGCTCGCCGCCATTCCCACCACCTGCGCCAACCTCATCGGGCTCACGCCCGGCGTGGACCCGTCCGGTGCCCGTGGCACCTGGCTGTTCGCGCACATCGCGCTGAGCTTCCTCGGGATCGCCGCCTTCGGAACGGCGGCGGCGGCCGGCTGCATGTACCTCGTGGAGCGGCGGGAGCTCAAGTCGCGGCGTTTCGGCCCGATCTTCCGATTCTTCCCACCGCTCGAGACGCTCGACCGCGTCAATCACGTCGCCGCGGTCGCCGGCTGGCTCGGGCTCACGCTCGGGGTCGTGCTCGCTGTCACGTACTCCGTGGCCTATCGCGAGATCAGCACGCTCAAGCTGATCTGGGCGATGGTGGCGTGGATCGCGGTGTCTGGTGTCGCGCTCGGTCGCGTGATCGGCGGCTGGCAGGCGCGGCGCGCGGCGCTCTACTCGAGCCTGTCCTTCGCCGCGGTCATCGTGCTGTATGTCGCCTTCCGCGTGGCGGAGACGAACGCCGGCGGGAGATTCCTGTGAGCGGCGTCCCGATCCTCGTCGACGGCGCGGCCCTGCGCGTGCTCATCGTGGGCGGAGGCCCGGTCGCGGCTCGCAAGCTCGCCGCGTTCCTCCAGGTTGGCGCGCGGGTGCGGATCGTCGCCCTCGACGCAACGGATGAGATCCGCTCGCTGGCCGACGCTGGCGAGGTGGAGTGGCTGGCGCGCGGCTATCAGCCGTCGGACCTGGGCGACGCGCAGCTCGTGATCGCCGCGACCGACGACCGCGCCGTCAATGCGAAGGTCGCCGCCGATGCGCGAGCCGCGTACCGGCAGGTGAACGTCGCCGATGAGCCGGACGAGGGGACGTTCACGATGATGGCGGTGCATCGCAGCGGGTCGCTGGTCGTCGGCGTGAGCGCCGGGGGCGTGCCTGGCGCAGCCGCGCGTATCCGAGATGCGATCGCGCAGCGCTTCGATGGCCGCTATGCGCGCGCGCTGGAACGGCTGACCAAGGTGCGGCGCAGCTGGCTGGGCCGCGGCGAGGGCGCGCAGTGGCAGAGCCTGGCGCGCGGGGTGGTCGATGGCGAGTTCTGTCGCCGTGTGGAGGAGAACACCCTCGACGAGCAGGTGACCTCGTGGCGGTGATCGTGCTCGGCGTGAGCCATCACGGTGCGCCGCTGGACGTACGCGAGCGGCTCGCATTCCGCCCGCACGAGGTGCTGCCGGCGCTCGAGCGCCTGCGCGAAACGGCCGGCGCCACGGAGGGCGTGCTGCTCTCCACCTGCAATCGCACGGAGCTGTACCTCGTCGAGAGCGGCGAGCAGTGCGCCACCGCCGGCTGGACGCTGCTCTCCGAACGGCTCGGGGAGGAAGCGAGCGGCTACGGCTATGTTCGTCGCGATCGCGACGCGGCAGCGCATCTCTTTCGTGTCGCGGCGGGCATGGACTCGATGGTGCTGGGCGAAGCGCAGATTCACGGTCAGGTTCGCGACGCCTGGGAGACGAGCCGGCCGACGTCGGGGGCGGTGCTCAACCGGCTGTTCCAGAGTGCGCTGCTCGTTGGCGGTCGTGTGCGCAGCGAGACGGCACTCGGGCACGGGGCGATGAGCGTGAGCTCGGCGGCGGTGCAGCTCGCGAAGAAGATCTTCGGATCGCTCAGCGGGCGACGCGCGATGGTGCTCGGGGCGGGAGAGATGGCCGAGCTCGCGCTGGCGTCGCTGCAGCACGAGGGCGTGCGTGCCGCCGTGGTGGCGAACCGCACCTACGAGCGCGCCGAGGTGCTGGCTGCCCGCTACGGGGCCACGGCCGTGCACTACGACGCGGCGTGGAATGCGCTCGCCGACGTGGACCTGCTCCTCTGCTCGACTGCGGCGCCGCGGCCCGTGGTCACCGCGGAGCGCCTGCGTGACGCGGTGAGCCGCCGCGGCGATCGGCCGTTGTGCATCCTCGACATCGCGCTGCCGCGCGATGTCGAGCCCGCGGTGGGCGAGCTCGCGAATGTGTTCCTCTACGACCTCGACGACCTGCGCGCGATGGTGAACGCCAGCGTGGAGCGTCGTCGGCTGGAGCTGCCCGCCGCCGAGTCGGTGATCACCGAGGAAGTGGAGAAGTTCTGGCAGTGGGTCGCCGGACTCGCCGCGGTGCCGGTGCTCACGCAGTTCCGGCAGGAGATGGACCGGTTGCGCGAGCGCGAGCTCGCGGCGGCGCTTCGCCGCCTGCCCGACCTCACCCCCGCGCAGCGCGACGCGGTGGAGCATCTCTCGCACGCGTTGATGAACAAGTTCCTCCATGAACCGAGCGTGCGCCTGCGCGCGGCGGCGGCAAATGGTCGAGGGCTTGGCGTAGTGGATGTCGCGCGCTACCTGTTCGCACTGGACGATCGTGCCCCGGGCGATGCGCCGGCGGACACGCTCGCCTCCGATGCCGGCACGCCGCCGGGCCGCGGCACTTCCGACGAAGCACCACCCACCCCAACCGAGCACTAATGCCGACAGCACTCATCACCGGCGGTGCGGGCTTCATCGGCTCGCACGTCGCCGAGCGTTTCCTCGCCGAGGGCTGGACCGTTCACATCGTGGACAACCTCGTCACCGGCAAGCGCGAGAATATCCCCGCGGCGGCGAGCTTTCATGAGCTGGACATCCGCTCGAAGGAGGCGGCCGGGCTGGTGACGTCGCTCACACCCGACGTGCTCGTGCATCTCGCGGCACAGATGGACGTGCGGCGCAGCGTGGCCGATCCGCTGTTCGACGCGGAGACGAATGTGGTGGGGTCGCTCAACCTGCTCGAGGCCGTGCGGGCGTCGTCACCGAAGACCCGTGTCGTGTTCGCTTCGACGGGCGGTGCGGTGTATGGTGACTTCACGACCCCGCCAAACGTCGAGACTTATGAGAAGGACCCCGAGTCGCCGTACGCGATCTCCAAGCTGGCCGTGGAGCTGTATCTCGCCTACTACGGTCGCGTCCACGGGCTCGAGGCCGTCGCGCTGCGTTTCGGGAACGTGTACGGTCCGCGCCAGGATCCGCACGGCGAGGCCGGCGTGGTGGCGATCTTCTGTGGCCGACTGCTCGAGGGTCGCGCTCTGACGATCTTCGGCGACGGAACGCAGACCCGGGATTACGTGTACGTGGCGGACGTGGCGGACGCGACCTTTCGCGCCGCCACGCGCCCGGTGCCGAAGCCGGGCAGGCTGGACGTGCGGGCGTACAACATCGGCACGGGGACGGGCACCTCGGTCACGCGGCTTGCCGAGCTGCTGAGCAGGGCGGCGAAGCGCGAGCCGATACTGGAGCATGCACCTCGGCGCCCGGGTGAGCAGCAGGACTCGGTCTTGAACGTGGCAAAGGCGGCGCGTGAGCTGGAGTGGCGCCCTCGCGTGACGCTCGAGGACGGGCTGGCACGCAGTTTCGATTGGTTTGCCGCGCGCGCTGCGCGCGGATCGGCATAACCCACCAACATCGGTCGCATGTTTCCGTTGCTCCAATCCGCCGGCGCAGTTCCCACCTCGGCGCGAGACCTGATCCTCAACTCGAGCACGGCCACCCAGGTGGTGCTCGTGATCCTCGTCATCCTGTCGCTCATCAGCTGGGCGATCCTGCTCGGCGTCGGGCGCGAGCTCGGCAAGGCCCTGCGGAGCGCGGGCGCCTTTGCGCGCGAGGTCGAACGGGCGCCAAGGCTCGAGGCGGTCGGGGTAGCGGTGAAGCACTCGACGCCCAACGCGGCGCACCGGCTGCTCGTGCGCGCCCTCCAGTTCACCGACGAGTCGATCGGGCGGGGGAGCGACACGGTGGCGCAGCATTCACCCACCGCAGCGGCCTCTCGCGTGGAGACACTGAGCCTGGTGCTCGACGCGGAGTCATTGTCGGAGCGCGACCGGCTGGGACGTTTTCTCCCCTGGCTTGCGACGATCGGATCGGCGAGCCCGCTCATCGGCCTCCTCGGCACGGTGCTCGGCATCATCAGCGCCTTCGTCGGCATCGCGACGAGCGGCTCGGGCAAT
>DASUXT010000058.1:0-90369 GCA_036377775.1 Gemmatimonadaceae bacterium | reverse complement strand
GAACACTTCGAGCGCGACCTCGATCGCAATCTCGCCGTCCTGTTCGGCCGCGCCTAGGCCGAGCGAGCCCTACCCGCCCACTCCGTGTCGCTCGTCAACTACGCCACGCGCGAGATCACCTGCAAGATCGTCTACTACGGGCCTGGTCGCTCGGGGAAGACGACGAACCTGCATTACATCTACGGGCAGGTGCCGGAGGACCGGAAGGGAAAGATGGTCTCGCTCGCCACGCAAACCGATCGCACGCTGTTCTTCGACTTCCTCCCGCTCGACCTGGGCTCGATCTCCGGCTTCACGACCAAGTTCCAGCTCTACACGGTGCCGGGACAGGTGTACTACCAGGCCACGCGCAAGCTCGTGCTGCAGGGGTGTGACGGCGTGGTGTTCGTCGCCGACAGCCAGGCGCGCCAGCTCGACGAGAACATCGAGAGCTTCCAGGACCTGCACGCCAACCTCGCCGACCAGGGCGTGGACCCGCGCACGATGCCGCTCGTCGTGCAGTACAACAAGCAGGACCTCCCGCCCGACCTCATCCTCTCGATGAGCGACCTGTCGGACGCGATCAACTTCCGCAACGCTCCCGAGTTTTCGGCGGACGCGTTGCACGGGCCTGGCGTGTTCGAGACGCTGCGCGGGATCTCGGAGCTCGTGCTGCGGCGCCTGAGTGCGGGCTCGAGTTCGGCGGCGACCGCGGGGGCGGGCAGCCGGTAGCCCCGATGCGTGTCGATTCGCGCGCCCGCTTCGACAACTACGTCGTCGGCTCGGCCAATCGGCTCGCCGTCGCCGCGGCGCATGCCGTGGCCGACGCCCCCGGCTCCGTCTACAACCCGCTGTTCATCTACAGCAGTTCGGGGCTCGGCAAGACGCACCTGATGAACGCCATCGGCAACCAGGCGCTCAGCATCAACCCTGTCCTGAACGTGGAGTACGTGCCGCTCGAGGATTTCGTCGAGCAGCTGCACGCGTCCATCGCGACGGCGGAGATGGACCGGTTCAAGCAGCGCTACGGCCGCGTGGACGTGCTGCTGATCGACGACATGCAGTTCCTCACCGGGCGTCGCGAGACGCAGTCCGAGCTGCTCCGGCTCCTCAATGCGCTCCAGGGCACCGGGCGGCAGATCGTGATGACGAGCGACCGTCCGCCGAGCGAGATCGCCGACGTGGACGAGCGCCTGGTGAGCCGGCTCAGCGGCGGCCTCATCGTGGACATCGGCGCCCCGGACTTCGAGACGCGCGTCGCGATCCTGCGCGCGAAGTGCGAGGAGCGCGAGGCTGCCTTCGCGCCCGGCGTGATCGAGGAGCTGGCGCGCGCCGAGTTCAACAACGTGCGCGAGCTGCAGGGGGCGCTGAACCGCCTGCTCGCGCACCAGGCGGTGGACGGCACCCTCACGCCGTCGCAGGTCCGCGCCCTCATCGGGACTCCCGAGGCGCAGCCAGCGGTGACGGGCCCCGACTCCCACGACGAGTTCCTCAGCTTCCTCACGGACATCGCGGGCGCGGTGGCGGTGCAGCTCGAGCCGTGGAAGGTGCGCATCGGCGAATCGATCGCCTACTGGGGCGGCGAGGGCTATCGCACCACGGCGCTCGAGCGGTTGATGGCGGAGGAGACGGAGCCGCCGAACTACGAGGCGCTCGTGCGCGGCTTCGCACAGGCAGTGGAGAAGCTGAAGGAGCTCGAGCAGCAGGCGTCGTCGGTGGATCCGTCGCTTGGGGGCACGGAGCTCTTCCGCGATCCCGCGCGGCTCGACGAGGCCGTCACCTTCGTCGAGCAGGCGCTGGCGGGCACGGTGCCACCCGCGGGACCGCAACCGGCGTTCGCGCGTTCGGCGTTCGAGGAAAGCACCTCCAACCAGATGGCGGTGCGGGCGGCCGACGCCGTGGTGGCGCAACCGGGCGCGCGCTACAATCCGCTCTTCCTGTCCGGTCCGAGCGGCGTGGGCAAGACGCACCTGCTCAACGCCATCGGCAACGAGCTCGCCCGCTGCAACGGCCCGGAGTTCCGCGTGGCATGCGTGGGCGCGCAGCTGTTCATGGACGAGCTGATCGTCGCGCTGCAGGAGGGCACGATCGAGCGCTTCCGCGGCCGCTACCGCGCGGCCGATGCGCTGCTCATCGACGACGTGCAGTTCGTCGGCGGCAAGGAGCGGACGCAGGAGGAGCTGTTCCACGTCTTCAACCACTTCCATTCCGAGGGGCGCCAGCTCGTCTTCGCGAGCGACGTGCCCCCCAAGGAGATCGAAGGGCTGGAGGAGCGGCTGCGCTCGCGGTTCGAGGGCGGGCTCGTCGTCGAGCTCTCGGCCCCCGACCGCGTGCTGCGTGAGAAGCTGTTCGCGCGCTTCCTCGCCGACGCGAACGTGGCGGCCGACGCGGACCTGCTCGCCTACCTCGCCGAGCGCTCGGCGGCCAGCGTGCGCGAGATCATCGGCACCGTGCACCGCGTGTGCGCGGCAGCCGAGTCGCTCAGCGAGCCGCTCACCCTCGCGCTGGCAAGGCAGGTGCTCGAGGCCGGCGGCGGGCCGGCGACGCTGGCGCCGACGAGCGTGCGCCAGGCCGCCGACACCTTCTTCCTCGACGACGAGAAGCTGGTGTGGGAATGGCCCGACGCGGCGAGCCGCCTCGTCGAGGAGATGCGCTGATGGCCATCAAGGGCAGTCTCAAGGAGGCGAGCCTCCCCGACGTGCTGCAGCTCCTCGCGATGGGCCGCAAGACCGGCTGTCTCGCCGTCACCCATCGCGCGAACTTCGGCTACATCTACTTCGACGCCGGGAAGATCTGCTACGCGTCCATCGTCAACCGGCGCGACCGGATCGGCGACATCCTCGTGAAGGGCGGCGTGGTGACGCAGGCGCAGCTCGACGCCGCGATCAAGGCGCAGTCGCTGCATCGCGACAAGCGCATCGGCGAGCTGCTCGTCGCGCAGGGGGCCATCACCCGCGACGCGCTGCACGAGCAGATCCGGATGCAGATCGAGGAGGCCGTCTACTTCCTCTTCACCTGGATGGAGGGAACGTTCAACTTCGAGGCTGACGTCCAGCCCGAGGAGCAGGACTTCCAGGTCTCCATCAACCCGGAGTCGCTGCTCCTCGAGGGTGCGCGGCGCGTCGACGAGTGGACGCTGATCGAGAAGAAGATCCCGACCTTCGACCTCGTGTTTGACGTCGACCGCCGCAAGCTCGTCGACAGTCACGTGGCGCTGACGAAGGAGCAGGAAACGGTGCTCCAGCTCCTCGACGGGCGTCGCGACGTGACGGCGGTGATCGACGAGTCCGGGCTCGGCGAGTTCGAGGTCGGCAAGGCGATCTACGGCCTGGTGAGCGCCGGCTTCGCGCAGCGCGTGGGGAAGACGAAGAACGTCGAGCCCGTGGTCAGCGACGCGCGCGTGGACGAGCACCGCAACCTCGGCATGGCGTTCTACAAGACCGGCATGCTCGACGAGGCCATTCGCGAGTTCCGCCGCGTCTCCGAGCTGCGCGAATCGGATGCGCAGGCGCGGTTCTATACCGGGCTCGCGCTCGTGCGGCAGGGCAAGTGGGCGGATGCCGTCGCCGCCTTCCGTGAGTGCGTCGCCCAGCCCGGCGCACGGCCGGCCGCGCTGCACAACCTCGCGTACGCGCTCGAGCGGCTCGGGCACTACGACGAGGCGCAGGCCGCCCTGTCGGAGGCGGTGCATCGCGGGGGCGCGAAGGATCCCCGCATCCAGACCTCGCTCGGCGTGATTGCCCTCCGCGTGGGCGACGTGGCCGGCGCGCATTCTGCGTTCAGTGCGGCGCGTCCCCTCTTCGGCACCCGGCCGCCGACGGCGGGGTGGTTCCACTACGCCGCGCTCACCGCGGCGCTGCTGAACGACCTCGACAAGGCGGTGGCGCTGCTCACGGAGGGGATCGAGCTGCATCCGCGCGCCGCTGCGCTGCACAACAACCTCTCGGCGGTCCAGGAGCGCCGTGGCTATCATCCGGAGGCGATGCAGGCGGCGGAGCAGGGGTTGCTGGAGGATCCCGGATTGCCGCAGCTGCACAAGAACCTCGGCGACTGTCACTACCGCGCCGCCCGCTACGACGAGGCGCTCGAATGCTACCAGCGCGCCATCAAGCTGAACCCCACGCTCGGTGAGGACGTCTATCTCAAGCTCGGCAACATCCGCTTCAAGCGGCAGGAACGCGACGAGGCAGTGCGCTGCTGGGAGCAGGCCCTGGAGCTCGATCCGTCGAACGCGATCGTCCGCACGAACCTCGACGCCGTGCGACAGGTGCTGTAGCCGTGCATGATGTTTCCGATGCCGGCTTCGCGGCGCTGACGGACAAGATCGCGCGCGAGCGCGGCTTCGGCTGCGCGAGCTACAAGGAAAAGTGCCTCCGCCGCCGCATCGCGGTCCGCATGCGGGCGCGCGGCGTCCACACGTACCACGACTACGCGCGCGTGCTCGACACCGACGACGGCGAGTACGACCGGCTGCTCGAGGCGCTGACCATCAACGTCACGAAGCTCTTCCGGAACTGGGAGACGTATTCGGCGGTGGCCGAGAAGGCGATTCCCGAGCTCTGGGCGCGTGGCGAGCCGCTCTCCGTCTGGAGTGCGGGCTGCTCCTCCGGCGAGGAGCCCTACTCGGTGGCGGCCCTGTTCCACCGGCACGCCGAGTCGATCGGCGCCCTCCACGAGCTTCCGCACCGCGTGCGCGTGCTCGGGAGCGACATCGATGCGCGATGCCTCGAGGCCGCGGAGCGCGGCGCCTTCGACGAGGGCGACTTCGCCGACACGCCCGTCGAGCTTCGCCGCCGATACTTCGACGAACGGCCGCCGTTCTCCATCACCCCCGACGTGAAGCGGCTCGTCCGGTTCGAGAAGCGCGACCTGCTGGCCGATCCCACCCCGCCGGGCCCGCACCACCTCGTCTTCTGCCGCAACGTCCTGATCTACTTCGACCGGGACACGCAGGAGCGCCTGTTCGACCGGTTCCATCGCGCGCTCGCGCCCGGCGGCATCCTCGTGCTCGGCAAGGTGGAGACGCTGCTCGGCGCCTCCCGCTCGCGGTTCGCCGTGGTGGACGCGCGCGAGCGGATCTACCGCGCCACATGAACGCCGACGGCAGCGACGTTCGCGTCAAGGTCGCCGACTACGCGGTTCGACGCGGCGACCAGGTGATCGCCACGATCGGCCTCGGCTCGTGCGTCGCCATCGCGCTCTACGACCGCGACACCCGCACCGGAGGCCTCGCGCACATCCTGCTCCCCAGCCAGGCGATGTCGCGTGAGACGGCGAATCCGGCCAAGTTCCCGGAGACGATCGTGCCGCTCATGCTGCGGGAGATGCGCGCGCTCGGCGGCGGCGCGTCCGGCCGCGTTTCCGCCAAGATCGTCGGCGGGGCGAGCATGTTCGGGCAGCTCGCCGCGGGCACGGGCGTGAACGTGGGCGAGCGCAACGTGGCGGCGACGCGCGAGGTGCTCGCCGCGCACCAGATTCCGCTCCTCGCCGAGGACACGGGGCTCGACTACGGTCGCAGCGTGTACTTCCACCTCGCCGACGGCCGGGTCGAGGTGCGCTCGCTCAAGGCGGGGGATCGTGTCATCTAGTGGCCCCACCACGGTGCTCGTGGTGGACGACAGCGCGTTCATGCGCCGCGTCATCACGCGCATCGTGGACGGCTCGCGCGAGTTCAGGGTCATCGGCACGGCGCGGGATGGCGTGGAGGCGCTTGCCCAGGTCCATGCGCTGAATCCGCAGATCGTCACGCTCGACGTGGAGATGCCCGAGCTGGATGGACTCCAGGCGCTCGGCTACATCATGAGCGAGACGCCGCGTCCGGTGGTCATGCTGAGCGCGGCCACTACCCAGGGCGACGTGGACCTGACGCTGCGCTGTCTCGAGCTCGGCGCGGTGGACTTCGTGCGCAAGCCGTCGGGCCCGGTGAGCATCGACCTCGAGCGCGTAGCCGAAACGCTGCTCAACGCGCTGCGCGCCGCGCGGGAGGTGAATCTCGGTGGCGTGCAGCTGCTCGCCCGCCCGCGCTTCGTGCAGGCGCCACCGCCGCCGGTGCGGCCGCACGGAGCGACGACGGCCGTGGTGATCGCCGCGTCCACCGGTGGGCCGCGCGCGCTGGCGGAGGTGATTCCGGGCTTGCCGGCGGAGCTCGACGCCGCCGTCCTGGTGGTGCAGCACATGCCCGCCGGCTTCACGCGCAGCCTCGCGGCGCGCCTGAACTCCATGAGCCGGCTGCCCGTGGCGGAGGGTATCGACGGCGAGCCGGTGATGGCGAACCGCGTGTACCTGGCGCCGGGCGGGCTGCACATGCGCATCGCCGTCGATGGCGACGGGCAGCGCTGCATCTCGCTCGACGGCTCGGCCCCCGTGTGGGGAGTTCGCCCCTCCGCGGATCCGCTGTTCCGCTCGGCGGTGGAACACTTCGGCCGGAACGTGGTGGGAGTCGTCCTCACTGGCATGGGCCGCGACGGCTCGGATGGACTCGGCGCGATTCGCGCCGCGGGAGGGAAGGGGATCGTCCAGGATCGCGCGACGTCCACCATCTATGGAATGCCCCAGGCCGCCCTCCAGCGCGCCGGCGCCGAGCGCGTCGTGCCGCTGGGCGGCGTGGCGGGGGCGGTGGTGGAGATGGTCGGCGCAACAAGGCCATAATGTGGATGTCAGGAGGTCGGGTGGTCAGGCAATGGGGTCGACATTCCGACCTCCCGACCTCCCGACCTCCCGACCTCCCGGCCTCCCGCCACCCGACCTCCCGACTTCCTGGTTTCCCGCCCCCCCCGCCACTCGTCGTGCAGGGAGTTCCACTCCCTGGAGAATTTCACCGTGCCCTTCGGCGCCGAGAGCGTTCAGCAGTGACCGGAAAGCGGAAGGTCCGCGCGAGCGAGCCCACGCCAAGCCGACCGATGACGGCCGTGCCGCCAGCGGTGCGCCGCCGCCAGGCTGCCCCCGTGGAGCTGGCGCGTGCCCTCGCCGCAGCACGGGCCGCCGAAGCTGCCGCGGAGGCGGCCCGCGCCGCGCAGGCGAAGGCCGACGCCGCCGAAGCGGAGCAGGCGCTCGCCGAGCGCCCGCAGCCAGCGCCGCTCGCGCCAGGCACCGAGCCGCCAGCCCCCGACACCCGTGCATTGCGCGACAAGGTGCGGGCTCGGGATGGCACCGCCGAAGTTCTCGTCTTCGTCGTGGGGGGTGAGCGTTTCGGCCTCGAGCTCGCAGCCGTCGAGGAGGTCATCGATCTCCCGCCGATCCGGCACGTCCCCGAGATGCCGCCCGCCATGCTCGGTGTCATCACCGTGCGCGGGTCGCTCACGTCCACCTACACGCCGCGCCAGGCACTCGGGCTCGAGTTTCACGACGGCGCGTGCGCCCTGGTCTTTCACCGTCGTCGCTCGCGAATGGCGCTCGTCATCGACGACGTGGACGACGCGGTGTCGGTGGATCTCGCCACGGTGCGCGAGGCGCCCAGTGCGATCAGCGCCGGCGTGGTGCTTGGCGTCGCGCGGCACCGCGAGGCGCTCCTCACCCTCCTCGATGCAGAGGCGCTGCTCGCCGCCTGCCAGGCTACGTCACAACCGGAGTCCGCATGACCACGCCGACCGCCGACAAGCTCGTCATGTTCCGCCTTGGCGAGGATCACTTCGCCGCTGACATCTTCGCAGTCGAGCGGGTGCTCCGCTACGTGGCGCCTACGGGCGTTCCCGACATGCCCCCGTACATCGAGGGGGTCATGGATTACCAGGGACGCGTGCTGCCGGTCGTGAACCTGCGCCGCCGCTTCGAGCTGCCCGCCGCGGCGGCCGGTGGCGAGACGAGGATCCTCGTCCTCAACGTGAGCGGGGAATGGATCGGCGTCGTCGTGGACGGCGTCACCGAAGTGGCGGCGTTCGACCGCGCGTCGCTGTCCGCGCCGCCGAAGCTCTTCCGCGGGCTGGCGCGCGAGTACGTGAAGGGGATCATCCGGCGCGGCGAGCGGCTGCTCATCTACCTCGACGTCGAGCACCTGCTCTCGTCCACCGAGCGCATCGCCCTCCAGCGCGCGGGCGAGAAGGAGCTCGCGCATGGGTGAGTGCGCCGCCGCGCACCGCGCGCGCGTCGTCGCGCTCGCGGCACGGCTGGACGCACCCGATGCAGCGAGCCAGCGCGACACGTTGCGCGCCGAGCTGATCGCCCTCGGCAAGGCGCTGGAGCAGGATCTCGCCGAGCTCACCGCCGTGCGCGACGACGCCAAGGCCCTGGTCGAACGGTGGAAGGGGCTGCAGGCGAGTGCGGCGCCGGAGTTCAGTGCCGACCGTCCGGTCGTGGCCGATCACATCGGCGCGTCCACGTTCATCGAGAAGGGATGGAGCAGGATCTCGCTCGGCGATTACGCAGGCGCCGAGGAGTCGCTGCTGCGCGCGCTCCAGCTCGCGCCGGACGATCCCCAGGGGGTGTCGCTGCTCGGCTGGGCGCAGATGCTCCAGGAGAAGTACGACGACGCGCTGATGCAGTTCCAGAAGGTGCTGATGCGCGAGCCGGGCAATGCGCTGGCGCGCATCAACCTCGGCTACATCTGCCTGAAGAAGCGGATCTTCGGCGAGGCCATCGAGCACCTGTCACGCGCCATCCGGTTGAACAGCGACCGCAAGGCCACGCTGTACGCCCACTTCTACCTCGGGCTCGTGTACCTCGAGCGCGACATGTTCGAGGATGCCCAGACCTTCTTCCAGAAGACGATCGTGCTCGGTCCCAACCTGATCGAGGCGTACTTCGAGCTGGGTCGTGCCTACTGGTTCAACGGGCAGCACGACGAGGCGCGGCGGACGTGGCGCGACGGTGCGGCGGCGAACAAGTTCAATCCGTGGGGAAAGCGCTGCGCCGAAGTCCTGCGGACGGTGGAGGAAGGCGGAGAGCCGTAACGGTTCTCCTGGCCGCGTGTGCGCTGACGCTCGCCGGCGCACGGCTGGCCGCACCGGACGAGGCGCCGCGACGGCTCGACGTCGGCCGGTTCACTGCCGTCTATTTCCCGAAGGACGATGCGCTGGCGCATTCGCTGCTCGCATACGCCGCGCGCACCGACACCTTCCCGGGCCTCCCGCGGCCGAAGCAGCACGTGCTGATCGCCATCGCCCCCGACGCCTCGCGCTTCCGGAGCTGGGCGGGATCGAGTGCGCCGGACTGGGGCGCGGCACTCGCCTTTCCCGATTCGCGCCGCGTCGTGATGCAGGGCAGCGGCGCTGGCTCCGACGCTGGCGATCCGCAGGTGGTGCTGCGGCACGAGCTGGCGCACCTGGCGTTGCACGAGCAGCTCGGTGACCTGCCGCCGCGCTGGTTCGACGAGGGCTACGCGAGCCTGTCCGCGCGCGAGTGGAAGCGGGAGGATGCGCTGGCGGCGAACGTTGCACTGGCCCTCCGTGGCGCGCCGACGCTCGACGAGCTCGAGGCGAGCTTCGGCGGCGGCAGCTCCGCCGCACAGGCAGCGTATGCGCTCAGCTATCGCGCCGTCGCCGACCTCGCGTCGCTGGACCGGGAGCGCGGGTTGTCGCTCTTCTTCCGGTACTGGAAGCAGAGCGGAAGCATGGACGTGGCGGTGCGGCGCGCGTACGGGATGACGTTGTACGGGTTCGAGCGGGAGTACCAGTCGCGCACGCGGCGACGCTACGGCGCGCTCGCCGTGGTCGCGGACCTGTCGCTCGTGCTCTTCGTCGTGAGCGTCCTGATGCTGCCGTTCTTCATTGCACGTCGCCTGCGGGACCGGAAGCGGCTGCGCGCCATGCTGGCGGCGGACGCGGCGGCGGAGCGCGCCGCGCAAGCGAGCGCGATCGCGTACCTGCTGGGGGAGCAGGGGCCAGCGGCGGAATGGGACGCCGACCCGACGAGCCCGCACGACGGGACGCCAGGGGAAGGCGATGGGGATGACGAGAGCGCGTAAGCGACAGCGGCGCCGTTGCTTGACACGTTCATGAGTCCGTCGTACACTACGCGGTCATGTCACAAACGGATACCACGTCGTCGTCGCGGCCCTGGCTCTGGTGGGCAATCGCTGCCGTAACGATCCTGCTGGGCTACGCGGACCTCGCCCGAGGTGGGACGACGATTGCACCGATCTTGCTCGTCGTGGGGTATTGCGTTCTGGTCCCGATCGCGATCCTGAAGTAGGCGACGGAGCGGTCACGTCACAAATATCGATGCGTACCTGGCGGGCGCGGCCGGCGATGGCTTCGCTCGTGCGAGTGTTCGCCGGGCGAATAGCTCAGTTGGTTAGAGCGCCTGCCTTACACGCAGGATGTCGGGGGTTCGAGTCCCTCTTCGCCCATGCAGGAGGAAGTCCCAGCCCTGGAATGGACCCTGTCCAGCCTGCCGGGGTATGTTCGATCAACGCTTTGGAGGAATGACAGTGAAGGCTTCCCATCGCTTTGCGCTTCCGGCTGCCAGCCTCGCCGCAGCGTTGATCGCGACGACCGCTCCGGCGGTCGCGCGCGCCCAGCGCGGTCAGGCACCCGGTCCCGATACGCCGCGCATCCTGGTCACCAACTTCCGTGGTGACCGTGAGGCCGGCGTCAAGATCGCCGACGAGGTGCGCGACCGGATCGGCAACGAGTTCAGCGCGCGTACCCTGTACGCGACGCCGAAGAAGGACATCGAGAACACGCTCAAGCAGTCGGGCTATCCGGCCGACTCCGCGCTGAGCCCCGGCGATGCGAAGGAGCTGGCCAAGCTCGTTCGTGCCGACGAGATCATCGACGGCACCGTGACGAAGACGCCGAGCGGCACCTATCGGGTGTCGGCGCGCTTCTTCCTCCCGCGCGACGTCTCGCTCGCCCAGCCGCTGCTCACCACCGAGAGCGGCAACCTCGGCGACGTGGCCAAGTCGGTCGTGAAGGAATACGACCAGGCGCGGAAGCAGCTCGCGGCGAATCGCGAGTGCGAGAACGACATCCGCGACGGCAAGATCGACGCGGCCATTGCCGCGGCGCGCAAGGGGATCCAGCAGTACCCCAAGGCGACCCTCGCGCGGCTCTGCCTCGCCAGCGCCTTCCAGGCGATCAAGACCAGCCCTGACTCGGCCACCAAGCGCTGGTGGGCGGATTCGGTGATCGCCGTGACGAAGGAAGTCGTGCAGCTCGATCCGCGCAGCAAGATCGCCTACACGCTGCAGTACGACGCGTACAAGGTGAAGAACGACACGACGAACTTCCTGCAGTCGCTCATCGGCATGATGAACTCCGATCCGAGCAACCAGTCGCTCAAGGAGTCGGTCATCGCCGAGCTCGTGACGCTCGGGAAGGCGGAGCTGGCGGTCCCGTCGGCGAAGCAGCTCGTGGCGGAGAACCCGGGCGACCCGCAGTACGCGCGCACCTACTGGCTCGTGCTCCGTGCGGCGAACAACTACAAGGAGTCGGTGCCGGCGGGCGTCGCGTACGTCGCGCTCGATTCGGCCGCGGCGGACTCGAACTACTTCTTCCGGCAGGTCGCTGACCTGCGCGCTGACAGCGCCTACGCCAAGGCCGCCGAGTTTGCGGCGCAGGGCATCGCCAAGTTCCCGAAGAGCGGCACGCTCTGGCTGCAGAAGGCGCAGAACGAGCGCAGCGCCGGCCAGCTGCCGGCCGCCAAGGCCTCGCTCCAGCGCGCCCTCGAGATCGACCCGAAGGCGTCTGGTGCCAACCTGCTGCTCGCCCAGATCTTCGTCGACCTGAACCAGCCCGATTCCGCAGTCGCCGCGGTGAAGGCGGATGCGGCTGCGGACTCGTCCAACAAGGCGATGGACGCGCAGTTCCTGCTGGGTATCGGGAGCAACGCCTACAAGGCCGCGAACGCCTCCAAGAGCATCGATGACTTCCGGAAGGCGCTCGACATCCTCCAGACGTCGGATCAGCTGAACCCCAGCGCCGGCGCGAAGTTCTACGCCGCGGTTTCCGCATTCTCGGTGGTGCAGCAGCTCGGCAACACCCTGCCGAAGACGAAGTCGTGCACCGATGCCAAGCTCGGTCAGGACATGCTCACGATCGTGAGCACGAACATGCCGCAGGGCGGCTCCGTCAGTCCCGAAAATGCGAAGCTGATCCTGAGCGCCGTTCCGCAGTACCAGGCGTTCTTCGACGGCTCGGCGAAGCGCTACTGCAAGTAAGGTCGGACCCGAACGGGGCGCCTCGGCGCCCCGTTCTCGTCTGACCCGCTCGGCCGCCTCCGGCGGCCTGTTCGTCCGACCCGCTCGGCGGCTTCGCCGCCTGCTCGTCGGACTGTCAACTGCGACGGCACACCGGACTGAGTCCGGTGTGCCGTTCGACCGTCAGACGAAGAGCGGCGCGAAGCGCCGCGAATGGGTCAGGCCGTCAGACGAGCGAGCCGGCGCAACGCGTCGGCGAGCGGGTCAGACTCCTTCCTCTCCCGGCAGGTGCTGCACGTGCACCAGCAGGTCCGCCCGGCGGGCGCGGTAATCACACACCGCCGCTTCCACCGCCTCCCCATCCAGGTTGACGCTCAGGATCTCCGAGCCCGTCACCTTCAGCCATGGCAGCTGCGCGTAATGCACGCCTGGCAGCCCCACGTGCTCCCCCCGCTTCACCTGCAGCGCCAGACGCGCGAAGTCGCGTCGCGACATCGCCTCGATCACGCAGAGGTCGAGCAGCCCGTCCGTGACGCTCGCATCCGGCGTCATCATCGTGCCCCCACCCGTCACGCGCGCGCTGCCGACGGCGAAGGCCATGAAATCCACGTCGAGGTCGAAGGCCGCGCTCGAGAAACGCGCGTGACGCGTCTGGTCGCCCGCCAGCTTGCGGATGGCAGTGATCGCATACGCCAGCGGGCCGAGCGAAGCCTTGAAGTCCGCCGGCGTCTCCGCCGTTGCTTCGGCACCGACGCCACCGGTGGACACGTTGAGGAAGCGACGTCCATTCATCGACGCCGTGTCGATGCGCACGGGCTTGCGGCGGAGGATAACATCCATGGCATGATCGGCGTCCTCCGGAATCCCCGTCTGCCGCGCGAAGTCGTTCGCCGTGCCCAATGGCACCACGCCGAGCGGCACGTTGCGGCCGTCGAGCCCATTCACAACCTCGTTGAGGGTGCCATCCCCGCCGCAGGCGATCACCACGTCGGTGCCCCGGTCCGCGGCGTCCGCGGCCAGTCGTGCTCCGTCGCCGGCTTCCCAGGTGACGTGCACCTCCACCGCGTGCCCACGCTCGCGCACCCACGAGACCATGTGACGCAGGTCCTCGTGGTCCGCCCGCGCGCCGTGAACGATGTAGGTGAGATGCTTGCGGACGGTGGCCATGGATGGGACGCGATGGTGATCGCTCGCGGTGGTTTCCTGACGCGCGCGGACGTGATAAGATGATCGCTCGCTCGCGCGATCTCCACGAGCCGGGGGACTGGGATAGCGAATATCATGCGCCGGCGCTGGTCGGCCCGGTGCTCGAGCTCCTGGGCGGCTCACGGCTCGTGCTGGACGGCACCCTGGGCGGCGGCGGACACTCGGCGGCGCTTCTCGACGCGGGCGTCCCGCGCGTCGTCGGTGTGGATCGCGACCCCGACGCACTCGCGACGGCCACGTCGCGGCTCGCCGGTGCAGTGGCGAACGGGCGGTTCGCCGCCTGGCGTGGCAACTACGCCGACGTCGACGCGATTCCCGCGCTCGATGGCCTCCTCTTCGACGGCATCCTGCTGGACCTTGGCATTTCCTCCCACCAGATCGACGACGCGTCGCGTGGCTTCTCCTTTCGCGAGGGGGCGCCGCTCGACATGCGCATGGGCGCCGACGCCGACCGGACGGCGGCCGAGCTGCTCAACGAGGCGGACGAGCGAGAGCTCGCCCACATCTTCCGCGACTATGGCGACGAGCCGCGCGCGGCGCGCCTGGCCCGGGAAGTCGTGCGGCGCCGCGCCAGCCGTCCGTTCGCGTCCAGCGACGACCTGGTGGGCGCCATCCGCGGCACGCTCGGCCCTCGCAGCGGGGCGTCGGAGTTCGCCCGGCTCTTCCAGGCGGTGCGCATCGCCGTCAACCACGAGCTCACGGGGCTCGAGCGCGCCCTTCCCGCGCTGCGCGATCGGCTGTCGCCGGGTGGCGTGCTCGCCATCATCGCCTATCACTCGGGGGAGGACCGGATGGTGAAGCACGCCTTCCGGGAGTGGAGCCGCGACTGCGTGTGTCCGCCGAGGCAGCCGGTCTGCACCTGCGGCGGGGCGAATGCGATGGGCGAGGTGCTCACGCGTCGCGCCATCGTGGCCGACGAGAACGAGGTCGCGCGGAACGCGCGCGCCCGCAGTGCGAGGCTTCGCGCATGGCGCCGCGGCGCGTAAGGGGGAAGGGAAGCGGACGCGGCCGGCTGGCCCTCGTCCTCGTCGGTTTCCTCCTCATCGCCTCGGGCGTCATTCTCCGCCGCACGTGGGGCATCGCCGCCGCTACCCAGCTCCGACAGCTCGAGCAGCGCCGTGACGCGTTGATCGCCGAACGGCTTCGCCTGGAGGGTGAGGTGCGTGCCGCCGCGAGCCGCTCCACGCTCCAGCCGATCGCCGAGCAGCGACTGCAGATGCACGTTCCATCCGACAGCCAGGTCATCATCATCACGCGCACGCCCGCCACGCCGAATGACGCGCCCTAGTCGCGTCGGGCTGGTGCACGTGGCGCTCGCCGTGTTCGCCATCGCGATCGTCGTCAAGGCCGCGCGAATCCAGCTCGGCCAGCGCGCGCGCTGGGCGGCGCGCGCCGAGCGGCAGCAGAGCACGGAGCGCGTGGTGCCCGCACCGCGCGGCGACATCCTCGATGCCGAGGGGAACACACTCGCGCAGAGCCGCCAGACGGTGAAGCTCGACGTGGCGCCTCCCGAAGTGCGGGACCGCGCGGCGCTGCGCAGCGCGCTGCTCAGGGCCGGCGTGCCGGCGGAGTTCGCGCGACGCGCGGCGGACGCAAGGCGGAAGTGGGTCACGCTGCCGGGCCGCTATCTCGCGTCCGACGTGGCGCGCATTTCGGCGATGCGCGGCGTGTACACGACTCCGGTCGTGGAGCGCGCATATTCGTCGAGCACGGGCACGCGGCACATCATCGGGCACGTGGATGCCAACGGCCGCGCGCTCGACGGCGTGGAGCTCGCGCTCGACAGCGTGCTCGCCGGCCGACCGGGGAGCGTGACGGTGATGCGTGACGGACGCGGCCGGAAGTTCGAGTCACCCGTGGCGCCGAGCGTCGCGCCGGTGACCGGGAACTCGGTGATGCTCACCATCAACCAGCAGCTGCAGGAGATCGCCGAACGGGCGCTGGCCGATGCGGTGGGACGCATGAGCGCCGTCGGTGGCGACGTCGTGGTGCTCGACCCCTCGAACGGCGACGTGCTCGCCATGGCGAGCCAGCGCGACGACCCGCGCGCCACGGCCGCCACGGCGCTCACCGAGCCATACGAGCCCGGCTCGACCATGAAGCCACTGATCGCGGCCACGCTGCTGGAAAAGGGGCGGGCCCGCGAGACCGACATGGTGAACACGCACAACGGTCAGTTCACCATCAACGGACGCACGATCACCGACGAGCATGCGGCCGCTCGGCTGTCGCTCGCCGACGTGCTGCGCTTCTCCAGCAACATCGGCATCGTGCAGTTCGCGCTGCGGCTCACGCCTGGCGAGGAGTATCAGGCGCTGCGCGATTTCGGCTTCGGCATGGCGACGGGACTGGCATATCCCGTGGAAGCGTCCGGCACCCTCCGCGAGCCGGCGCGCTGGTCGAAGCAGTCGGCCAATTCCCTTGCCATGGGCTACGAGGTGGCGGTCACCCCCTTGCAGCTCGCCGCCGCGTACGTGGCGCTCGCCAACGACGGGGAGCTGCTGCAGCCGCAGCTCGTGAAGGAGATCCGTTCGCCGAGCGGGGACGTGCTCTACCGGCGCGAGCGACGGGTCATCCGGCGCGTCGTCTCGCCATCGGTGGCGCGCCGCGTGCGTACGATGCTGCTCGGCGTCGTCGAGGGAGGCACGGCAGTCCGTGCGGACCTCGGCAGCTTTGCGCTGGCAGGAAAGACCGGCACGACGCGGCGCATCGTCAACGGACGATACGCCGGCGGCGGGCACATCGCTACGTTCGTCGGGCTCTTTCCCGCCGACCGGCCACAATTCGTCATCCTCGTGAAGATCATCGATCCCAAGGGCGCGTACGTCGGCGGCCTGACGGCGGCACCGGTCACGAAGGCGGTGCTCGAGGCGGCGCTCGCGTCGCGCAACGCGGCGCTCGACCGCGGCAGCCTCGCCGCGAGCCGCCGCGAGCTGCCGGCGGCGCCACGCGCCACTGCGGATAGCGCGCGTGTCACGAAGGTGGCGTCGGAGGACCGCTCGGGGTCGACACCTTTCGTCGCGGAGCTGCCCTCGCCGAAGCTGCCGCCGGCGCGACCGCTGCCGCCGCGTGCCGTGCCCTCGGTGGAAGGGCTTCCGATCCGTCGCGCCGTGCACGCGCTCAATTCCGCGGGATTCCGCGTGCAGCTCGTGAGTGGCTCGTCGGGGGGCACCGTGCCGGCGGCGGGGACCGTTGCGCCGGCCGGAACGCTCATTCGACTCCCGCTCGCTCCGTGACCGGCGTCACACTGCAGGTCATCGCCGATGCGCTCCGCCACGCGGGGCTGCTCGCCGCCGTCCGCGGCGCGCTGCCGCTGCAGGTGAGCGCACTCACCGACGACAGCCGCGCGGTGAAGCCGGGCGCGCTCTTCGTGGCCGTGCGCGGCGCCGAGCGTGACGGACACGACTACCTGGATGCGGCGGCCAGTGCCGGCGCGTCAGCGGCGATCGTGGACGACCCGTCGCGCACGGCGCTGCCGTCGATCGTCGTCACCGATACGCGACGCGCGGCGTCGGTGGCCGCAGCCGCCTTCCACGACTTCCCGGCGCGCGCGCTGCGCCTCGTCGGCGTCACGGGTACGAACGGCAAGACGACCACGGTGGGCATGCTGCGGCATCTGCTCGATGCACCCGGCGCGCGCGCCGCGTCCATCGGCACGCTTGGCGTGCTCGTGGGCTCCGAGGGCGCGGCGATGCCCGGCGGCAGCGGGCTGACTACGCCAGGGCCGGTCGAGCTGCAGCGCGTGCTGCGCGAGCTCGTGGACGCGGGTGTCCGCACCGTGGCGATGGAGACGTCGAGCCACGCGCTGCACCAGCATCGGGTGGACACGCTGCGCTTCGCCGCGGCCGTGTTCACCAACCTCACGCGTGACCACCTGGACTATCACGGCACGATGGAGGCGTACCTCGCCGCGAAGGCGATGCTCATCGGCCTGCTGACGGATGACGGCGTGGCCGTGACGAACGCCGACGACCGGGCATGGGACGCGCTGCCGCCGTCACCGCGGCGCGTGCAGTTCGGCTTCCACCCGAGCGCCGACGCACGCGCGGAAGACGTGCGCTTCATGCCGCGCGGCAGCGAATGGACGCTCGTCGCCGGCGATGAGCGGCAGGAGATCGCCCTTCCGCTCATCGGCGACTTCAACGTGGCGAACGCGCTCGCGGCCGCGGCGACCGCGTGGTCGCTCGGCGTGCCGACGCGGCACATCGCCGAGCGGCTGCGCAGCATGCCGCAGGTGCCGGGGCGGCTGGAGATCATCAGCGAGCAGCCGGTGGTGCTCCGTGATTACGCGCACACGCCAGACGCGCTCGAGCGGGCACTGCACGCCGTGCGTCCGTTCGCGACGAACCGGCTGCTCGTCGTTTTCGGCTGTGGAGGGGACCGCGACCGGGGCAAGCGGCCGGAGATGGGACGTATCGCGCAACGCGACGCGGACCTCGCCATCGTGACGAGCGACAACCCGCGCACCGAGGACCCCGAGCGCATTCTCGACGACGTCGAGGCCGGCATGACGGCCGGCGCGCACGAGCGGGTGGAAGATCGGCGATCGGCCATCGCGCGCGCCATCGCCATCGCTGGCGACGGCGACGTAGTGCTGCTCGCCGGCAAGGGACACGAGACATACCAGGTACGAGGCACCGTGAAATACCCATTCGACGAGCGCGAGATCGTGGGCGAGATCCTGCGCGAGAGCGCACCGGCGAGGACATTCTGATGGCCGACGCCACCACGCCGCAGGCGAGCGCGCTCGATCAACCGCAGTTCTGGACCCTGGGCCGCGTGGCCGACGCACTCGGCACCGGTCCTCGTGGGGACCGCAGGCTGTCACGCATCTCCACCGATACGCGCACCGTCTCGCCGGACAGCTGCTTCGTCGCCCTGCGCGGCGAGCGCTTCGACGCCCACGATTTCCTGAAGCAGGCGGTGGAGAGCGGTGCCGCGGCGCTCGTCGTCAGCGATGCGTCGCGCGCCGAGGGCCTTGGCGTCCCGGTCTATCTGGTGCCCGACACCCTCGTCGCCCTCGGCGCCCTCGCCACGTATCGCCGGCGCACCTGGGGAAAGCCGGTGATCGGCGTCGTGGGCACCAACGGCAAGACGAGCACGAAGGAGCTGCTGCGCGCCGCGCTTGGCGCAGCGCGCAAGGTCCACGCGACCACCGGCAACTACAACAACCTCGTCGGCGTGCCCCTCACGCTGTTCGCCATTCCGGACGAGGCCGAGATGGCCGTGATCGAGATGGGGACGAATCAGCCCGGCGAGGTGGCGCGGCTGCGGGCCATCGTCGAGCCGGATGTCGTGGTGATCACCTCGATCGCCGAGGAGCACCTCGAGGGCCTGGGCGACCTGGAGGGGGTGTTGCGCGAGGAGGTGTCGGCGTGTGACGGCGTGCCGCTCGCCGTGGCGCCCAGCGCGCAGCCGGAGATCGGCGAAGCGGCGCGCGACCGCGCGGAGCGGGTCGTGAATGCGGGGCTCGACACCGGCGACGTGCGGCCGTCGGCATGGGGGATCCAGCCGGACGGCCAGGGGTGGCTCGACCTGAACGACGTGCACGTCCGCATCCCGCTGCGTGGCGTGCACAACCTGCGCAACGCGATGCTCGCACTCGCCGTGGCGCGGGAGCAGGGTGTGTCGGTGGCCGACGCGGCGCGCGGCATCGCCGCCATGCCGGCTCCGCCGATGCGCGTGAACTTCGAGCCGCACGGAAGCGCCCTCGTCATCAACGATGCGTACAATTCCAATCCTGGTTCGGCGCGCGCCGCGCTCGAGCTGCTGGCACACGCCGGCAAGGATCGGCAGCGCGTCGCCGTGCTCGGCACGATGCTCGAGCTGGGCCCGCAGGCCGACCGGTTGCACGATGAAGTCGCGCGCAGTGCGCTGGAGCTTCCCATCGACCTCGTGGTCGGGGTCGGTGGATTTGCCGATGCGCTGGCCCGTGTGGCGCCGGGCGATGCACGCGTCGTTGCCGGCGCGGACCCCGAGTCGGCGTGGCGTGCGCTGCATTCGCGGCTGGAACCCGATGCCGTTATCCTCCTGAAGGGCTCACGTGGGGTCCGCCTGGAACGGCTGGTCCCCCTCATCTCGGAATGGGCGTCCGCGCCACGCTGATCGCGCCGACGCGCACCCCTCACCACGTCCACCTCCGGGTTCCGTGCTCTACTACCTGTTCATCCCGCTCGTCCCGCGCTTCCACGCGCTGAACATCCTCAACTACATCACCTTCCGCGCGGCGGGCGCGGCGGTGACCGCCATCCTGCTCAGCTTCCTCGTCGGGCCGCTCATCCTCAGGCGCCTCGACGTGGCGTCGAACTACCAGGTGGTGCGTGAAGGGACGCCCGACTCGCACGCCGCCAAGGCGCGCACGCCGACGATGGGCGGTCTGATCTTCCTCTTCTCGGCGCTCGTCGCGACGCTGCTCTGGGCGCGCCTGTTCAGCCACTACGTGATCCTCGCGCTGCTCGTCACGGCGGGAATGGGCGCCATCGGCTTCGTGGACGACACCCTCAAGCTGAAGCAGAAGCGGCTCGGCCTGAAGAACGAAGGGCTCGTGGAGCGCTACAAGCTCGTTGGCCAGGTGGTGATCGGCCTCGCGCTCGGTACCTACCTCGCCATGCATCCGTTGTCGCCCAACCTGCCCGGTGCCTCGACGACGCTGCCGTTCTACAAGTACCTGCTCGTCGTTCCGGCGTTCGGCTTTCTCTACGTCCTCTGGGTGACCTTCATCACCACCGGCGTGAGCAACGCCGTGAACTTCACGGATGGCCTGGACGGCCTCGCGGCGGGGCTGAGCGCGATCGCCTTCGCCACGCTCGGCGTCTTCGCCTACCTCATCGGGCGCGTGGATGCGAGCCGCTACCTCGGCATCTTCTACCTGCAGCACTCCGGGGAGCTCACCATCTACTGCTTCGCCATGGTCGGCGCGCTCATCGGATTCCTGTGGTACAACACCTTCCCGGCGCAGGTCTTCATGGGCGACACCGGCTCGCTCGCGCTGGGCGGCGCGCTGGGCGCGGTGAGCATCCTGCTCAAGTCGGAGTTCCTGCTCGTCTTCATCGGCCTCGTGTTCTTCGCCGAGATGATGTCGGTCATCCTGCAGCGCTTCGTGTTCAAGTATCGCAAGCGGAAGCACGGGCTCGAGTACGCACAGCAGCACCGCGTCTTCCTGCGGGCGCCGCTGCACCACCACTTCGAGGTGAAGGGGTGGAGCGAGCAGCAGGTGGTGGTGCGGTTCTGGATCATCGGCATCATCGGCGCGTTCCTCGCCGTGACCACGCTGAAGGTCCGCTAGCATGCCGGTGCGCTCGCTCACGGAGGCGCTCCCCGCCGGCTGGACGCGCGGCGAGATCAGCGTGCTCGGCCTCGCACGCAGCGGTCGCGCCGCGGCAGAGCTGCTGCGCCGCGCCGGCGGGCACGTGTATGCGAGCGACTCGGGCAGCGGCGACGCGGTCGGCGTTGCGGAGCGGGCGCTCGCGCCGCTCGGCGTGGAGGTGCAGTCCGGCGGGCACGACCTGGCGCGCATCGCGCGGAGCGCGCTCGTCGTCGCCAGTCCGGGGATCCCGCCCGAGGCACCGCCGCTCGCGGCGGCGCGCGAGGCGGGGGTGCCGATCGTCGGCGAGCTCGAGGTCGCGCTGCACTTCCTGCCGCACCAGCGCTACGTCGCCATCACCGGCACCAACGGCAAGACGACGACGACCGCGATCACTCACCGCCTGCTCGAAGGGCTCGGCTACGACGCCGTGGCGGCGGGAAACATCGGCACGCCGCTCGCCGAGATCGCGCTGCGCGACAGGGCGCCGGACTGGATCGCCCTGGAGACGTCGAGCTTCCAGCTCCACGACACCCCGAGCATCGCGCCGACGTCCGGCGTGCTGACGAACCTGTCGGCGAATCACCTGGACCGCTACGCGAGCGTGGAGGAGTACTACGGCGACAAGGCGAGACTCTTCCGCAACGCCACGGCGCATTCGGTGTGGGTGAGCAACGCCGACGACGACGCCGTGCAGGAGCTCGTCGCCGGCGTGCCGGGACGTCACCTGCGCTTCACCGTGAGCGCCGGCGCTGCCGACGGCTACTTCGATCGCGCCCGCAACCAGCTCGTCGTCTTCGGTGCGCCACTGATCGCGCGTGACGAGCTGGTGCTGCTGGGCGACCACAACGTGGCGAACGCACTCGCCGCCGCGCTGGCGGTGATGGGTGCGGACGAGACCCACGCCGAGCCGGCGGGACGGGCGAAGATCGCCGAGGCACTGCGCGCCTTCCGTGCGCTGGAGCATCGCATCGAGCCCGCCGGGTGCTTCGAGGGCGTGGAGTGGATCAACGACTCCAAGTCCACGAACGTGGCCTCCACGCTCGTGGCGCTGAAGGGGATGCAGAAGCCCACCGTGCTCCTGCTCGGCGGTCGCCACAAGGGCGAGCCGTACGATGCACTGTCCGCGGAGCTGAAGCGGACGGTGAAGCTGGTGATCGCGTACGGCGAGGCGGGAGCGATCGTGGAGCAGGACCTGCGGGATACGGTGCCGCTCGAACGCGTGACCGGCACGTTCGAGGACGTGATCGATCGTGCGCGCGTGGCGGCGACGTCGGGCGACGCGGTGCTGCTGTCGCCGGCCTGCTCGAGCTACGACATGTTCGACAACTACGAGCAGCGCGGCCGCACCTTCAAGCGACTCGCCGCGGGCCAGGAGGGCGCGCTCCGGTGATGGCCATGACGTCCACGACGGCGCTGCCGCAGGAGCGTGCGTACAGCGCTGGCCAGGTGCGCGAGCGGTGGCGCATGGGCTCCGAGGCGCGTGGGCTCGTGTTGGTGATGGCGGTGCTGCTCGCCTTCGGGCTGGCCGTGCTCTACAGCGCGAGCGCGATCGTCGCCATGCAGGAGAATCGCGACAGCTGGTTCTATCTGGGGCGGCAGCTCGCCGGGGTGCTCGGCGGCATCGTCGTCTTCGCCGTCGCGGCCAAGCTGCCTGCGGAGAAGTGGGAGAAGTGGGCCTGGCCGATCATGTCGCTCACGATCGTGACGCTGCTGCTCTGTCTCGTGCTCCCGGCGAGCATCGCGCCACGGATCAACGGCTCGAAACGGTTCCTCTTCGGCGCCTCGTTCCAGCCCTCGGAGCTCGGCAAGCTCGGCGTGGTGATCTGGACGTCCATGCTGATCGTGAAGAAGGGCGAGAGACTGCGCCGGCTCACGAAGGGCGTCCTGCCATTCTTCGTGGTCATCGGGTTGCTCGACATCCTCGTCGCGCTCGAGCCGGATCTTTCGGTCGCGATGCTCTACACGCTGCTGCTGGCCGTGCTGCTCTTCGTCGGCGGGGTGCGCGTGGCGCACTTCGTCGCGCTGTTCGCGCTGGCGATCCCGATCCTGTGGAAGGAGATCGAGAAGGTGCAGTACGCGCTGCTCCGGCTCACTTCGTTCCTCGACCCGGGGAGTGCGCCGAGCGAGATCAGCTACCAGCTCAAGCAGTCGCTCATCGCCGTCGGCTCGGGCGGGATGTTCGGCGTCGGCTTCGGGCAGGGTCGGCAGCAGTACGGTTTCCTTCCGTTTCCGTACAGCGACTTCATCGCCAGCAACATCGGCGAGGAGTGGGGGTTCATCGGCCTTGGCGCGGTGACGCTCGCCTTCGCCGCGTATGCGCTGCTCGGCTTCCGGATCGCGCGCAAGGCGCGGTCGCCCTTCCTCCAGCTCGTCGCGGTCGGGCTCACCTTCGTCACCGTGATCACCGCCTACCTGCACATCGGCGTGGTGATCGGCCTCCTGCCGACGACGGGGCTGACGCTCCCGTTCGTGTCCTACGGCCGGTCGAACATCGTGCTCACCATGTTCCTCACCGGCATCCTCGTGAACATCGGCAGCACCAGGGAGCGCGTCGTCGGCAGCGGGGCCACCGACCCGACGGGGCTATGACGCGCACGATAATCTTCGCCGGCGGCGGCACCGGTGGGCACCTCTACCCCGGGCTGGCGATCGCGCGTACCCTCGTACGCCTCGCCCCGGACGTGAGGCCGATCTTTATCGGCGCGCAGCGCGGCATCGAGCGCACGGTGCTGCCGTCCACCGAGTTCCCGCACCTGCTGCTCGACCTGCACCCGCTCTATCGCAGCCGGCCGTGGCAGAACTGGCGCACGCTCGTGGGCGCCGTGGGCGCCTGGCGCGCGCTGCACGCGCTCGTCCAGCGCGAGCGTCCTCGGCTCGTCGTCGGCACGGGCGGGTACGCCGCCGGTGTCGCCCTCGCGTACGGAGTGCGTCACCACATTCCCATCGTGCAGCAGGCGGGGGACAGCCATCCGGGGCTCACCGCACGCGCATTCAAGCGGTGGACGCGCGAATACTACCTCGCCTTTCCCGAGGCGGGCCGCGTGATCGGGGGCGACCCTTCGCGCTTCGTGGACACGGGCGCGCCGATCGAGCCGCCGCCGGAGCCTCGCCCCGACCGTGCCGCCGCGCGTCGCGCGTGGGGATTTCCGGAGCTGGGCGGGCACGTACTCCTCATCTACGGCGGGAGCCAGGGCTCGCTCGCCATCAACCGCGTCGTCGCCGAGTGGGTGCAGCGCGGCTTGCCTCAGCAGCTGTACCTGATCTGGATGACCGGCCGCGCCAGCTACTCGGAGTTCGCTTCGCTTGACGGCGGCAACGTGCGCGTGCGCGAGTATCTCTCGCCGATCGCCGATGCCTACGCCGCCACCGACATCGCCCTCGCGCGGGCGGGCGCGATGACGACCTCCGAGCTGTTCGCCTGGCGAATTCCTGGCGTGCTCGTGCCCCTTCCCACTGCGGCCGCCGATCACCAGACGGCGAACGCGCGGGCGCTCGAGGCGGCGGGAGCGGCGATCAACCTGCCGCAGTCCGAGCTCACCGTGGACCGGCTCGACTCCACGATCGGCGGCCTGCTCGCCGACTCCGCGGCGATGGCGCGCCTTGCCGAGGGCGCGGCCGCGCGCGCACGTCCGCACGCCGCGGAGACGATCGCGCGTCGCATCCTCGCCCAGCTCGGCTCGCAATAGGTATATTCAGGGCGCTGATGCCTCTCCTCGATCCCGCCGATCCGCGCCCCATACATCTAGTCGGCATCGCTGGCGCGGGGATGAGCGCTCTCGCCGAGCTGTTCACCCTGCGCGGCGTGCATGTCACGGGCTGCGATGCCAACCCCGGCAATGCCGCCGACCTCGCCGCGCGCGGCATACCGGTGTGCGCCGGGCATGCGCCCGACCACGTGAATGGCGTGCGGGCCCTCGTCGTCACCTCCGCCATGCCGAAGGACCATCCGGAGCTCGTGCGCGCGCGCGAGCTCGGCGTCCCGGTCATTCGCCGCGCCGAGGCGCTTGGCGAGGTCACGTCGGGCGCGATGCTCGTTGGCGTGGCCGGTACGCACGGCAAGTCCACCACCACGGTGCTCACGACGGAAGCGCTCGCCGCCGCGGGGATGGATCCCACCGGCTACGTGGGTGCACGCGTGTCGCTCTGGAAGGGCAACCTGCGCGCCGGCCGCGCCGACCGCTTCGTCGTCGAGGCGGACGAGTATGACCGCTCCTTCCTCGCCCTCACGCCCACGGTGGCGGTGGTGACGAACCTCGAGGCGGACCACATGGACATCTACGCCGACCTCGACGACCTGCGGCGCGCCTTTGCGCAGTTCGTCGCCGGCGCGCGGTACGTGGTCCTGTGCGCCGACGATCCGGGAGCCAACAGCCTCGCCACGCCGCCGAGCGCGGAAGTGATCCGCTACGGCATCGAGTCGCCCGACGCCCGGCTGCGCGCCATCGAGCTTCGGCGCGAGGAGATCGGCACCCGATTCACGGTACTGTACGACGGCAAGCGCGAAGGGGAGGTGCATCTCGCGGTGCCGGGTGAGCACAACGTGCGCAATGCGCTCGCCGCGATCGGCGTCGGCCTCGGCCTCGGGCTCACCGTGGAGCAGATGGCGCCCGGCATCGCCGCCTTCCGCGGCGTGGAGCGCCGCTTCCAGCTCGTCGGCGATGCGAACAAGGTGCTCGTCGTGGACGACTACGCGCACCATCCCACCGAGGTGCGCGCCACCATCCGCGCCGCTCGCTCGGCGGCGCCCGACCGCCGGCTCGTCGTCGCCTTCCAGCCGCACCTGTTCTCGCGCACGCGCGACCTCGCGAGGGAGTTCGGTGAAGCGCTCGCCGAAGCGGACGAAGTGTTCCTGCTCGACATCTATCCCGCCCGCGAGCGGCCGATCCCCGGCATCACGAGCGAGCTCATTGCCGACGCGATGCGCGGCGAGGGCCGCCCGCCGGCGTGGCGGGGGAGCCGCGACGCACTCTCCGCCGCCCTCGCGCCGACGGTGCGCCCGGGCGACCTGGTCATCACGATGGGCGCCGGCGACGTGACCCGCTGCGGACCGGAAGTGCTGGCGCTCCTGCGAGGCGCCTCATGAGCGGCCGCGAGGAGCAGGAGGACGGCCTCGAACGAGACGATGGCAGCGGCGAGGAGTCGCGACGCCCGCGATGGCGTCTCGCCCTCCTCGGCGCGTTCCTGCTCGTGCTGCTCGCCAGCCCGCTCTGGGCACCGCGCGCACTGCGCCACCTCGCATTCTTCCGCGTCCGGAAGATCGAGGTCAATGGCCTTCGCTACACCCCTGCCGCCGACGTGCTGGCCCGGCTGAAGGTGGATACCACCCGCAGCGTGTGGGATCCGCTCGCCCCGCTCGCGTCGCGCGTGATGGAGCACCCGCAGGTGGAGTCGGCGTACGTGTCGCGCAGGCTGCCGGGCACGCTCGTCGTGGACGTCGTCGAGCGGCGCCCGGTGGCGCTGGTGCCCATCGGCGCCGAGCTGCGCGCGGTGGACGAACGCGGGGTCGCCCTCCCGCTCGACCCGAGCCGCACCCCGGTGGATGCGCCGGTGGTCACGGCGCCGCGCGCTGCGGCAGTGTATCATTTGCTGGGGCAGATGCAGCGGGAGGCGCCTTCGCTCTACGCGCGGATCAGCTCCATCCGCCCTTCCGGAAGCGACGAACTGCTGGTGCAGGTGGCCGACGTCCCCGTGCGCACCATGACGAGCGTGACCCTCGCGCGTCTTTCCGACATCGAACCCGTAGAGCGCGACCTTGCGCGGCGTCAGCTGCGCGCCGCCGAGCTCGATCTCCGCTATCGCGACCAAGTGATCGCCAGACTGCCATGAACACCGACCGCCTCGTCGCCGGACTCGACATCGGGTCGGCCAGAACGACCGCCATCATCGGGGAAGTGACCGGCACCCCGCAGGGCGGCACCTCGATCAAGGTGCTCGGGGTGGGCCAGGCGCGCACTACCGGCATGCGTCGCGGCATCGTCTCCGATATCGAGGAGACCACGCGATCCATCCGCAAGGCACTGCAGGACGCCGAGCGGATGGCGGGCGCCGAGATCACCGACGTCTACACGGGGATCGCGGGCGAGCACGTGCGCGCCATGACGTCCAAGGGCATCGTCGCCGTCAGCAACGACGAGATCAGCAAGTCAGACGTGGACCGGGCGAACGAGGTGGCGCGCGCCCAGGCGATCCCGCCCGACCGCGAGCTGCTGCACGCGATCCCGCAGGAGTACACGGTGGACAAGGATCACGGAATCCGCGATCCCATCGGCATGAGCGGCACGCGCCTCGAGACGGAGATGTACCTCGTCACCATCGGCTCGTCGCCCGCCGTCAACCTGCGCAAGAGCGTCGAGCGCGCGGGCTACAAGGTGCGCGAGCTGGTGCTCGAGCCTCTCGCGAGTGCGCTCGCCGTGCTCACCGAGGACGAGAAGGAGCTGGGAGTGGCGCTCGTGGAGATGGGCGCCGGTACTACCGACCTCGCCGTGTTCCACGAGGGAAAGATCCGCCACCTTGGCACGATCGCCTTCGGCGGCAACAACGTCACGAGCGACATCGTGCACGGCCTGGGCGTGACGCAGGCGGACGCCGAGCGGCTGAAGGAAAAGCACGGCTGCGCGTACGAGCAGCTGGTCGATCCGCAGGAGATCATCCAGCTGCCGAGCACGGTGGCGCAGGGCGATCGCCAGATCCCGCGCGAGCTCCTCGCGCACATCATCCACCAGCGGATGGACGAGATCTTCGACCTCGTGCAGCGCGAGGTGGCCACGGCGGGGTACGCAGGGAAGCTGGCGGCCGGTGTCGTGCTCACCGGCGGCGCGGCTGCCATGGAAGGCGCGGCCGAGCTGGCGAGCGACGTCTTCGGCACGGGCGTGCGTGTCGGCACGCCGTCGGAGCAGGTGACGGGCCTCAGCGACTCCGTCGACGCGCCTCGCTTCGCCACGGTGGTCGGCCTCGCACAGTACGGCGCGCACCGCATGGCGCTGGGCGGCGCGAGCGCCTCGGCGCGCCGCATCAAGCTTCCCAGCACCGGCGGCATGGACCGGTGGGGCGAGAAGATCAAGTTCTGGCTGCAGGACTTCTTCTGAGCCTCTTCTCTCCTCGCCACGAGTCGAACAGCGAGGGGATCGGAAACAACGGAGGAAACGCGAACTGGCAGGATCGGCCGTCTGTGGCTCGATCCTGCCTTTTTTCGTCGTGTCCGCCGTTTCCGCTCCTCCCGCTGTTTTTTCTCTCGTCGATGGCGCGAGCGTGTTGTACACATCCGCTCACTCTGCGGGAATCATATTCTTTTCTCGCACTGCCTGCATGTGGAAAAGATCGCGCTGATTTTCGCGTGCTGTTTCCGAAATTCGCTCGTCAACCTTTGTCGGCGCTGTGTGGGGCTGGCCGGAAATTCGGGAGCGGTTATATTGCCCCATCGTTTCCGAGCCGCCGGTCGCATGCAGTTCCCGCCGATGTCGACGATGCCGTGCCCGTTCGGACACGCCTTCCTGTTTTCTCCTTCCCACACCTCGCCGTAGGGGAGTGTCGGACGCAATGATCTTCGAATTCGAAGAGAGCGCGGCGCAAAACGCTCGCATGAAAGTGGTGGGCGTCGGTGGCGGTGGCGGCAATGCCGTCAACCGCATGATCGACGAACACCTGGAAGGCGTCGAGTTCATCTCGGTCAACACGGACGCGCAGGCGCTGCTCTCTTCCAAGTCCGATCTCAAGATCCAGATCGGCAAGAAGCTGACGCGCGGCCTCGGGGCCGGCGCGCGTCCCGAGGTGGGCAAGCAGGCCATCGAGGAGAGCCGCGACGAGATGTCCAAGGCCGTCACCGGCGCGGACCTCGTCTTCATTACCTGCGGCATGGGTGGCGGCACGGGCACCGGCGCTGCGCCGGAGATCTGCGCCATCGCCAAGGAGCAGGGCGCCCTCACCGTCGGCATCGTCACGCGCCCCTTCCTCTTCGAGGGCCGCAAGCGCATGCGTCAGGCGGAGCAGGGCATCGCCGAGATGCGCAAGCACGTGGACACGATGATCGTCGTGCCCAACGAGCGGCTGCTCGCCGTCGTCGGCAAGGGCATCCCCTTCCAGGACGCGCTCAAGAAGGCCGACGAGGTCCTCCTCCACGCCACGCAGGGCATCTCGTCGCTCATCAGCGTGACGGGGCTCGTCAACGTGGACTTCGCCGACGTGCGCACCGTCATGCAGTCGGGCGGCTCGGCGCTCATGGGCACCGGCATCGGCCGCGGCGAGAACCGCGCCATGGAGGCCGCCCAGCAGGCCATCTCCAGCCCGCTGCTGGACAACATCAGCATCTCCGGCGCGTCCGGCGTGCTGGTGAACATCACCGGCGGCGCCGACCTCACCCTCGGTGAGGTCCACCAGATCAACGAGATCATCCACGACGCCGTCGGCGACGAGGCGGAGATCATCTTCGGCGCCGTGCACGAGCCGGCGATGCAGGGCGAGATCCGCGTCACCGTCATTGCCACGGGCTTCGACAAGGCCATCCAGCCCGGACTCGTCACCCCCACCGCGGACGTGAGTCCCGTCACGGCGCCCAAGGGCTCTCCCGTTATTCCTTTCCCGGGTACTCGTCCTTCACGAGTGGGCGGTGCATTGCCCGCCCGTCCCGCCAACGACATCCCGCGTGCCCCCCGGACTCCGGCCCCTCCCGGCCAGCCGGGAGGCGGGTCGCAGGATCTCAGCGACATGGAGATCCCGACCTTCATCCGGAGACAGATGGATTGACCAGGAAGCCCTTTCGCGCGCGCGCCAGCCTCTATATCACGGTCGCGCTCCTCGTTCTCGTCGCCCTGCGCTACACCCCCGAGCTGCCGGACACCCCTGCCGGCAGCGTCCTGCAGCAGGGTAACGCCCTCCCCGCCGCCACCGCGGCCATCGCCGACTCCACCCCCTCGGCGCCCGAACCCCGAATCGAGAAGCTGAACCGCGGCGAGACCCTCATCGGTCTCTTCAAGCGCGTCGGGCTGAGCGACGAGGCCGCAGGCGAGATCGTTCGCGCGGCGTCGGCCAGCGCGCTCGATGCACGCTACCTGCAGGTCGGCATGCCGGTGGAGTTCACGCCGGACAGCGCCGGCGACGATCCCAAGGAGCTCGTCTTCCACCTCGGCATCGACCGCCTGCTTCGCATGAAGAAGACGGCGAACGGGTGGGTCGGCTCCGAAGAGCGCCTCCCCTGGACCACGGACACCGTCGCGGTGGCGGGGACGATCCACGCCAACCTGTACCAGGCGATGGATTCCTCCGCGGCTGCGTACTTTCCCGGTCACTCCAAGGACGAGCTGACGTGGGCGCTCGCCGACATCTTCGAGTATCGCGTGGACATGAGCCGCGACCTCCAGGACGGCGACAAGTTCCGCGCGCTCGTGGAGCGCCAGGTCGGTCCGGGCGGCATCACGAAGGTCGGGAAGGTGCTCGCCGCGGACTTCACCCTCTCGGGCAATGACGTCTCCGCGGTGCTGTTCGACAGCAGGAACGCGAGTCCGCAGTACTACGACGCGTCGGGCAAGTCGCTGCGCGCGCAGTTCCTGCGCGTGCCGCTCGAGTTCCGTCGCATCTCCAGCTCCTTCGGCACGCGCTACCACCCCATCCTCAAGCGCTGGAAGACGCACGAAGGCACCGATTACGCCGCGAATGCGGGCACGCCGGTCCGCGCGGTGGGCGACGCGATCGTCGTGCGCGCCGGCTGGGCGGGTGGCTACGGCAACCTGATCGAGCTGCGTCATCCGAACGGGTATCGCACCCGCTACGGCCATCTTCGCGCCTTCGCGAAGGGCATTCACGTTGGCGCGCACGTGAACATCTCGCAGACCATCGGCTACGTCGGCACCACGGGGCTGAGCACCGGTCCGCACCTGCACTTCGAGGTGATCGTCAACGGCAAGCAGCGCGATTCGCGCGTGGCGCTGAAGAACATCTCGGGCACTCCCATCGCCGCGAGCGAACGCGCCGCCTTCGAGGCACGGCGCTCACTGCTCTTCGCGTCGCTGGACGGACCTACCGGCGTGACCCGCCTCGCCGCGCGCTGAGCGGGCAGCGCTCGAGCAGTAGAGCCGGCCCGGGCCAACGCCCGGGCCGGTTTGTTGTTGCAGGGATGACCGGGAAGCGCGTCGCGCGCACGCGCGCCAGATTTCCCGCGTGATCCTTCTCGCCATCGCACTTGGACTGCTGGTCGCCGGCGTCCAGTACGGCCGCGGCGCATTCGCTCCGCGCACGTTGCCCCTCGCACTGCTGCGCGTGCTGGCGGGCACGATCATCGCCGCCGTGCTGCTCGACGTTCCTGTCGGGCGCGCGCACCCGCCCCGCGCCGAGGTCGCGCTGGACGCGTCCATGAGCTGGCTCCGTGGCGCGCCCGGCTGCCGATCCTGGAATGCCGCGCTCGACTCGGCAGCTCGCATCGGAAATGGAACGTGGCTCCGCTTCGGCGATTCGCTGCGCGCCGACGTCAGTCGCCTCGAGCCGATCGACCACGCGTCGAGCCTGCGAGCGGTCGCGGACCGGGGCGCAGGGACGGGACGTCCGTTCATGGTGATCACCGATGGAGAGCTCGACGACGCCGAACTGCTGTCCACGCTTCCACGCGGTTCGCGCGTCGTCGCCATGCCCTGTGCGGCCTCGCCGGACGTCGCGGTCTCCAACCTCGAGGCGCCACGCAGCCTGCTTTCCGGTGACAGCGTCGCGGCGCGCGTCACGCTCGTCGCCGGCGGAGCCGGTGCACCTGCGTCCCGAGTCGAGCTTCGGCTCGATGACGCCCTCGTCGCCTCGAGCGACGTGCCGGCGCTCGCACCGTACGCCGAGCTGCCGATCGAGCTGCGTGGCATCGCCTCCGGTGCGGAGCGCGGCGGCGCGCTCCGCGCCATCGTGCGGGCGCCTGGAGACCGTGAGCCGCGCAACGACACCCTCGCCGTCGCCGTGGACGTGAGCCGCGCTGCAGCGGCGGTGTTCGCCTCCACCGCGCCGGACTACGATGCGCGTGAGGCGGTGGCCGCGTTGCGCTCGGTGACCTCGCTGCCGACGCGGGCGTTCTATCGCATTGCGCCCGGAATGTGGCGCACGGACGGCGCCCTCGCCCTAGTCTCGGAAGGGGAGGTGGCGTCGGCGCTCCGGACGGCGCCGCTGGCGGTCATCCACGGCGACACCGCGCTCTTCGGCGCGCCGCGCGCCGTGACGCGCGGGTCGCTGCTCCTCTTCGCCCCTCCCGCCTCCAGTCAGGGGGAGTGGTACGCGTCCGCTGCGCCGCCCTCGCCGCTCGCCCCGGTGCTCGTCTCGCTCCCCTTCGACAGCCTTCCACCGCTCGACGTGTCTCCGAGCCTGCCGCGGGCCGCCTGGCAGGGACTCGTGACCCACCGGGGCGGTGCGCCTCAGGACACCCGGGCCGCACTCGTTGGCTGGGACACCCCACGTCGCATCGCCGTCCTCGGTGCGGGCGGCTTCTGGCGCTGGCGCTTCCGCGGTGGCGTGCGGGCGGAGGCCTACGACGCGCTCTTCGGATCGCTTTACGACTGGCTCGTCGAGGGACGGACTGACCGGCGCGCCGCCAGGCCGGCCAATCGCGTCGTCCGCGCCGGGGAACCGATTCGATGGCGGCGTGGCGCCGCGAACGACACCGTGGTGCACCTCACCATCACGCGTCGTTCCGCCACGGGGCGCGTGTATTCGGTGCTGCTGCACTTTCCCGACACGACTACCATTGCCGAGTCGCCGCCGCTCGTCGCCGGGCTCTACGAGGTCCGGATGGAGGGCGGGCAGACCCTGCTGCCCGTGAATGTCTCACGCGAGCTGCTTCCGCGGCGGGCGTCGGTCCGGAGCGGCGCCGTGGGCGGCGCGAGCGTGGCGGGCGAGGCGCCGACGGCGCGCGATTTCGCCTGGCTACTTGCAGTGGCCGTGGTGCTGCTATGCGTCGAGTGGCTGCTGCGGCGTCGCGCCGGACTGCGGTGAGGCGACGCGCCACGCTGGTTAGCTTTCGTGCATGCGCATTCTGAGAAAAACCGGTGACCTTCCCAAGCGCTCGCTCTGGCAGAGAATCAAGGACGTCGCACTCACGGATGTGGGCGTGCTCGTCCGCGGTGGCGTGTCGGCCGGGTCGCTCGAGCAACTGGAAGAGCTCCTGCTGGAGGCGGACTTCGGCGTCCCCACCACGCTGCGACTCGTCGCCGAGGTGGAGCGCCTCGCCTTGCTCGGCAAGGTGAAGACCCAGGACGAGTTCCACGCCGCACTGCGCGACGGGATCGCGCAGTCGCTGCGGGCGGGGCGGAGCGACCCCTCGCTCAACGTCGCGCCAGCGGCGCCGACAGTCATCCTCGTGGTCGGGGTCAACGGGGCGGGGAAGACCACCTTCATCGGCAAGCTCGCCTCTCGCCTCCGCGGCAGCGGCAAGCGCGTGATGGTCGCTGCCGGCGACACCTTTCGCGCTGGCGCGGTGGATCAGCTTCGGGTGTGGGCCGAGCGCACGGGCGCGGAGTTCGTCGGGGCGAAGGGCGGCGCCGATCCCGCCGCCGTCGCGTTCGATGCCATCGATGCCGCGGTCGCCCGCCGCGTGGACGTGCTCATCGTGGATACCGCAGGACGCCTGCACACCAGCGAAGGGCTCATGACGGAACTGAAGAAGGTCGCGCGCGTCATCGCCAAGCGACTCCCCGATGCGCCGCACGAGACGCTGCTCGTCCTGGATGGCACCATCGGCCAGAACGCGGTGCAGCAGGCGAAGACCTTCTCATCCGCCGTGCCGGTGTCGGGACTCGTCGTCACCAAGCTGGATGGCACGGCAAAGGGTGGAGTCGTCGTCGCCGTGCATGAGGCCATCGACGTGCCGGTGAAGTTCCTCGGCGTCGGCGAAGCGAGCGACGACCTGCTCCCCTTCGACGCCGACGAGTTCGCGGCGGAGCTCCTCGGCGAAGAGTGAGGCGCGACGCCCCGCGGCAGCAGCGCCTGCGGCTCGACACGCCGGTCACCTACCTCAAGGGCGTAGGACCGGCGCGGGCCGAGGCACTGCGTCGGCTGGGCATCGTGACCGCGGGCGACCTGCTGTACCACATCCCCCACCGCTACGAGGACGCGAGCACCGTCTCCTCCATTGCCAGCCTCGAGCCTGGGATGCAGGGGACGGTGATCGGCCGCGTCGTCTCGAAGGGCGTGCTTCCCACGCGAAAGGGGCTCAGGATCTTCCAGGCGGTGCTGCGCGACGACACGGGAATGATCGAGGTGTCGTGGCCGGGCCAGCCGTTCCTCGATCGCACGATCAGGAAGGATGACGTGCTCCTGGTGTCCGGTGCCGTGCGATTCTTCCATGGCCGCCAGCTCCAGCCGCGGGAGTACGTCAACCTGGGAGATGACGAGAACGGGACCGCGGCCGGTCGCGTGCTCGCCATCTATCCGGCCACCGAAGGGCTCTCGTTCAAGGTGATCCGCGGCATCGTCGAATCGCACCTCGACGAACTGCTCCCGCTGGTGACCGAGTACCTCCCGCGCGATCTGCTGCGCGTGGCGGCGGTGCCGAGCATCGGAGACGCACTGCGCATGGTGCATCGTCCGACGTCCATCGGCGAGGCCATGGAGGGGCGCGCGCGCCTCGCGTTCGAGGAGCTGCTCTTCGTGCAGATCCTCCAGCAGCGCGCCAAGGCGCTGGCGCGCGAGGTGCGCTCCGGCATCCGCTTCGCGAACAAGCGCGACCTCACGACGAAGCTCCGCGAGCACCTTCCATTCTCGCTCACCGGCGCGCAGGGGCGCGTGCTGCGCGAGATCTTCGCCGATATGTGCAGCGAGCGGCGCATGCATCGCCTCCTCCAGGGCGACGTGGGGAGCGGGAAGACCATCGTCGCACTGTTCGCCTCGCTGCTGGCGATGGAGAACGGCTTCCAGGCGGCGATCATGGCCCCCACCGAGCTGCTGGCCGAGCAGCATGCACGCTCGATGACGCGGATGCTCCAGCCCCTGTCCATCGAGCCCATTCTCGTCACCGGGAGCCTCAAGGCACGCGCGCGGCGCGAAGTCGCGTCGCGCCTCGCCGAGCCCGGGCCGGCACTGGTGGTGGGCACGCACGCGCTGGTGCAGGAGGCCACCGCGTTCGCGCGGCTCGGCCTGGCCGTCGTGGACGAACAGCATCGCTTCGGTGTGGAACAGCGCAAGGCGCTGGGCACCAAGGGCGAGTCACCCGATGTGCTGCTGATGACGGCGACGCCGATCCCGCGCTCGCTCGCCCTCACCCTGTACGGCGACCTGGACCTGAGCATTCTCGACGAGCGGCCGCCCGGCCGGCAGCCCATCACGACGGCGCTGCGTCCGGAGTCGGCACGCGACCGCGTGCTGCACTTCGTGGATCGCGAGCTGGCCAAGGGCCGGCAGGCCTACATCGTCTACCCGGTGATCGAGGAGTCGGAGAAGACCGACCTCAAGGCGGCGACGACTATGTACGAGGTGCTCAAGGACGGCGCCTTCGCCGGCCGCCGCGTTGCGCTCCTCCACGGCCGCATGCCTGCCGAGGAGAAGGACGACGTGATGCGCAGCTTCCGCGACGGAAGGATCGACGTCCTCGTTGCCACGACCGTGATCGAAGTCGGAATCGACGTGGCCAACGCGACCGTGATGCTCATCGAGCACCCTGAGCGATTCGGGCTCTCGCAGCTGCATCAGCTCCGCGGCCGCGTGGGGCGCGGCGCCGATGCGTCGTTCTGCATCCTGCTCGGCGACGTGAGCCCCGAGACGAAGCAGCGCCTCGACGTGTTCGTTGGCAGCGAGGACGGCTTCGAGATCGCGCGCGCCGACCTGATGCAGCGGGGCATGGGCGACCTGTTCGGCGAACGGCAGAGTGGCGTGCCCGCATTCCGGGTGGCCGACCCGCTGCGCGACGAGCTGCTGAACGAGCAGGCCCGTCAGGCCGCGGACCTTCTCCTCGCGACCGACCCCGAGCTCGACCAGCCGGCACACGCCCCCCTCCGGCGAGTGCTCGGCGAACGGTATTCGAGATCGCTGGAACTGTTCAGGGTGGGGTAGGTGGGACCAAGGGGCCGATGGACCGAGGGGCCGATGGACCGAGGGACCGAGGGACCGGTGGACCGGTGGACCGATGGACCGATGGACCGATTGACCGAACGGCCCTCCGGTCCTCCGGTCCTCCCGTCTCTCGGTCCTCCCGTCTTTCGGTCCTCCCGCCTCTAGGGTTTCGGCTGCGCCACCCGCTTCTTGATCCGCTCCAGCTCCGCGTTCGCCTTCGCCAGCTCATTGCGCAGCCGCTGGATTTCCTCGCTGTTCGACCTGGAGTCCACCGCGCGCGCGCTGCTGTCGGGGGTGCTGACATTCGCCGCGCCACCGGCGCTCAGCGACGCGGCGCGCTGCAGGGCCGACGTGATGCGTCGCAGCGTGCGCGCATCCGAGCGGCTCGCCGAGTCGAGCGGCTGGGCGAGCGTGGAGTCGAGCAGTGCCGTCGCTTCGCGCACCGTCGCCATCTGGTTCGCCGGATCGGCCATGTAGACGGCGCGACGCAGCGTCGCCGAGAGTGCCTGCGGGGTGTGGGGGTAGCGCGCGGCGAAGTCCGACAGCGCGCGGTCGGCCGCGGCGTAGCTCCCCGCGCCGACCTGGCTCGCCGCCATGGCGCTCGCCTGCGCCCACGCCTCGGCGGCTGGTGGCTGCGTGGGAGTGCGCGACGCGCGCATCAAGGCGCTGCATCCGGTGAGCGAGAGCGCCGCCACCAGCGCCAGCACTCCGATCGGAGCGTTGGGCCTCAGACGGCCGCCCCGCGCGCCGGCGTCGGATGGGCGCCCGGTCGCCGCCCATTCGTGGCGACGATCGGCAGCAGCAGCGTGAATTTCGTTCCCTTGCCCTCGGTGCTCTCGCATTTGATCTGACCCTGGTGTGCTTCGACGATCCCCTTCACGATCGCCAACCCCAGGCCGGTGCCCATCGCCGACGCCGCGCCCTGGTTATCCGCCTGATAGAACTTCTGGAACACGTGCGGCAACTGGTCTGCCGGGATTCCCGCCCCCGTATCGCACACCGTGAGGCGGATGCAGTCGTCCTCGTCCGGCGCTGCGTCCAGCTCCACCCGTCCCCCGGACGGCGTGAACTTGAACGCGTTGGAGAGCAGGTTTCCCGTCACCTCGTTCATGCGCTCCGGGTCCCACGATACCTCGTCCGGAAGCCCCGGCCGGCGCACGACGCGGAAGTCGATGCCGCGCTGGATAGCGAGCACATGGAAGGATCGTTCCAGCTCGTCCAGCATCGAACCCAGGTTGATGGGCCGCGCTTCGATGCGGCCGCCCCCCGCCTCGAACCGGTTGGCATCGAGGAGCTGTGCGGCCAGCCGGGCCAGGGTGCGTGCCTGCACCTCCAGCGTCTGCGCCACCTCCTTCTGCTTGTCGGTGAGCGGGCCATAGACACCCTCCGTCATCAGCTGGAGGTAGCCGAGGATCACGTTGATCGGCGTCTTGAGTTCGTGGGAGGCGATGGAGGCGAATTCCGCCTTCAGCTTGTCCAGCTCGGCCAGCTGCCGGCTCATCTCCTCGAAGCTCGTCGCCAGGCGCCCGAACTCGTCGCGCCGGTCGCTCCGATAGCTCAGTTGATAGCCGAGCTCGCCATCGGCGACGGCGCGCATCCCCTCCTCCAGCTCGCGCACCGGCTCGCTGATCGAGCGCGTGAGCCACCACGCGATCCCCGCCGCGAGCACGAGGGCAGCCAGCAGGGCAGCGAGCGATACCTGCTCGGCGTCACCGAGCGCCGACTCCGCGTCCTGCACCCGCTGCTGCGTCCGTGTCCGAAGCACCATCTCCGCCGGCGACAGCGAGATGTCCGCGTCGTGCAGCGGAGGCGCGACACGCTCCTGCGAGATGGAGTCGGCGAGCGCGCTCCTGCCGTCTCGCATCGCCTTGTATTCGTCGTCCGCCGCGGCGCGAACCCTCCTCAGGTCGTCGCGAATGCGCTCGGCGGATCCGTCGAGCGCATGGCGGTCCAGCGAATCGGCGAGCGCCTCGGCCTTGCCGAGCGCCGAGAGCAGCTCTCGATGCACGGTGTCACTACGGACCACGCCGAGGGCCAGTTCACGCGCACGTACGTCGCCCATGGCATCGCGAAGCCGTCCGAGCACGAGCGATGCCTGGAACTCCCCCTCCCGGAGGCTGCGTACCTGCCCGTGCAGGCGCTGCAGGGCAGAGCGGGCCACGAAGAGCGGCACCACGAGGACGGCGGCGAGGACGACGAGGCCGAGGGCGAGCCTCGAGCGCAGGGTCATGGAGAGTTCGTGCGGGTGAGGTGCAGCCCGGTTGTGCAAGGACCTCGCCGCGACGGCCCTTTGCCGGACCCGGGGGCCTGTATACCATTGTTGGTTCGGCCCCGGAGCGGCGCTCGCGCAGCATCGCGCGCATCACGCGTCCGCCTCGGCATTCTAGGCGCGGCTACCGCCCTGCGCCACTCGCCCGATACTCGTTACATGTCCAGCGCTCCCTTCGTTCGCATCGCCGAGCTGTCGTCGCACGTCGGCACGCCCGTCACCGTCCGTGCGTGGGTCACGCACGTGCGCTCCTCCGGCAAGATCGCCTTCGCCGTGCTGCGCGACGGAACGGGCACCTGCCAGACGGTGTTCGTGAAGAACCAGCTTCCCGCTGAAGTGTGGGAGCGGTTCGCCGAGCTGACGACGGAGACGTCGGTGGCCGTGACGGGCGAGGTGCGGTCGGAGCCACGTGCGCCCGGCGGCTACGAGATCGGCGTCACCGACCTCGCGATCATCGGCCCGAGCGGGTCGGACTATCCGATCCAGCCGAAGGAGCACGGCATCGACTACCTGCTCGACAACCGGCACTTCTGGCTGCGGTCGCCGAGGCAGCGGGCCATCGCCGTCATCCGCAGCGAAGTGGAGCAGGCGATCCACGATTTCTTCTACGAGCGCGGCTTCCTGCGCGTGGACACGCCGATCCTCACCGCGGCAATCGGCGAACGTGCGGGGCTGTTCGCGACGGAGTATTTCGAGGAGGGAAACGCGTATCTCGCGCAGACGGGCCAGCTCTACGGCGAGGCGGCCGCCGCGGCGTTCGGGAAGATCTACACCTTCGGCCCCACCTTCCGCGCCGAAAAGTCCAAGACGCGTCGGCACCTCACCGAGTTCTGGATGATCGAGCCCGAGGTGGCGTGGAACGACTCCGAGGCCAACATGCGCCTGCAGGAGGACTTCGTCTCCTTCCTGGTGCAGCGCGTGCTCGAGCGTCGCCGTGCCGAGCTCGCGGAGCTGGAGCGCGACGTCTCGAAGCTGGAGAACATCAAGCCGCCGTTCCCTCGGCTGAACTACACCGACGCCGTGGCGCTCGTCCAGAAGAAGGGAAGTGCCACGCAGTGGGGTGAGGACCTGGGCGCAGAAGACGAAGCCCTGATCGTGGAGGACTACGACAAGCCGGTGTTCGTCTTCAACTATCCGAAGGAAGCGAAGGCGTTCTACATGAAGGAGAACCCCGACGACCCGCGGACCGTGCTGTGCGACGACCTGCTGGCGCCGGAAGGGTACGGCGAGATCATCGGCGGTTCACAGCGCGAGGACGACTACGACAAGCTGCTGGCCCGACTCAACGAGGAGGGCCTTCCAGTGGCCGCGTACGACTGGTATCTCGACCTGCGACGCTATGGCACCTTCACCCACGCCGGCTTCGGCCTCGGCCTCGAGCGCACGGTCGGCTGGATCTGCGGCACGCCGCACATCCGGGAAGTGATCGCGTTCCCGAGGATGATGCACCGGCTGAAGCCGTAGGGCGGGAGGACCGGAGGACCGAAAGACCGGATGACCGGAAGACCGGAGGACCGAAAGACCGGATGACCGGAAGACCGGAGGACCGTTCGGTCCATCGGTCCTCCGGTCATCCAGCTTTCACTTCGTCCCACAGCTGGTCGAGCTTCTCCAGCCCGGCCGTCCGCACATCCACGCCCCGTTCTTTCGCCAGCTTCTCCACGGCCTGGAACCGCGTCGCGAACTTGACGTTGGCCTTGTCGAGGGCGAGCGAGGGATGCACGCCGAGCTTCCGGCAGAAGTTCACCACCGAGAAGAGCAGGTCGCCGAGCTCCTCCTCCAGCTTCGCGTCGGGCACCCCGTGCGCGCCGGGCTTCGCGCCCGACGCGAGCTCGCTGCGCACCTCGGCCAGCTCTTCCTCGATCTTTTCCGCCGCTCCTGCCGCATCAGGCCAGTCGAAGCCGACACCGGCGGCGCGATCCTGCAGTCGGAAGGCGCGATGCAATGAGGGAAGGTCGGCGGGGAGGCCGTCCACGATGCTCTCCCGCTGCTTCGCCTTCATCGACTCCCAGCTCTGGCGCTCGCCTCCCTCGTACAGGTGCGGGTGCCGGGACTTCATCTTCGCGAGGAAACCTTCCACCACGTCGTTGAAGTCGAAGGCATTACGCTCCTCGGCCACCACGCTGTGAAACAGCACCTGGAGCAGCAGGTCACCGAGCTCGCCACGCAGCGCGCGGTCATCACCCGCCCTGATGGCGTCGTCGACCTCGTAGGCTTCCTCGACCAGGTAGGGGCGCAGCGACTCGTGAGTCTGTGCGGCATCCCATTCGCATCGCCGACGCAGGTCCTTCATCAGCTCCAGTGCTTCGCCCAGTCCGGCCCTTTGTTGCATGGCTCCTCTCCCGTCCGTATCTTCTTCAGTCTCCACATGATAGCGAACCGCGCCGTCCCATGACACGCGCCTGGGTCGAGATCGACTTGGGCGCTCTGTGCCGAAACGGGGCTGCCGTGGCGGCACGCGCCGGCGTGCCCCTGCTTCCGATGGTGAAGGCCGACGGCTACGGACTCGGCGGCCTGCGCGCGGCGCTCGCGCTTGAGGCGCTCGAGCCCTGGGGATACGGCGTCGCCACGGTGACCGAGGGCGACGAGCTGCGTCGCGGCGGGATCACGCGGCCCATCGTCGTCTTCACCCCCATCCTGCGCACGGAGATCGACGCGCTGCGTCGCGCTGATCTCACCCCCGCGCTCGGTGATCCGGCGGTGATCGAATCGTGGGCACGCACAGGTCGTCCGTGGCACCTCCAGATCGACACCGGGATGGGCCGCGCGGGGATGCGCTGGGACGCCGTCGGTGCCCATCGAGAGCTGCTCGAGCGTGCTGCCCCGGCCGGTGTGTTCACGCATTTTCATTCCTCGGAGCTCGAGGATGGCAGCCGCGACGAGCAGGAGCGTCGCTTCGCTGCGGCCCTGGATGAGCTGCCGGCGAGGCCGGCGCTCGTGCACGCCGAGAATGGCGCCGCAGTAGAGCGCCGCGCACCGAGCCCATGGTCCCTCTGCCGTCCCGGCATCTTCCTCTACGGGGTGGCCAACGTGGAAGGAGGACCGCTCGTCCCGGAGCCGGTGGCCGCGGTGCGCGCGCGCATCGTGGAGCTGCGCACCGTCCCTGACGGAGAGCCGGTGAGCTACGGCGCCACCTGGCGGGCGAAGGGCGAGCGACGGATCGCCACCATTCCCGTGGGCTATGCCGACGGGTATCGCCGGAGCCTCAGCAACCGCGGCGAGGCGCTGCTGAACGGACGACGGATTCCCGTGGCCGGCCGCGTGACGATGGACATGACGATGTTCGACGTGACCGATACCGATGCGGCGCTCGGGGACCTCGTCACGCTGCTCGGACGCGATGGTGGTGAGCTCATCACCATCGCCCACCTCGCGCAGTGGAGCGAGCTGTCGCCGTACGAGATCCTCACGGGGCTGCGCGAACGGCTGCCGCGCCGCTATCTCCACGCGGAACAGGGGGCCGCGGCGGCATGAGACGGCGCGCCGTGATCCTCGTGCTCGATGGCGTCGGCATCGGTGAAGCGCCAGATGCCGCGGCCTATGGCGACGTGGGAAGCGATACCCTCGGCCACGTGTGCGCGACCGTGACCGACATCGCGCTGCCCAACCTCCAGCGCGCGGGGCTCGGCAACATCCGGCCCCTCGAGCGCGTGCCTGCAGCGGAGGCGCCCACCGCGGCGTGGGGTCTCATGGAGCCGGCGTCGGCCGGGAAGGACAGCACAACCGGACACTGGGAGATCGCGGGGCTGCACCTGCAGCGGCCATTCCCCACGTATCCGCACGGCTTCCCGCGCGAGGTGATCGATGCCTTCACCAGCGCCACCGGGCGCGGCGTCATCGGCAACGTGGCGGCGAGTGGGACCGAGATCATCGATCGGCTGGGCGAGGAGCATCAGCGCACCGGAAAGTGGATCGTCTATACGTCGGCCGACAGCGTGTTCCAGGTTGCCGCCCACGAGCAGACGGTACCGCTGGAAGAGCTGTATGCGGCGTGCGAGACGGCGCGTGGCCAGCTCACCGCGCCGAACGACGTATCACGGGTGATCGCGCGGCCATTCGTCGGCGAGCCGGGGGCGTACAAGCGCACGGCCAACCGCCGCGATTTCAGCATCGCGCCGCCGGACGAGACGCTGCTCGATGCGCTCTCGGCGGCGGGGGTGCCTCGCGCCGGCGTGGGGAAGGTGGACGACCTCTTCGCCGGCCGTGGAATCCGGTCGCGCCACACTTCGGGGAACGCGGAGGGGATCCGGGATGTACTGGAGTGGCTCCAGGGGGAGCAGGGTGGGTTGCTGTTCGCCAACCTGGTAGATTTCGACACGCTGTATGGCCACCGCAACGATGCGGCGGGGTTCGCTCGCGCGCTGCGTGAGTTCGACGATGCCCTGCCTGCCATCCGCGCCGCGCTACGAGAGGACGACCTGCTGTTCATCACTGCCGACCACGGAAACGACCCGACGACTGCCTCCAGCGATCACGCGCGCGAGAACGTGCCGCTGGTCGTGCTCGGTGACTCGGTGCATCCCGTATCGCTGGGTGCGCGTCGCACCTTCTCCGACCTCGGCGCCACGGTGGCGGAGTGGTTGAACGTCGGGTTCCGTGGGGCCGGCACGAGCTTCCTGCCCCAACTGGAGCGCGGGCAGTGACGACGCGCGACGAGACGCTGCTCCCCACCGACCGCGTCTGGACCACGCTCACCGAGCGTGCGATGGGCGCCATGGAGCGCGCGTATGCTCCGTACTCGGGATTCCGCGTCGGCGCGGCGCTGCTCGCCGCCGACGGCAGCGTCACCGAAGGATGCAACGTGGAGAATGCGGCGTATCCGGCTGGCATCTGCGCCGAGCGCGCCGCGGTCGCCGCGGCGGTCACGCGCGGCGTGCGGTCCTTCCGCGCGCTCGTGATCGCCACGGAAGCCGAGACGCCGGCGCCGCCCTGCGGGATGTGCCGGCAGGTCCTCATGGAGTTCGCACCGGAGCTGTCGGTAGTGAGCGTCACGCGCGACGGCGCGGAGGCGCGATGGTCGATGGCGGAACTTCTTCCTCATGCCTTTACCCCCACGTGGCTGGAGCGCCGATGAGGCGCGCCGGAACGTCGGACGGAGTGTTCGGAGTGCCTGATCGGATCGCTCGCGGTGCCCTCGGCATCGCTCTTCTTCTCTCGCTCGGCGCCTGCTCGGAGCAGGTGACCAGCTCGCTCGGCTGTCCGGAGCTCTGCTCGGATCAGAGCGCCACCCTGCGCGACACCGTGCTCACCGGGGCGATCGTGTTCGACACGACGCTCACCGGATACCCGCTGTTCGGCACGACGCGCGAGCTGGCGCTCGTCAATCGGGGCGATACGGCCGACGTGCGCATCGTGGCGCGCTTCGACACGCTGCCGAGCCGGTTCCTGCCGCCGGCGCCGCAGGCCGACAGCGCGATCACCTTCGTGGACAGCGCGACGATGATCTTCGTCATCGATACCGCGTTCGTGCGTCCCACGGCCGCCGTCACGATCGACGCGTTCGACGTGGACACCACGGCCGCGGACGCCGACCGCGCTGCGCTCGTGCCACTCTTCCGGCCGGATCGCCTGATCGGGTCCACGAGCTTCCAGCCGGCAGAGCTGCGCGACACGCTGCGGCTGAAGCTCGACAACGCGGCGCTGCTGGCGAAGATCCAGGCCAACGCGCGGCTTCGCGTTGGGCTGAAGATCCGCGATGGGTCGTTCCCGACGCTCCGCATCACCGCGAGCGCCTTCGCGCCGCGCGTGCGCTTCCGCGTGTCGCCCGACTCGACGGTGGCGCCGGATACGGTGAACCTGTACTCCAGCAGCCCGGCGGATCCCGTCACCGCATCGGCATTCGCTTTCTATCCCGTCCACGCCGCCGGCGAGCTCCCACCGCCGCCGCAGGACATCCTCGCAATCGGCGGCATCAACGGTGCGCGCACCTACATGCGCTTCGTCATTCCGCCCATCGTGCTCGACTCGGTGCAGGTGATCCGCGCGTCGCTCGAGCTCACGCAGATCCCCTCGCGCTACGCGGGGGGGAGCGGCGACACGCTCACCGTCCTCACGTCGGCCGTGCTCGCCGGGCCACAGGTCACCGACGTCGCGACGGAGATGAACTTCCTCGCTCCCTTCGGCACCTTCGCGGTGGACACCCTGCGGCTGATGCCCGGCACGGGCGCCAAGCGGACGGTGGAGATCGTGCAGCTGGTGCGCGCCTGGCGGTCGGTCGGCGCCGACCGGGCCACGCGGGCGATCGTCCTCAGTGCGCTGCAGGAAGGCGTCACGCCGGGCGAGTTGAACTTCTATTCCTCGGACGCTCCGGCGGACGTCCGCCCGCGCCTTCGCCTCACCTATGTGCCGCGACGCGGCTTCGGGATTCCCTGATGATGCCACGCGCTTCTCTCTGCCTCGCGGCCTCGCTGCTCCTCGCGCTGCCCTCGAGCGCCATCGCGCAGGGCACGCTCAGCACCCAGGGCTTCGGCTATCCGACGGGCACGCTCAGCACGCGCAGCCTCGGCACCGGCGGTGCCCTCGGCGAGATCGACCCCCTGTCGGTGAGCAATCCCTCGTCGATTCTCAACATGGGCGGAACCGCCCTCTACTTCCAGGCCGAGCCCGAGTATCGCAAGATCAGCGTCCGCGGACAGAGTGAATCCTCCACCGTGGCGCGCTACCCGTTGATCCTCGGCACCATGCGACTCTCCAGCTCCGTGGCCGCGGGGCTGAGCGCCACCAGCCTGCTGGACCGCAGCTTCAGCACCACCTCGCACGGCACGGTGAACGTGGGCGGCGTGGACATCGGGAGCACCAACACCTTCATCAGCGACGGCGCGATCGCGGACATCCGCCTTGCGCTGGCGTGGGAGCCCGCCGAGTGGCTGCATCTCGGCCTCGGGGCGCACGCGATCAGCGGCGACAATCGCCTGAACAGCACGCAGGTGTTCGACGACAGCGCGCGTTACGCGCGGCTGGTGGACACGAGCACGGTGAGCTACGTGGGGAACGCCTTCTCGGGGGGCGCCGAGGTGTACCTGGGCCGCGCCGCGGTGATCGCGGCGTCGTATCGTCGTGGCGGCACCATGTCGCTCAAGCACGGCGACAGCACGAAGGCGCAGGCACGCGTGCCGGACCGGCTCGCCTTCAGCGCGGCCTACCTCGGCATCCGCGGCAGCTCGATCGCGGTGCGTACGGCGCATGACACCTGGTCGAACATGGCGGGGCTCGGCTCGGCCGCACTCTCGGTCCATGACGGGTGGGATACCAGCGTCGGTGCCGACGTGCTCGGGCCGCGCGTGCTCGGCCGATCGCTGCAGCTGCGCGCCGGCGGGCGCTGGCGCACGCTGCCCTTCGGCGTGGGCAGCACCCCCGTGCGCGAGCGGAGCCTCTCGCTCGGTGCGGGGACGCTCATCGCCCGCGGCCGCGCGGCGCTCGACGTGGCCGGAGTGCGCTCCATGCGCGACGCCACCGGCGTGGACGCCTCGGAGTCGGGGTGGACGCTGAGCGTCGGGATCACGGTGCGCCCCTGAGCGATGAACGAGCTCGTTCCTCCTCCCGCTGACGCGCCAGTCATCCTCGTCGCCGACGACGTGCCGGCGAACGTGGAATTGCTGTTCGACCAGCTGCACGTCCTTGGCTTTCGCGCCATCGCCGCCGCGGACGGTCCCTCGGCGCTGCAGGTGTGCTTCGACCAGCACCCGGACCTCTGCATCCTCGACGTGTCCATGCCGGCGGGTGATCTCGGCGTGGACGACCGCTCCACCGGATTCGAGGTCTGCCGGCGCATCAAGCGCGATCCGCGCACGGCGCGCATCCCGGTCATCTTCGTCACGGCGCTGAACGACACCACCGACCGGGTGAAGGCGATCGAGGCCGGTGGGGACGACTTCCTCACGAAGCCGCACAACCGGCTGGTGCTCGGCGCCCGCGTTCGATCGCTCCTGAAGCTGAAGGCGGCGACCGATGCACTGGAGGAGAGCCTCCGGAAGCAGAAGGAGCTCGAGAAGGTCCGCGATGATCTCATGAAGATGATCGTGCACGACCTGAAGTCGCCGCTCACCTCGATCATCGGCGCCATGGAGATGCTGATCGACGGTGACTTCGGCGCCCTCACGCTGGAGCAGCGCTCCGCGCTCGGCGATGCGGAAGGACGCGCCGAGGACCTGCTCGCACTGATCGAGGACCTGCTCGAGGTCGCGCGGCTGGAGGAGAGTCGGCTCGAGCTCAAGCTCGCGAAGATCGCCCCGGGCGCATTGCTCACCGAGGTGAGGCGCGACTGGGAGATCCGCTTCCAGCAGGAAGGGGCAACGGCGGTGCTGGATCATGGCGAGGACGCGCCGGTCATCGAGGCCGACCACGCGCTGCTCAAGCGCGTCTTCAGCAACCTCGTGCAGAATGCGCTCACCCACTCGGCGCGCGCGGTGACGGTGACGCTCGGGGCCAGGCGCGAGGGCGAAGGGGTGCTCTTCACGGTGGCGGACAATGGCGTCGGCATCCCGGCCGAGTACCACGACATCATCTTCCGCAAGTTCGAGCAGGTAAAGACGCCGCACATCCCGCGCGTGCGGAGCTCCGGGCTGGGCCTCGCGTTCTGCAAGCTCGTCGTCGAGGCGCACGGCGGACGGATCTGGGTGAAGAGCGGCGGGGACGTGCCGGGGAGTGCGTTCCATTTCTGGCTGCCGGAGAAGCCCCCGGCGGAGTCGGCGCCGATAACGACCTAGGGCGCTCGCGCGGCGAAGCCGCGCTCGCTGTCGGGGCGGCCCGCGTGGAACGCGGGCCTTTCCGGGCGCCGGGCTCGCTGCGCTCGCCCATGCTCTCCGGACGCGCACTTCGCGCGCTCTCGGGAAAACGCTCCACCCATCCGGCAAAACGCTCCACCCAAACGCCGTGACGGAAAGGCGGCGCCCCCGCGCCGCCGCCCCGAGAGTGAGCCGAAGGCGAACGCCCCGAAAGCGCAGCGCCCCGACGAGCTGGCACTTCGCCGCCGGGCAGCGCCCGGACTAGCTATCTGTCGGCAGCGCCAGGATCTGCTGTTAGATTTCGCGCATGACCGCCTACACTTCTCCCACGGTCTACATCGAGACCTACGGCTGCCAGATGAACGTGAGCGATTCCGAGCTGATGCTCGGGAAGCTCTCCGCCGCCGGCTATCAGCCCGTGGACGTGCCCGATGGCGCCGACGTGATCCTGATCAACACCTGCGCCATCCGCGACCACGCGGAGCAGCGCGTGATCGGGCGGCTGGGTGAGCTCAAGCGGCACATGAAGGCCGACACCGTGATGGGCGTGACCGGGTGCATGGCCCAGCGGCTCGGGCCGCAGCTCCTCGACCGCGCGAAGCACGTGTCGCTCGTCATCGGACCGGACGGCTACCGTGCCCTCCCGGACCTGGTGGAAGGAGCGCGGCGCGGAGAGCGCGCGATTGCCACCACCTTCGATCTCGAGGAACACTACGAGGACTTCACGCCCCGCCGGTTCGACAAGGTGAAGGCGTGGATCCCGGTGCAGCGCGGCTGCGACTATCGCTGCACGTACTGCATCGTTCCGAGCACCCGTGGCTCCGAGCGCAGCCGCCGGCTCGAGGACGTCGTGCGCGAGGTGGAGGGGGTGGTCGCCGAAGGCATGACCGAGGTCGTGCTCCTTGGCCAGACGGTGAACTCGTACCACGACGGCACCCACGACTTCGCGGACCTGCTGCGCGCCGTGGGCACGGTGCCGGGCATCCGTCGCGTGCGCTACACCAGCCCGCACCCCAACGACTTCTCCGACCGCGTCATCACGGCGATGGCCGAGGTGCCGACGGTGTGCGAGCACGTGCACCTGCCCATGCAGAGCGGGTCGTCGCGCATGCTCAAGCGCATGCTGCGGCGCTACTCGCGTGAGGGCTACCTCGACTGCGTGGACCGGATCCGCAAGGCGATTCCCGGCGTGGCGCTCACCACCGACATCATCGTGGGCTTCCCCGGTGAGACGGAGGAGGACTTCGAGGACACGCTGAGTGCCGTGCGCGAAGTGGGCTTCGCTGACGCGTTCACCTTCATCTTCTCCCCGCGCGAGGGAACGCCGGCCACGCGGATGCCCGCCGAGCTCACGGTGCCGGCCGAAGTGGCGAGCGAGCGGCTGCAGCGCCTGGTCGAGACGGTGCGCGCCGGGTCCCGCGCGCGGAACCTCGCCGCACTCGGAACGCGCCACGAGGTGCTGGTGGAGCGCGAAGCGCGCCGCGGCGAATCCATGCTCATGACGCGCACGCGCGATTTCCGCACGGTGCTCGTGCCTGGCGACGCGTCGCAGCTCGGTCAGTACCTGACGGTGGAGCTCACCGGTACCACTGGCTCCACGTTCACGGGCAGCGTCGTCCGCCAGCGCCAGGCGCTCCCGCTGGCCGGATAACGCCCCGGGCGGTCCAGGCGGCGTCGTTCCAATGCACACGGCCGCGCGAAGGCGCGGCCGTTGCGTTTTCTGCCCGGCACTGCCGCGTTGCGGAGTTGCGGTCTCGCGGCCCGCCGCGTGCGTCAGCGCCGGCGCGCGATGATTCGCGCTCGCGGCTCGCCGGGGCGGACGCCTTCGTGCGCCGATGCCACTCGTCGCCCGTGCCGCCGCCCTCTACGCCATCGGGCTCGCGATCGGCTTGACGGGGACGGCCAGCGTGGTGACGTGCGCCGTCGCGGCGTCGCTGCTCGCGGCAGCGATCGCAGCCCGACGAGAGCGATCGCAGCTGCCGGCGCTGGCCACCGTGGCCGCCGCCGCGATCCTCGTCGGCGCTGCCGATGTGAGCCAATCGGCGCGGTGCACCCAGCGTCTCGTGGCGACGCATGAATGGCGCGCCGAATTCGAGGCCGCCGCGCAGGCCGGTGGCGTGGGGCGCGCACGTCTCTCCGCCGGCGGATGCGCGTCCCGCGCCATCCTCCTCGTCTCATCCGGCCGTGCGGACGCGGGCAGCGTGGGAATGGTGCGGGGGATCGCCTCTGCCGATCCGAGGGGACTGTTCGTGCGATCGGCACGCATCCGGGATGCGCGCCGGCATCCATCGCTCGCTGTGCTCCGCGCCCGGGCCGGCGAGCGCATCGATCGCATCTTCGGCGCCGACGCGCCCGTGGTGCGCGCCCTCGTGATCGGTGACATGTCGCTCATCCCGTCCGCGCAGCGCGATCGCTTCGCGAGGGCAGGGCTCGTGCACATGCTCAGCGTCTCGGGCCTTCACGTCGCCATCATCGCGCTTGCGCTCGAACTGCTCGCCGGTGCGCTGCGCATCCCGAAGCGGCCGGCGCGGTTGCTCACCATCCTGCTGCTTGCCGCGTACGTCGCCGGCATCGGCGCGCCGCCGCCAGCGCTGCGTGCCGCGGTGATGCTCGGGCTGCTCATTGTCAGCCGCACCATCCAGCGCCCCACTTCCCCATGGGCGGTGCTCGCCGTCGGCGGCGTCGCGCCACTCGTCGCGCCGCGCACGGTGCTCGACCTCGGCTGGCAGCTCAGCGTGGCGGGGACTATTGCCCTCGTCGCCGGTGGTGCGCTCGCACGACGCGCGATCCCGCGCGCCTGGCGCGGCATGCGGCGCTCGACCGCTCGTGCTGCGCTCGTGAGCATCGTCGCCACCGTCGTCACCTCACCGCTCGTCGCCTGGGCGTTCGGGCGGGTCGCATTGCTCGGTCCCCTGACCAATCTCGTCGCCGATCCGGTCATGGGGGTTCTCCAGCCCGTGCTCTTCCTCGCCATCTGCATCCCGGTTGCGCCGGTGGAGCACCTCCTCGCCGACGCCGCGCACCTGCTGCTCGCGAGCTTCGACGGCATCGCCGTCCATGCGTCGGCAATTCGCGGTGCCGCGCCGCTCGTGTATCCCACGCCGCTCGCCGCCCTCGCCGGCGCGGTGGCCGCGACGGCGGTCGTCGTTGCCTGCCTGGCCGAGCGCCCGGTACGGGCGTGCTTCGTCGCGCTCGGCTGCGTGGCGCTGATGACGGCGGAGCCCCTGCTGCAGCGTCCGCGTGACTTCACCGAGCTCCACATGCTCGACGTGGGGCAGGGAGACGCACTCGCGGTGCGGACGCGGCGTGGGACGTGGGTGGTGGTGGATGCCGGCCGCAGCTGGCCGAGTGGCGACGCGGGCCGCAGCGTGGTGGTGCCGTACATCGCACACCGGGGTGGACGCGTGGCGCTGTTCGCCCTGTCGCATCCGCATGCCGATCACGTGGGCGGCGCGGCGTCGCTCTTCGCCGCGCTTCATCCCGCTCTCTTCCTCGATCCCGGCTACGTCGGCACCACACCTCAGTACCTGGCGGCGCTCGCCGAGGCGCGTGCCGAAGGGATCTCGTGGCGCCGCGTGCATCCGGGTGATTCGCTCGTGGTGGACGAAGCGGTGATCACTGCGCTCGCCCCCGATTCGCTGTGGGCGGCCGGATTGCACGACGCGAACCTCGCGAGCACGGTGCTCCTCGTCCGCGTCGGCGGGGTGCGCATGCTGCTCACGGGCGACGCCGAGGCACCCGAGGAGGACTGGCTCCTGTCGCATGCACCGAATGCATTGCACGCGGACGTGCTCAAGGTGGCGCACCACGGCAGCAACACCAGCACCACGGCTGCGTTCCTTGCCGCCGTCCATCCGCGCCTCGCCCTCGTGAGCGTGGGCGCGAACAACTCGTATGGTCATCCCGACGCCGAAGTGCTTGCACGACTTGGCGCCGCCGGGATTCCGACGCTGCGCACCGACCTTGCCGGCACGATCATCGTCCGCACCGATGGCACACGACTGGAAGTAGAAGCCCGCGGCGAGCACTGGTCACTGGATAGCTCGCCCTGACTTCCCGACCTCCCGGCCTCCCGACCTCCCGTGTTGCTCCTCGGCTCCCCCATCTCCCTGCCACCGCACCTGCTCGACCGCTTCCCCGAGCTCGCGGAGGCGCGCTTCCGGCGCGGTGGCCTGCCGCTGCGTATCGGTGGGTGGCTGCTGGGTCGCGCCACGGTGTCAGGGATTACCCTCTGGCGAACGATCTGGCTGGCGCCGAACGTGCCGCTGGACCCGGAACTACTCTTGCACGAACTTCGGCACGTACACCAGTTTCAGGCCGATCACGCGTTTCCGCTTCGCTATCTCTGGCGAAGCCTCCGGCACGGCTACACCGAGAATCCCTACGAGGCGGACGCACGGGCGTACGCCACGCGCCGGATGTCCGGCGCTCCACCCATCGTGTAGAGGCAGCCCCGTGGTCCAGCATACTGCGACGTCGGTCGTCACGATCGAGCGATTCATCATCGAGCAGGAGCGCCAGCATCCCGAAGCCACCGGCGAGCTGTCGGGGATCCTGTACGACATGGCCCTCGCAGCGAAGATGATCGCCAGCAAGGTTCGACTCTCCGGGCTGGCCGACATTCTCGGTGCCACCGCCAACTCGAACGTCCAGGGCGAGATCCAGCAGAAGCTCGACGTCTTCGCCAACGACACGATCATCAAGGCGATGGACCACGGCGGGCGCCTCTGCGCGATGGCGTCGGAGGAGGAGCCGGGGCTGATCCAGATTCCCGACGGCTTCCGCTGCGGCAAGTACTGCCTGCTGTTCGATCCGCTCGATGGCTCTTCGAACATCGACGTGAACGTCCCGGTGGGAACGATCTTCTCCGTCGTGCAGAAGATCACGCGCGGGCGGCACGGCGAGATGGAGGACATGCTGCAGCCGGGCCGCCGGCAGGTGGCGGCCGGGTACGTGATCTATGGGTCGAGCACCATGCTCGTGTACACCACGGGCCAGGGGGTGCACGGCTTCACGCTCGATCCGTCCATCGGTGAGTTCCTCCTTTCCCATCCGAACATCCGCATCCCGGACGAGGGACGCTACCTCTCGGTGAACGATTCCTACGAAGGCCAGTGGGACGAGCCGACGAAGCTGCTCATGCGCCGCTATCGTGGTCTCGAGGGAGGGCGCAAGCCGCTCAACGTGCGCTACGTCGGCTCGCTCGTCGCCGACTTCCACCGCAACCTTCTTGGCGGCGGCGTGTTCTGCTATCCCGCGAACGGGCGCATGTCCGGCGGCAAGCTCCGCCTCCTCTACGAGGCGAGCCCGCTCGCGTTCATCTGCGAGCAGGCCGGCGGCGCGGCGAGCGACGGGGTGCAGCGCATCCTCGACATCCAGCCTACGGAGCTGCACCAGCGCGTGCCGCTGTTCATCGGCTCCAAGCGCGACGTGGAGCTGGCGAACCAGACGCTGGCGGGGGAGAGTGCGCTCGTGGGGGCGTGAGCCGTGAACGGTGAACGGTGAACCGTGAGCGACAACGGCACACCGAGCTCAGTCAGGTGTGCCGTTCGCTGTTACGGTTCACGGTTCACGGTCAACGGTTCACAATTAGTTTTCCGGCATGTCCTCCGACGACAAGCTGAGCCCGTCCGGCATTCCCATCGCTCCCGTCTACCGGCCGGCGCCGCTCGACTACGCGCACGACCTCGGCGATCCCGGCCAGTTCCCCTACACCCGCGGCGTGCAGCCGACGATGTACCGCGGACGGCTCTGGACCATGCGCCAGTACGCCGGCTTCGGCACAGCACAGCAGACCAACGAGCGGTTTCGGCTGCTGCTCGAGAAGGGACAGACCGGCCTCAGCGTCGCCTTCGACCTGCCGACGCAGATGGGGATCGACTCCGATTCCCCGCGCGCGCTCGGCGAGGTGGGGCGCGTGGGCGTGGCGATCGATACCGTGGAGGACATGCACCTCCTGCTCGACGGGATTCCGCTCGACAGGGTGTCCACGAGCATGACGATCAACGCAACGGCGGCCACGCTGCTCGCGATGTACATCGTCGTCGCCGAGGAGCGGGGGATCGCGCGCGAGAAGCTGAGCGGCACGATCCAGAACGACATCCTCAAGGAGTACGTCGCCCGCGGCACCTACATCTACCCGCCGGCGCCATCGCTCGCGCTGATCGCCGAAGTCTTCCGCTTCTGCGCCGCGGAGGTGCCAAGCTGGAACCCGATCTCGATCAGCGGCTACCACATCCGTGAGGCCGGCGCCACGGCGGTGCAGGAGCTCGCGTTCACCTTCGCCAACGCGATGGAGTACGTGTCACGCGCACGCGAGGCCGGGCTCGACGTGAACTCGTTCGCGCCTCGGCTCTCGTTCTTCTTCGCCGCGCACAACGACCTGTTCGAGGAGGTGGCGAAGTTCCGCGCCGCGCGGCGCATGTACGCGCGCCTCATGCGCGAGCGCTTCGACGCGAACGACGCAAGCTGCCGGATGCGCTTCCACACTCAGACGGGCGGCGTGACGCTCCAGGCACAGCAGCCGATGAACAACATCGTGCGCGTCGCCATCCAGGCGCTGTCGGCGGTGCTGGGCGGCACGCAGTCGCTGCACACCAACGGTTACGACGAGGCCCTCGCCCTGCCGACCGCGGAGGCCGCGACACTCGCGCTCCGCACACAGCAGATCATCGGCTACGAGAGCGGCGCCGCAGCCACCGCCGATCCGCTGGCGGGGAGCTTCTACGTCGAGCAGCTCACCGATGCGCTGGAGGGCGAGGCGGAGGCGCTGCTGGCGAGGGTAGACGAGCTGGGCGGCGCGGCGCGCGCCATCGCCGCCGGCTTCTTCCAGGAAGAGATCGGACGGTCGGCGTACGAGTACCAGCTCTCCGTCGAGCGCGGCGAGGCGACGATCGTCGGCGTGAACCGGTTCGCCGACGACAGCACGCCGCCGGATATCCCGACCCCGGACTACTCGGCGCTGGAGCGGGACCAGGTGGCGAGCCTGCGTGCGGTGCGTGCGAAGCGCGACGACGCGGCCGTCCGCAGGACGCTCGCGGCGCTCGCCGAGAACGCGAAAGCGTATGCAACCGAGTACGCGGGTCAGCGTCCCGTTCTCATGCCGAGCATCGTGGAGGCAGTGCGTGCGCGCGCCAGCGTGGGAGAGATCAGCGATGCGCTGGCGTCCACGTGGGGGACGTACCGGCCGAACACCTGAAGCGCGGGTACGGGCCGGCGCGCCTGTGACGGGCGTCACTTTTCGGTGGGCGCCGGGGACCGCCGTCGGGCGTGACCTGTAGCGAGTTCGGCAGTCTGATTCGTGACCTTCCCGGCTGGGGAAGGCATGACTCTGCTGGCCCACCAGACTACAGGACTAGAAAAGTATGCGTCGGGTTCTTTCGTTCGCCGCGCTTTCGCTGATCGCGATTGCTTCCACCGCCAGCGCGCAGCGGACGACCCGCAGCAGCATGGCGTCCGCGAACCCTTCGCCGGAAATCGGCGTGGATGCTGGCGTGATCTTTACGCTCGATGACCCGAAGACGACCGAGCTCCAGGTCCCGATTCCCTCGGTCCGCATGGGGTTCTATCTGACGCCCGCGGTGTCGCTCGAGCCTTCGCTCAGCCTGAATCACCATAGCGAGACTGGCCTGAGCTTCACGACCTACGGGGTCGGCCTCGGAATGCTCTACCATTTCTCGACCAGCCGGATGGCGAACCAGCTCTACGTCCGCCCATTCATCGGCCTCGATGGAATCTCGGGTGACCTCGGCTCGCACAGCGCGTTCACCTTCGGCGGCGGCTTCGGCGTGAAGGTGCCGGTGGCCAGCCGCTTTGCGTCGCGGTTCGAGGCTAACCTTGCACACTCGAGCAGCAACGGCGCGTCGCAGAACGCCATCGGCCTGCTCGCCGGCCTGTCGGTGTACACGCGGTGATTTCCCGAAGCGGCGCGGACCTTCCGGTCTGCGCCGCTTCACATGCGACGCGGAAGGCCGCGTCGTTCTCCCGGCGGATTCGCCCGCAGGTCCACAAGGCGGTCCGCTCCACTTCGCCAGAGGTTCCATGCGACCGATCAACATCTTCCGCACGATGGCCGTTGCCGGTGCCGTCCTCCTCGCGCCCAGCATGCTGAGCGCGCAGGTTGCCCACAAGCCGCTGTCGTTCGCCGTCTTCGGCGGCGCTTCGATGCCGATGGGTGACGCGTCCGACGCGTTCAACACGGGTTACACCTTCGGCGGCTCGATGGATCTCCGCAATTCCTCGATGCTCGGCCTCCGCGCCGACGCGAGCTACTCGAGCAACAGCTTCAAGGCGACCGGCGTCGACGGCAGCAACAAGACGATGGGCGCCGACCTGAACGCGGTGCTCTGGACGTCGCGTCGCCCGAGCGCGATCACGCCGTACCTGACCGGTGGTGCGAGCTTCGCGCACTATGACCTGGGCAACGGCATCCCCACCGAGAGCCACTGGGGCTTCAACGCCGGTGCTGGCCTCGACTTCGCGATGGGTCGCATCCCGGCGCGTATCGATGCCCGCTACACGCAGATCTCGACCGGCGACGGCACGAGCATGAAGTCGGTGCCGCTCACCTTCGGCATCCGCTTCTAACAGCGGTCCGACGCACGAAGGGCTCGGCAGCCATCGGCTGCCGAGCCCTTCGTGCGTTTGGGAAGCTCGCGCACCTACCGCGGGCCGTTCCCCGCCACTAGTTTTCCCGGCTGGATCAGCACCACCTAAGTCTCACATCGATGCCAACTTACGAGTTCCGCTGTCCGAACGGGCACGAGTTCGAAAAGTTCTATCGCACCATCAGCGGTGCGGAAGCCCAGGCCGCTTGCCCGGAGTGCGGCGCGCTCGCCGAGCGCATTCTTTCGCCTGCCGGTTTCTCGTTCAAGGGATCTGGCTTCTACCTCACCGATTACGGCAAGAACGCGCACCGCGACAAGGGGAGCGGGCCGAAGAGCATGTCCAGCGACTCCGCCGCTGCTGCTGGCGGGAAGTCGGAGGCGAAGAGCGACAGTACGAAGAGCGGTGGTGAGAGCGGCGGTTCGACTTCCGGAGCTGCGGCGTCTCCGGCGCCGTCGACGGAGGCAAAGCCGGCCGCGAAGAAGAGCACCGGCGAGTGAGCGCGGGCACTGACGCGCTGCGCGCCGAGCTCGCGCGCGCCGCCCGCTCACTTGGTGCGCCGGCGGATGTCGAGCCGCTGCTCGAGCGTCCACGCGATCCCGCCTTCGGCGACTGGGCGACGAACGTCGCCATGGTCCTCGCCAAGCCGCTCGGCCGGAAGCCGCGCGACCTCGCGCAGGATCTCGTGAAGGCGCTCGACTTCCAGGCCGCCGGTCTCGCCAGCGTGGACGTCGCCGGCCCGGGGTTCATCAACCTGCGTCTGAGCGCCGACACCGTGGCCGACGGGCTGCGTGCACTCGTCGCGGCCGGCGAGCACTACGGACACAGTGACACCGGCGCCGCGAAGCCGGTCGTCGTCGAGTTCGTGAGCGCGAATCCCACCGGGCCATTGCATGTGGGGCACGGTCGGCAGGCGGCGCTCGGCGACGCCATCGCGTCGCTGCTCGAGTGGTCGGGCTGGCGCGTGTCCCGCGAGTTCTACTACAACGACGCCGGCGTGCAGATCGAGAACCTGGCGAGGAGCACCCAGGCGCGCGTGCGCGAGCTGGGCGGCGCGCCGCTCGAGATTCCCGAGGGCGGCTACCACGGCGAGTACATTGCCGAGATCGCGCAGCGGTACGTCGCCGAGCATCCGGAGGACAGCGCGGGCAACAACCTCGACGCCATGCGCCGCTTCGCCGTGCGCGAGCTCCGCAAGGAGCAGGACCGCGACATGCAGGCGTTCGGCGTCGCCTTCGACACCTACTTCCTGGAGTCGTCGCTGTACGAGGATGGTCGCGTCGATCGCACCGTGCGCGCGCTCGTGGAGCGCAGCCGGACGTACGAGCGGGACGGCGCGCTCTTCCTGCGCACCACCGAGTATGGTGACGACCAGGATCGCGTGATGCGCAAGAGCGCCGAGAAGGGCGGAACCTACACGTACTTCGTCCCCGACGTCGCGTACCACGTCACGAAGTGGGAGCGTGGCTTCAGGCGCGCCATCAACGTGCAGGGGGCCGACCACCACAGCACGGTGACGCGCGTGCGCGCCGGCCTGCAGGCGCTCGACATCGGCATTCCCGAGGGCTATCCGGAGTACGTGCTCCACCAGATGGTGACGGTGATGCGCGGCGGCGAGGAGGTGAAGATCTCCAAGCGCGCCGGCAGCTATGTCACGGTACGCGACCTGATCGACGAAGTCGGCCGCGATGCGGTGCGCTACTTCTTCCTGATGCGGAAGGGTGACTCCCAGCTCTCCTTCGACGTGGACCTCGCGCGCTCGCAGAGCGAGGAGAATCCGGTCTACTACATCCAGATGGCGCACGCCCGGATGTCGGGGATCTTCCGCGTCGGGGAGATCGATCCGCAGTCGATCGACACGAGTGCCGATCTCTCCGTGCTCACCCTGCCGGAGGAGACGGAGCTGATGAAGGCACTGCTCGACTTCCCGGCGCTCGTTGCCGGGGCGGCCGAGGCGCTGGAGCCGCACCGCGTGGCCACCTACCTCCACGACACGGCGGGGAAGGTGCACCTGTGGTATCACAAGGCGCACGTGCTCAACGAGCCGGAGCCGATCACGCGTGCGCGACTGCTTCTCGCCCGCGCATCGCAGATCGTGCTGCGCAACGGTCTTTCCATGCTCGGCATCTCGGCGCCGGAGCGCATGTAACTACGCGTGAATCGCAGACCGTGAACGGTGAACCGTCACTGCGTTCACGGTTCGCGGTTCGCGGTTCACGGTTCACGATCAAGCCATCCTTCACCCGTCCCTCATGTCCGTCCTCGTCGTTGGCTCCGTCGCGCTGGACTCGGTCGAAACCCCGTTCGGCAAGGCCGACAATGTGATCGGCGGGTCAGGCACCTTCTTCTCCGCGTCGGCGAGCCACCTCGCGCCGGTGCAGCTCGTGGGCGTCGTGGGCAACGACTACCCGCTCGATCAGCTCGAGCCCCTGAAGAAGCGCGGTGTGGACATGGCCGGCCTCGAGCACGCTGATGGCAATTCCTTTCGCTGGCGCGGTCGCTATCGGCACGACCTCAATTCGGCGGAGACGCTCGAGACGCACCTTGGCGTGTTCTCGCACTTCAGCCCCAAGATTCCGCCGCAGTTCCAGCGTGCGCCGTTCGTCTTCCTCGCCAACATCGATCCGCGCCTGCAGCTCGACGTGCTGAAGCAGGTCCAGCGCCCGGCGCTCGTGGCATGCGACACGATGAACTTCTGGATCGAGAGCCGCCGGCCGGACATCCTCGAGCTGATCAAGCACGTGGACCTGATCACGCTGAACGACGGGGAGGCCCGGCAGCTGACCGATTGCTTCAATCTGGTGAAGGCTGCGCGCTGGATCATGGAGCGTGGCCCGAAGATGGTGGTGATCAAGAAGGGCGAGCACGGCGCCTTCCTGTTCCGGGAAGGGTCGATCTTCTTCGCGCCGGCCTATCCGCTCGAGTCGGTGTTCGATCCCACCGGTGCGGGTGACTCGTTCGCCGGCGGGTTCATGGGCTACCTGGCGCGGAGCGGCGACCTGAGCGAGGCCAACATGCGCCGCGCGGTGGTGTACGGATCGGCGATGGGCTCGTTCGCGGTGGAGAAGTTCTCCGTGCAGCGGCTGCTCGAGATCACGCCGAAGGACATCGCGGCGCGCGTGCGCGACTTCCATGCGCTCGTCGCGTTCGAGGAGGAGCTGGCCACGTGAGTGACGCGCACGGCGGGAAAGCGCGCCCGACGGGCTCGATGGACTACGCCAGCGCCGGCGTGGACATCGACCGGTCCGACGCGGTGAAGCAGCGCATTCGCGCCGCCGTGGAATCCACCTTCACGGTGGGCGCGCGGGGGAGCTTCGGCGGCTTCGGCGGCATGTTCCGCATGCCAGCCGAGGCGCACCGACCGGTGCTGGTGTCCAGCGCCGACGGCGTGGGCACGAAGCTGCGCGTGGCCATCGAGGCGGGACGCCACGGCACGGTGGGGCACGACCTCGTCAACCACTGCGTCAACGACATCCTCGTCCAGGGCGCCGTCCCGCTCTTCTTCCTCGACTACTTCGCCGCAGGCCGGCTCGAGCCGGAGGTCGTGGCGGCAGTGGTCGAGGGCGTCGCTGCCGGGTGCCGCGAGAACGGATGCTCACTCGTCGGCGGCGAGACGGCGGAGATGCCTGGCATCTACACCCCACCCGACTACGACCTCGCCGGCTTCATCGTCGGCATGGTGGAGGAGGACGCGATCCTCGGTGCCGACCGCGTCTGCGAAGGTGACCTGATCCTGGGCCTCGCCAGCAGCGGGCTTCACACGAACGGTTACTCCCTGGCGCGGCGCATCGTCTCTGAACGGATGGGCCTGGCTGTCAACGATCCCTTCCCGGGGGAGGATGCCTCGGTGGCGGACGTATTGCTGCGGGTCCATCGCTCGTATCTGCCAGTGCTGCGACCGGTTCTCGGTCACATTCACGGCATGGCGCACATCACCGGCGGCGGGTTGCCCGGCAATGTGAACCGCACGCTGACCGACACGCTGGACGCCGAGATCGATGCGGCGAGCTGGGAGGTGCCGAACCTGTTCCGGCAGCTCGAGCGTGCGGGGGGCGTGGACCGGGCGGAGATGTTCCGGACGTTCAACATGGGCGTCGGAATGGTCGTCATCACCGACGAGGCGGGCGCGCACGCAGTCGAGGCGAGCGCCTCGGCGGCTCACCTTGGCAACTGGCGGCTCGGGCGCATCGTGCGCGGAGCCGGTCAGGTGCGCATCATTCAGGAGCGCGCGTCATGAACAAGTTCCTCGTTCTCGCGGTTGGCATGAGCATGGTCGGCGCGGCGTCCGCGCAGGGGCAGACGTCGTGCGCGGCGGGGGTGCCGACGTCGTCGGCGCAGGCCTCCGAGAATTCGCGGCAGCAGGCGGCCGACCTGTTCCAGTACCTGGCACCCCAGCTGTCCACGGCCCTCGCCGGTGGCAGCCCGACGCTCGGCCAGTCGAGCACCCTGGGTGGCCTTGGCCACTTCAGCATCGGTGCGCGCGGCACGGCGGTGCAGGGTTCACTGCCGGAGGTGGATCAGTTCCCGACCTGTTACACCGGCCGCTATTCCGCCGAGCTGCCGACCAGCTCGCAGATGGTGCCCGGCGGCGGCGCAGACGCGGCGATCGGCATCTTCCGCGGACTGCCGCTGGCCCTGACGAACGTGGGCTCGGTGGACCTGCTGCTCAGCGCCACCTACCTGCCGGAGTTCGAGGACAACAACGTGAGCGTCAAGCTCCCCGATGGCTCGCTCAAGATCGGGTACGGCGCCCGCGTCGGGCTGCTGTCGGAGTCGATCCTCGTGCCGGGCGTGTCGCTCAGCTTCATGCACCGCGACCTGCCCACCGTCGACCTGATGGCGAACAGCAGCGCGAGCGATTCGCTTTTCGTCACCGGCCTCAAGATGAAGACGACGTCGTGGCGCATCGAGGCGAGCAAGTCACTCGTGATCATCGGCATCTTCGGCGGCGTGGGCAAGGACCACTATGAGTCCTCGGTGGACGAAGTGCGCGCGTCGGTGCTGGCGGGCGGCTTCGGCCGTGCGAACACCACGGTAGATCCGTCGCCGTCGCAGAAGCTCGACCGCACGAACATCTTCGCCGGTGTGAAGATGAACCTCCTGTTCTTCAAGCTCGCCGCCGAGGTTGGTCGGGTGTCGGGCGGTGAGGTCACGACCTTCAACACCTTCTCCGGCTCGGAGCCGGGCGCCGCACGCAACTACGGCTCCGTCGGGCTCCGCTTCGGCTTCTAGCGCATGGCAGCACGCGAGCGCGCGGCGGCACCCGCGGATGGCGCATTCATGCGCCGCGCGCTCGACCTCGCGGAAAATGGATGGGGACGCACGGCGCCGAACCCGATGGTCGGCGCCGTCGTCGTGCGCGACGGCAACATCGTCGGTGAAGGCTGGCATCGCCGCTACGGCGAAGCGCACGCCGAGGTGGAGGCGCTCCGCTCGGCGGGCGAGCGGGCGCGTGGCGCCACGCTCTACGTCACTCTGGAGCCGTGCAACCATCACGGGCGCACGCCGCCGTGCACCGACGCCATCCTCGCCGCCGGCATTCGTCGCGTGGTGATCGCCGTGGCGGACCCGAACCCCGTGGCTGCCGGGGGCGCGGAACGGTTGCGCGAGGCTGGGGTGACGGTGGAGATCGGGCTCGGTGAGGCCTCGGCGCGCGAGCTGAACGCCGTGTTCTTCCACGCCCTCACCTCGGATCGCCCATTCGTCCGCCTCAAGCTCGCGCTGTCACTGGACGGCGCGATGTCGGATGCCACGCGCAAGCCGGCCTGGCTCACCGGCCACGAGGCTCGCGGCGAGGTGCACCGCCTGCGGGCCGGCTCGGACGCCGTGGCGGTCGGCATCGGCACCGTGCTCGCCGATGACCCTCTGCTCACCGTCCGCAGCTTTTCGGCGCCTCGCGTGCCGCCGCTGCGGGTGGTGTTCGACACCTCGGCGCGGCTCCCCCTCACCTCGCAGCTCGTGCGCACGGCGCGCGAGTCACCCGTGGTCGTCGTCTGCTGGGCCCCGGAGGCGAGGCACGCGTCAGCCCTCGAGCAGGCGGGAGTCGAGCTGCTGCATGCAGCCACCCTCGGCGACGCCCTGCGCGCGTTGCGCGCGCGTCACGTGCGGTCCATCCTCGTGGAAGGGGGCGCCGCGCTCGCGGCCTCGCTGATCCAGGAGGCGCTGGTGGATCGCCTGATTATCTTTCGGGCACCCCTCGTGCTCGGCACGGGTGCGCTGAACCCGTTCAGCGCCTTTCCCGCCGCCACGATCGACGATGCGCCGCGCTGGCGCTTCGTGCGATCGGCACGGTTCGGGGACGACGAGATGACGGTTTACGCGCCTCCGGCAAGGGAGGCCGGAGCGAATTGACATGTTCACCGGGCTGGTTGACGACGTAGGCGTCGTCGAGCGTGTGGAGCGGACGGAGGCGGGGCGCACGCTGCGCATCGCCTCGCGCTACACCGGCCTGTCCATCGGTGAAAGCATCGCCGTCAACGGGGCCTGCCTCACGGTGCTCGAGCACGGACCCGGCTGGTTCGCCGTGGCGGCGGTCGTGACGACGCTCGGTCGCACGACGATCGGCGAGTGGGAGGCCGGTCGTCGCGTGAACCTGGAGCGCGCCATGCGCCTGGGCGACCGGCTCGGCGGCCACCTGGTGCAGGGGCACGTGGACGGCGTCGCCGAAGTGGAGCAGGCGCTGCGCGCCGACGATGCGCTGCTGGTGGACATCCGCCTCCCCGCCGACCTCGAGCCCCTGATGGTGCTGCATGGTTCGGTCGCCGTGGACGGCGTGAGCCTCACCGTGAACGCACTTCCCTCGCCGGGGATTCTTCAGGTGAGCCTCATCGACCACACGGCGCGTCATACCACGCTCGGCGCGCTCCGCGCCGGCGATGCCGTTCACGTGGAGGCCGACATGGTGGGCAAGTACGTCCGCCAGCTCGTGGCTCCGTACGCCGTGGCGCGATGAGCGCGACACCAACTCGGGAACCGATGCCATTCAACACTGTCGCCGAAGCCATCGCCGACATCGCCGCGGGGAAGCTCGTCATCGTGGCGGATGACGAGGACCGTGAGAACGAGGGCGACCTGATCTGCGCTGCGCAGCTCGTGACGCCGGAGCTGATCAACTTCATGATCAAGCGCGCGGGCGGGCTGATCTGCGTCGCGCTCAGCGGCGAGCGGGTGGACCAGCTCGAGCTGCCGCCGATGGCGGAGAGCAATCCCGACGAGTACCGCACCGCGTACACCGTCAGCGTGGATGCTTCGCCGCGCTTCGGGGTGACGACGGGGATCAGCGCCCAGGACCGCGCGACCACGGTGCGCGTGCTCGTCGATCCGGCCACCGTGCCCTCCGACCTCCGCCACGGCGGCCACGTTCATCCGCTGCGCGCGCGGGAAGGCGGCGTGCTTCAGCGCGTGGGACACACCGAAGCCGCGGTGGACCTCGCGCGGCTCGCCGGCGTCTATCCCGCTGGCGTGATCTGCGAGATCCTCAACGAGGACGGCACGACGGCGCGCCGTCCGCAGCTCGAGGCGTTCGCGCGCGAGCACGGCCTCAAGTTCATCACCGTCGCCCAGCTCGTCGCGCACCGGCTGAAGCACGAACGCCTGGTGCATCGCGTGGCCGAGGCGCGCCTGCCGACCAACTTCGGCACGTGGACCGTGTACGGCTACGAGAACGACGTGGACGACGCCGAGCACGTCGCCATCGCCTACGGGGATCTCGGCGATGGCGAGAACGTGCTGGTGCGCATGCACTCCAAGTGCCTCACCGGCGACGTGTTCCACTCCATGCGCTGCGACTGCGGCTGGCAGCTCGAGACGGCGATGCGCATGATCCAGCAGGAGGGGCGCGGCGTCATCGTCTACCTCGACCAGGAGGGGCGCGGGATCGGCCTCCTCAACAAGCTGAAGGCGTACGAGCTGCAGGATCGCGGCGCGGACACGGTGGAGGCGAACGAGCAGCTCGGCTTCGCCCCCGACCTGCGCAACTACGGCATCGGCGCGCAGATCCTCCTCGACCTCGGGCTGAAGTCCATCCGCCCGATCACCAACAATCCGCGCAAGATGGTGGGCCTCGAGGGGTACGGGCTCCGCATCGAGGAGCGCGTGCCGATCATCCAGCCGGAGAACGTCGAGAACGCCGGCTACCTGGGCACGAAGCGCGACAAGCTCGGGCACCTGCTCGCCTCCTGATCGAATGGCAGAATTCACCGGAAGGCCCGACGGCGAGGGACGTCGCTTCGCCGTGCTCGTGTCGCGCTTCAACGAGCACATCACGCAGAAACTCGCCGACGGCGCGATGGACGCCCTCGTCCGCCACGGCTGCGCCGTGGACGACGTGGACGTCGTGTGGGTACCCGGGGCGTGGGAGCTGCCTTTCGCCGCGCGCCGGCTCGCCGCCACGGAGCGCTACAACGCGCTCGTCGTGCTCGGCGCCGTGATCCGCGGCGACACGCCGCACTTCGACTACGTGGCGGGCGAGGCGTCGCGCGGGCTCGCCAACGCGAGCAGCGAGTACGACATCCCGATCGGCTTCGGCCTGCTCACCTGCGACACGATGGCGCAGGCCGAGGCGCGCGCCGGCGGCGAGCACGGGAACAAGGGCTGGGACGCGGCGGTCGCCGCGCTCGAGATGACCGATCTCTTCGAACGACTCGATGCCGCGGACGAGAGTTGAGACGCGCGCCCGCGCGCGGGCACTGCAGGCCCTCTACGCGTGGGAGATGCGTGGCGGGGAGGGGAACCTCGAGCAGGTGGCGACGCAGGTGTGGGACGACATGTCCATCACGCCCGACGAGCGGCGCGTTGCCGGTCCCCTCGTGCGCATGGTCGCCCAGCGGCAGCGCGACCTGGATGACGAGCTGGCCGACGTGACCACCAACTGGCGGCTCGAGCGCATCGGCGCGGTGGAGCGCTGCGTCCTTCGCCTCGGCGCGGCCGAGCTTTCACTCGGGGAGACGCCGCCGCGCGTCGTCATCCAGGAGGCGGTCACGCTCGCCGAGCGCTTCGGCAGCGCGGCGAGCGCGCGGTTCGTGAACGGTGTTCTCGACGCGCTGGCGCGGCGCATGGGGCGCATGTAGTGCGCCTGCTTCTCGTCAACTGGCAGGACCGTGAGAATCCCCTCGCTGGTGGCGCGGAGATCCACCTGCACGAGATCTTCGGCCGCCTCGCGCAGCGTGGGCACGCGGTCACCCTGCTGTGCGGGGGCTGGAAAGGCGCCGTCCCCCGTGCACGGCTCGACGGGATCGACGTCATTCGCGTCGGAACGCGGCACAGCTTCCCCTTCCTGGCTCGCCGATACTTCCGCCAGCATCTCGCGAACGGGCAGTTCGACCTGCTGGTGGAGGACGTGAACAAGATCCCGCTGGGAACGCCGCGGTGGGGCGGCCCGAAGCCGGTGGCCCTCGTGCCGCACCTCTTCGGCGGCACCGCCTTCCAGGAGCTGACCCCGCCACTCGCCGCGGCGGTGTGGCTCGCCGAGCGGCCGCTCGGCCGCGTGTATCGCCACGTCCCCTTCGAGGCGATCAGCACGAGCACGGCGGCCGACCTCGCCGACCGCGGCATTCCGCGCGCGAGCGTCGAGGTGATCTATCCCGGCATCGACACGATTCACTATACGCCGCGGCTCGAGCTCCGCGCCGATACGCCGCTGTTCGCGTATCTCGGCCGGCTCAAGCGCTACAAGGGCGTACACTTCGTGATTCGCGCCTTCGCGGAGATGGGACATCCCTCCGCAACGCTCGAGATCGCGGGGGCGGGCGACTATCGCCCTGCGCTGGAACGGCTGGCCGCCTCGCTTGACCTCGGTGATCGCGTGCGGTTTCTTGGGCGGGTCAGCGAGCAGGAGAAGCTGTCCCTGTTGCGGCGGGCGTGGGCGCTGGTGTTCGCGTCGCCGAAGGAAGGGTGGGGAATCACCAACCTCGAGGCAGCCGCGTGCGGCACACCGGTGGTGGCGTCCAACTCGCCCGGCATCCGCGAATCGGTGCGTGACGGGGACACGGGCTACCTCGTTCCGCACGGGGACGTTCGCGCCATGTCGGCGGCGATGGGCCGCCTCGCCGCGGACCGCGCGCTGGTGGAGCGCCTCGGTGCGCAGGCGCGCGGCTTCGCGGAAACGTTCACCTGGGAGCGCGCGGCCGAGGAGACCGAGCGTCACCTCGAGCGTGTCCTCGCCACCGGCCGATGACCTGATGCGAACCTCACCTTTCCGCCCCCGATGAGCCCGACACTTCGAGTCGGCGACCTGTACGATCAGCTTCGCGACGCGCTCGAGCTCGAGCGCGTGCCGGGCACGGAGGGGATGGAGCGCATCGTGCCGGGTTCCGACGTGTCGAGCCCCGGGCTCGCCCTCGCCGGCTTCGTGGCTCGTTTCGCCGCCGAGCGGCTCCAGGTGTTCGGCGAGACGGAGGTGACGTACCTCCACTCGCTCGACGCGCGCACGCGGCGCGAGCATCTCGCGCAGTTCTTCAGCTTCCCGATTCCGTGCGTGTTCGTCACGAAGGGGCTCGAGCTCGCGCCGGAGATCGTGGACGAGGCGCGCAACGCCGGCGTCGGTGTGCTGCGCTCGTCACTCAAGACCCACGAGTTCTACACGCGCATCAAGCCGTGGCTCGAGGACTGGTTCGCCCCGCAGACCACGCTGCACGGCTCGCTGGCGGACGTCTCCGGTGTCGGACTGCTCTTCATCGGGAAGAGCGGCATCGGCAAGTCGGAGTGCGTGCTCGATCTCGTGGAGCGGGGGCACCGGCTCGTCGCCGATGATCTCGTCATCGTGCGGCGGAAGGGGAGCGACATCCTGATCGGGCGCGGGCACGAGCTGCAGCGGCACTACATGGAGATCCGCGGCGTCGGACTCGTCGACATCCCCGCCATCTTCGGCGTGCGCGCGGTGCGGCAGCAGAAGCGCATCGAGGTGGTCGTCCAGCTCGAGGAGTGGCACCAGGACGCGCCGGTCGAGCGCACGGGCCTCGACGGCGAGACGACCGACATTCTCGGCGTCTCGCTGCCACGCATCACGATCCCGCTCAATCCGGGCAAGAACATCACGGTGATCGCCGAGGTGATCGCCATGCATCACCTGCTCAAGTTCAGTGGCATCGATCCCGCGGAGCGCTTCAATGCGCGATTGTTGAAGGAGATGCGCAACAAGTCCGAGATCCACCGCTACCTGCGCGAGGATCATGAGTAACGGCGTGAAGCTCGCCATCGTCGCCGGGCACGCCGACTTTGCGGCGGGGCTCACGTCGGCAGTGGAGGCGATTGCGGGCCATGGCGACCGCCTCGTGCCGATCCAGGTGCGCGGGCTCTGCGGCGAGGACATCCAGGCGCTGCTGCGCGCCCGGCTGGAAGAGACTGGCGCACTGGTGATCTTCACCGACCTCCAGGCGGGAAGCTGCACCATGGCGGCGCGGCGCGTGCTGCGTGAGGTACCGGGTGCCGTGCTGGTGGCTGGCGCCAACCTGCCCATGCTCCTCGACTTCGTCCTCTCCGCCGAGCCCGATCCGGTCGCGGCCGCCATGGCGGCCGCGGAACGCGGGCGCGCCGCGGTGAGCGTCCACGGGGGACAGTCGTGACCCTCGTCCTCAACCGCATCGACGACCGGCTGATCCATGGCCAGGTGGTCGTGGGCTGGGGACAGCCGCTCGACGTCCACTTCATCGTGCTCGTCGACGACGCGGTGGCGGCGAGCGACTGGGAGCAGGAGCTCTACCGCATGGGCGTGCCGCCGGAGATGGAGGTCCGCTTCCTTTCCGTGGCCGACGCGGCGCAGCACCTCGATCGCTTCCGCGCCGAGCCGCGCGCCGGCATCCTCCTCACGGGCGACATCGCGACGATGTGCCGCCTCGTCGCCGAAGCGGGGGTGCGGGAAGTGAACGTCGGAGGCATCCATCATCGCGCCGGTCGCGCGCAGCACCTGCGTTACGTCTTCCTGACGCCCGCCGAGGAGCAGGCACTGCGTGAGATCGCGGAGCAGGGCGCGGTGGTGACGGCGCAGGACGTGCCGGCAGCGCGCGCCGTTCCCCTCGAGGAGCTCCTCGCGGCGCGGGAGGGCGGGTGAGGGAGCTCCTGCCGCTCTCGTTGCTCGGCGCGGTCGTCGGGCTCGACGTCGTCTGCTTTCCGCAGATGATGTACTCGCGCCCGCTCGTGGCGGCGACCCTCGCGGGCGCGTTCGTCGGCGACGCGATGCGCGGCATGCTCGTCGGGGTGGTGCTCGAGCTGATCGCCATCGCCACGCTTCCCTTCGGCGCCTCGCGCTATCCCGAGTGGGGCTCGGCTGCCGTCGTCGGCGGCGCGCTGTCCGCCACGCTCCCCGCCGATCGGGCCGGCGTCGTCACGCTTGGCGTGCTCAGCGCCCTTGGCACGGCGTGGGTCGGCGGGTGGACGCTGGTGAAGCTCCGGCAGTGGAATGCGCGTCTCGCGCGCCACCGGCGGCACGCGCTCGACGCGGGCGCGCGTGGCACGGTGATCGGCCTGCAGCTCGCGGGGCTGACGGGCGACCTGGTGCGCGCGGGACTGCTCACGGCCGTCGCGTACGCGCTGTTCTTTCCCCTCGCCGCCCGTCTGGCCGTCCATTGGTCATTCAGCGGCCCGCTCTCGCGGAGCGTGGTGATGATGCTCGCTACCTCGGTCGCGGCGAGCGCGGCGTGGGTGATCTTCCATTCGGCTCGCGGTGCGCGCTGGTACTTCGCCGGCGGCGTGGTCGCGGGCCTCCTCCTCCTGTTCGCGAGATGACGGCGCCCGCGATCAGTACCGCTACGCCGGCGCCGGCGCCTACGCCGTCGCTCCCGGCGACGACCTGGCTCAGCATCTTCCTGCGGCTGCTGGCGATCCAGGGCGCGTGGAACTACGAGACGCTGCTCGGCAACGGGATCGGCTTCTGCGTGGAACCGGCGCTCCGACAGCTGCCCGGCGGCGTGCACGGTGCCGCATTCAAGGAGGCCATGGCGCGCGAGAGTGCGTACTTCAACGCGCATCCGTATCTGGCGTCCGTGGCAGTGGGTGCCCTCGCGCGCGCCGAGCTGTCCGGCGTTCCCGCCGACCGGATCGAGCGATTTCGCACGGCGCTCGCCGGACCGCTCGGCAGCGTGGGGGACCGGCTGGTGTGGGCGGGATGGCTCCCCTTCACCTCGCTCGTGTCGCTGGCGGCGTTCGGCCTCGGTGCGCGCCCACTGGTCGTCGTCTGCCTCTTCCTGGCGCTGTACAACGCCGGACATTTCGCGCTGCGCATCTGGGGACTTCGCGTCGGCTGGACGCGCGGTCTTGCTGTCGCCCCCGCACTGGGCAATCCGCTCCTCCGCGGAGGCCCGGCGCACCTGGGGCGCGCCGCGGCGGCCGCAGCCGGCGTCGCGCTCCCGCTCGCCGCGGCGCGCGTCCTCGCGGGCGGTCCGTCGTTGCTCACCATCGTCCTGCTCGGCGCGGCGCTCCTGTCCGTGCTGCTCGTGCGCGTGCACGTGCGGGTGGAAGCCTACAAGCTCGCGCTGATCCTGATCGCCCTTTTCGCCCTACTCTCGGTGGCTCGCTGATGGTCGAACGAACGGTGCAGATCGTCAACAAGAATGGGCTCCACGCCAGGCCGGCGGCCGAGATCGTGAAGATCTCTGCCGGCTTCCAGAGCGAGATCACCCTCGTGAAGGACGGCATGGAGGTCAATGGCAAGAGCATCATGGGCGTGATGATGCTCGCCGCCGAGTGCGGATCATCCCTGGTGCTTCGTGCCGACGGGCCGGACGCGGAAGCAGCGGTGAACGCGCTCGCCACCCTCATCGCCAACCGGTTCGGAGAGCGCTAGTGGAGCGGCAGATCCGAGGCATTCCCGCATCGCCGGGCATCGTCGTCGGCCGGGTGCACCTCCTGCGCTGGGAGGTGCCCGACGTCCGCCATCGGATCATCTCGGACGAGCACATCCGCGAGGAGATCGCGCGGCTGCACACCGCGATCGAGCGGGCGAAGGAGCGCCTTCGTCTCCTCAGGGCACGGGTCGAGGCGGCGGCGGGCCCTGAGGAGGCCGCCATCTTCGACGTGCAACTGTCCATCATGGACGACCAGGAGCTCATGCGCGGCGTCGAGGAGCTGATCCGCCAGAACCTCGGGGCGGAAAAGGCGTTCGACCTCGTGATGCTCGAGTGGCGCACGCGCTTCGCGCGCCATTCCGCGCCGATGCTGCGCGAGCGCGTCGGTGACCTCACCGACGTCCACATCCGCGTGCTGTCGCTGCTGCTCGGGCTGCCGGACCACGACCCGGTGGACCTGCCTCCGGGCGCGCGAGCCATCCTCGTCACGCACGACCTCACGCCGAGCCTCACCGTGCAGCTCGACCGCGCGGCGATCGCGGCGATCGCTACCGACGCCGGCACGCGCACGTCGCACGTCGCGATCCTCGCGCGCTCGCTCGGGCTGCCCGCCGTCGTCGGGTTGCGCACGGCCACGTCCGAGCTCTCCGGGGGCGAGCGCGTCGTGCTCGACGGTGGCACCGGCATGCTCGCCATCAACCCGACCGACGAGGAGATCGAGGCGTACCACGAGCGCCAGCGCCAGGAGGAGCTGGCGGAGGCATCGCTCGCCGACCTCGCGGCGCTCGAGTCGGTCACGCTGGATGGGGTCCGCATCACGCTGCGAGCGAACGTGGACATTCCGGAGGAAGCCGAAGCCGCCACGCGCAGCGGTGCCGAGGGCGTGGGGCTGATGCGCACGGAGTTCCTCGTCGTCGGGCGCGCGGCGATGCCGGACGAGGACGAACAGTACCGCGCGTATCGCCGCGTGGTGGAGGCGTTCGCCGGCAAGCCGGTGGTCATCCGGACGTTCGACATCGGCGGCGACAAGCTGCCGGTGGGCGGCTATCCCACCGAGCCCAATCCCTTCCTGGGATGGCGCGCCATCCGCATGTGCATCGACCGGCCCGATCTCTTCCGCGTGCAGCTCCGTGCGCTGCTTCGGGCGGCGGTGCACGGAGACCTGCGGATCATGCTCCCCCTCGTCGTCACCCTCGACGAGGTGGTCGCGGCGCGTGCGCTGCTGGCAGAAGCGGCCGAGGAGCTGAAGGCCCGCGGTGTCGAGCACCGGACCGACGTGCCGCTCGGCATCATGATCGAGACGCCGGCCGCCGCCGTCGCCGCGCACACCTTCGCCGACGACGTGGATTTCTTCAGCATCGGCACGAACGACCTCGTGCAGTACACGCTGGCGGTGGACCGCGGCAACGCGAACCTCGCCGAGCGATTCACGCCGCTGCATCCGGCCGTGCTCCAGCTCATCCGCCGCACGGTCGATGTCGCCGACGAGGCGGAGATCGATGTCGGCGTCTGCGGCGAGATGGCCTCGCAGCCGCTGATGGCCTTTGCCCTCATCGGGCTCGGCGTGCGGCAGCTCAGCGTGGCGCCGCGATCGGTGCCGCTCGTGAAGCGCATCGTGCGCGGCGTGACCTTCCAGCAGGCGCAGCTGGCCGCCGCGGCAGCGCTCGACGCGCGAACCGCCGAGGAGGCGCGCGGCGAACTGGCGCGCACCCTCGGCGCCGCGATCGGCGACGCTCCGTACCTCTACGACGGCTTGCCCGCCGCAGGCTGACCGGCTTTCTTTCGGCGTCGCCGTCGCCCGACGGCGTTGCGGGCCCGGCAGCATGGTGTCGGGCCTTCTTTCTTCCTCTCCAACGCTCAGTGGGGAACCCGCCTGTGTTCGATCGCAGTCTCTTCACGTCCGAATCCGTCACCGAGGGGCACCCCGACAAGGTCGCCGATGCCATCTCGGACGCCGTCCTCGACGCGCTGCTGAAGGAGGATCCAGCCTCCCGCGTCGCTTGCGAGACCCTCGTCACCACCGGCCTCGCCGTCATTGCCGGCGAGATCACGACCGAGGCGTACGTACACCTCCCCGATATCGTGCGTGACACCATCGCGCGCATCGGATACACCGACGCGGGCTATGGCTTCGACAGCCAGACCTGCGCCGTGATGAGCACCATCGATCGCCAGTCCGGTGACATCGCCATGGGCGTGGACACCGGCGGTGCCGGCGACCAGGGGATGATGTTCGGCTACGCCACCGACGAGACCGACGAGCTGATGCCGATGCCGATCATGCTCGCGCATCGCCTCACGAAGGCGCTCGCCGAGCGTCGCCGCGACGGCACCCTGCCGTGGCTCCGCCCCGATGGCAAGGCGCAGGTGACCATCGTCTACGAGGACGGCGAGCCCGTCGCCGTGGACACGGTCGTCATCAGCACGCAGCACGCGGACAGCGTGAGCAACGCGAAGATCCGTCGCGCGATCATCAGCGACATCATCGAGGCGGAGATCCCCGAGGAACTGCGCCCGAAGAAAGTGAAGTACCACATCAACCCGACGGGCCGCTTCGTCATCGGCGGGCCGCAGGGCGACGCGGGCCTCACCGGCCGCAAGATCATCGTCGATACCTACGGCGGCATGGGTCGCCACGGTGGCGGCGCCTTCAGCGGCAAGGATCCCTCCAAGGTGGACCGCTCGGCGTGCTACGCCGCCCGGTGGGTGGCCAAGAACGTCGTCGCGGCGAAGCTGGCGCGCCGCTGCGAGGTGCAGGTCGCGTACGCGATCGGCGTGGCCGAGCCCGTCTCGGTGCGTGTGGACACGTTCGGCACGAACACCGTGCCGGAATCCAGGATCCTCGAGGCCGTGCGCAAGAGCTTCGACCTCACTCCCAAGGGGATCATGAAGGCGCTGGACTTGCGAAAGCCGATCTACAGCGCCACGGCGGCCTATGGCCATTTCGGTCGGACGCCGGAGAAGATCGGTCGCGGCAGCTCCGCGGGCACGACGTTCACCTGGGAGCGCACCGATCGCGCCGCGGCCCTCAAGCGCGCGGCGACGGCGTAGCACGCTGGACCGCCGGTGGGGGTGAAGCGCACTCCCACCGGCGAGGCAGGAGGATCATGATCGAAGTCTTCGTGTCGCGGCTCGGCCTCGACAGCACCAACAACAGCTACGTCGTCATCCTCCAGGAGCGCGGTGGCACGCGGCTGCTTCCCATCTGGATCGGCCAGCCGGAGGCGGAGTCGATCGTGATGCACATGCACAACGTGAAGCGGCCGCGCCCGATCACCCATGACCTCATGCGCAGCCTGATCATGGGGATGGATGCGCAGCTGCGCCGCGTGCAGATCACGCGCGTCGAGAAGCAGACGTACTACGCCGAGCTTCACCTGCAGCATGGTGAAACCCTCGCGCGCATCGACGCACGTCCCTCGGATGGCATCGCCATCGCGCTCCGCCTCGACGCACCCATCTACGCCGCCGAGCAGCTCCTCATCGAGCCCGGCGAGGAGACGGCCGAGGAGGAAGGGGACGAGGCCGAGTTCGGCGGCGGCAGCGACGCGGTCGTCAGCGAGGGCGAGCTGACGAGTGAGCAGCTCAAGGCCTACCTGGAGAACCTGCGGCCTGAAGATTTCGGCAAGTTCAATCCCTGATCGCGTGCGCCGCGCCGCGCGTTCGACCGTCACGCTGCTCGCGCTGCTCGCGCCGGGCGCGGCGCGGGCGCAGGACACGCTCGCCAACCAGCCCCCGACGCCTGCCGTCGTATCGGGCCGTGTCGTCGTGCCCTCGCCGCAGCAGGAGACGCCGGTCCCCGGCATCTTCGTCACCGTGCACCGCGTCGGGCCGGACAGCGCGGGCCCACTCGACTCGGTGCGCACCGACGCCCGCGGCCGGTACACGGTGCACTACACGCGCTTCGGCAGCCAGGATGCCCTGTACTTCGCTGCCGCCGTGTACCGGGGAATTGCCTACTTCACCGCTCCCCTTCGCGGAGAGCGCGTGGAAGGGGACGACGCCGAGATCACCGTCTTCGATACGACGAGCCGCCCGGTCACGCTCACCATTCAGGGGCACCACATCGTCGTCAGCGCGCCCAACGCGAACGGCGGGCGCGAGATTGTCGAGGTGTACGAGCTGTCGAACGACACGACGGCGACCCTCGTGCCGCGCGATTCCCTCACGCCCCTGTGGTCCGCATCGCTGCCGCCCGATGCGACCGACTTCGCACCCGGCCAGGGGGACGTCGCCGCATCGGCCATCGTGCGGCGCGGCAACGGCGTCGAGCTGTTCGCCCCCTTCGGGCCGGGCGTGAAGCAGCTGAGCTTCAGCTACGTGCTGAAGGACGGCGCGTTCCCGCTGAACGTCGTCCTCGCGCGGCAGACCGGCGTCTTCGAGGTGCTGCTCGAGGAGCAGGCGGCGCAGGCCCGCGGGCCCTCGCTTCGCGCGCAGGGCTCGGTGACCACGCAGGGACGCACCTTCAAGCGCTTCCTTGCCCAGGGCGCACCGGCCGGCGAAACGATCCGTATCGATGTCCCCACCGCCGCCGGCGCGACGCGCGTGAACGTGCTGATCGCCGTGGCGGTGGTGATCGTGCTCGCCATGATCGGCGCCCTCTGGCGTGCGCTCTCGCGCCGCGCGCCTCGCGCGCCCCGCGCGACCGGCGCGACGATGGATGCGCCTGCCACTGCCGAGTCGCTCGTCGCAGCGATCGCCGCGCTCGATGCGCGCCACGAGGCGGGCGACACGACGCTCGACGAGGTGCACTACTCCGCTGAGCGTGCGGCACTGAAGGCGCGCCTCGCCGAAGCGCTTGCCGCGCGCAACGTCGCGCCCTAGATTCGACGCACAATCGAACGCGAACGGGGATACGGAAGCCGGTGCAACGCCGGCGCGGCCCCGCCACTGTAACGGGCAGCAGCACGCGCGCCCAACACCACGCCACTGACCGCGGTCGGGAAGGCGGGGACGCGCGGCCCGGAGCCAGGAGACGACTCCGCTCGCGCTACGTTCACAGGTCCTCGGGGGAGGGCGGTGACGACACGCGCTCGGCAGCATGCTCGTCGACGCGTCCGTTGCGGGCACTTTCCCGGACAGGAGAGTGCCCGTCGTGCTATCCGCCGTTCCTGCCCGTCGCTCATCGGTCGCGCTCGCGTACGTCGCGCTCGCGCTGCTTGGCGCCTGCCCCGCCGACGCGCCTCGACCGGGCGTGTCGCGCGACGACCTCGGTGACCCGATCGCGGCTGCGAGCGCCACCCCGCGCCGCATCGTGTCGCTGAACCCCACGACGACCGAGCTGCTGTACGCCATCGGCGCCGGTGACCGGCTGGTCGGCAGGACAACGTGGGACCTCTTCCCGCCGCAGGTTCGCGACGTGCCCGATCTCGGTCCGGGGCTTCGTCCGAACGTGGAGGCCGTGCTCGCCGCGCGGCCCGACCTCGTCGTCCTCTACGCGAGCGACGACAATCGTGATGCGGCGCGCCGCCTGCGCGCTGCGGGCGTGCGCACCGTGGCGTATCGTGTCGACCGCATCGCCGACTTCGAGCGTGTGACGCAGGCGCTCGGCGCGCTCACCGGTGACACCGCCGCGGCCCGGATCACCGTGGACACGGTGCAGGCGACGCTCGCTCGCGTGCGTACGGCGACCGACACTGTTGCGCGGCCGCGCGCGTTCTGGATTCTCTGGGAGAGCCCCTTGCTCGGCGTCGGCGGCGGCAGCTTCCTCGATGAGCTGCTTGGCGCGGCGGGCGCGACCAACGTCTATCACGCCCTGCCGGCGCCGTCGCCGGCGGTGAGCTTCGAGGACCTCGTGCGCCGCGACCCGGACGTGGTGCTCGCGAGCCCGCAGACACGCGCGCACATCCTTCGCGATCCGCGCTGGCAGGCGCTCCGCGCCGTGCGCGAGGGTCGCGTGCTCGTCTTCGACACGACCATCGTGAACGGTCCCTCGGCGCGCGTGGGGGCGAGTGCGGCATCGCTCGCGCGCCTGCTGCACCCGGGAGTGATCTAGGTGCGCGCGTCGCGCTGGGCACTCATCGTCGTCGTGCTGCTGTTCGCCGCCCTGGCAGGGGTGGCGTTCGGTACGCTGCATCTCACGCCGCTCGAGGCGGTGCACGGTGCGCTCGGCATCGGCACTGCCACGCAGGTGGCGGTCGTTCGCCAGCTCCGCCTGCCACGCGTGCTGCTCGCGGCGCTCGTCGGCGCGGGGCTCGGCGCTTCCGGCGCCGCACTCCAGGGTGCGACGCGGAATGGCCTCGCCGAGCCCTACCTGCTTGGCGTCTCCGGTGGTGCGGCGGTGGGCGCGGTGATCGCCGTGGCGCTTCACGCGCCGGCCGCGGTCGTGCCGCTCGCTGGGCTCGCTGGGGCGCTGGCCGCCGTCGCGCTTTCCCTCATCGTGGCGCACGCGTCCGGCGGGCAGGGCGACGCGCGCGTCGTCCTAATGGCCGGCGTGGTCGTCGGGGCCTTCGCCAACGCGGCGATCATGGTGGCGCTGGCGGGTGTGGATGCGAACGCGGTCCGCGGTGCCTTGTGGTGGATGATGGGCTCGGCCGCCGATGCGAGCTGGCCGCAGGTGCGCGCGCTCGCCGTCTACGTCGCGGTCGGCGTCGTGGCACTGCTCGCGCTCGCCCGCCCGATCGACCTCCTCGCGCTTGGCGAGGACGCGGCGGCGGGAATGGGGGTCGACGTGGCTCGCGTCACCCTCGCCGTCTATGCGGCGGGAGCGCTGCTTGCCGCCGGCACCGTCGCTGCGGCTGGCCTCGTCGGCTTCGTCGGCCTGCTCGTCCCGCACCTGGCACGCGTGGCGGGCGCGCGGACGCATCGAACCATCATCGGTGCCTCGGCGCTCGGCGGCGCGGCCCTCGTCGTGCTCGCCGATCTGGTGGCGAGAGTCGCGCATCCACCCACGGAGCTGCCGCTCGGCGCCGTCACGGCGATCCTTGGCGTGCCCTTCTTTCTCTCCCGGCTGCGGCGACTCACATGATCGAGTTCCGCGAGTTGAGCGTGCGCTATCCGCGGCGCGAGGTGCCTGCGCTGTCGGCCGTGTCGCTCGTCGCCAGGCGAGGTGCCCTCACGGCCGTCGTCGGACCGAATGGGAGCGGCAAGAGCACCCTCGTGCGTGCACTCCTCGGTCGGGCACCCGTCACCACCGGCGGCGTCTCGGTGGAAGGTCGCGACGCGAACGACTCCGATCGTCGCGCGCTGGCGACGCGCGTGGCGGTGGTGGTGCAGCGGGAGGAGCCGGCCTTCCCGCTGCGCGTGCGCGAGTATGTGACTCTTGGACGGTATCCTCACCTCGGCCTTTTCCGCGCGCCATCACGCGACGATCGCGCCGCGATCGACGAGGCGATGCGCCGCACCGGCACCGAACAGCTCGCCGGTCGGAGCGTCACGGAGCTGTCGGGAGGCGAGTGGCAGCGCGTGCGGCTCGCGCGCGCCGTGGCGCAGGGCGCCACAGCGATCGTGCTCGACGAGCCCACCACCTTTCTCGACGTCGGGCACGAGATGGTCGTCTTCGAGCTCATGAGCCGACTGGCCCGGGAAGGGCATGCCGTGCTCCTCGTGAGCCACCAGCTGAACCTCGTTGCCCGTTTTGCCACTCACATCGTGCTGCTGCACCGCGGCCAGGTGGTGGCCAGCGGGTCGGCGAACGACGTGATGCAGGGCGCCGTGCTCGAGCACGTGTACGAATGGCCACTCGTCGTCACGCGCGATCCCGCCGTGGGCGCGCCCGCCCTCGTTCCCCTCCGCGCGCCTTCGCGCGACTGACTCCCATGACAATGTTCCATCATCGAGACCTTCTCGTGCGCCTTGCTGTTGCTGCCTCCGTCCTGCTCGCCCCCGTCGGGTCGCTGGCGCAGGGCACCGCCCGCGACACCGTGCGCACCGCACCAGTCGTCGTGACGGCGACGCGCAGCGCGATGCCCGGAGACCGCGTCCCCGCGTCGGTGTCCGTCCTCGGTGGCGAGCAGCTTCGCCGCGAAGGGATCACGAGCGTGGCCGAAGCGCTGCGCCAGGTGCCCGGTGTCGCGCTTGCCCAGTCCGCGTCCTATGGATCGGCCACCTCGCTGTTCATCCGAGGCGGTGAGAGCAAGTTCACCAAGGTGCTCGTGGATGGCGTGCCGGTGAACGACGCCGGTGGCGCGTTCGATTTCTCGTCGCTCACCACCGACAACGTGGACCGCATCGAGATCGTGCGTGGCCCATCGAGCGTGCTGTACGGATCGGACGCGGTGGCGGGGGTGGTGCAGATCTTCACCCGACGCGGCACGCGCGGCGTGCACGGCGAGCTGGCGGCGCGCGGTGGTGGATTCGGCACTTCCGACCTCGCCGGTGCCCTTCGCGGCGCGGCTGCGCCCGGAGATGCAGCGGTCGACTGGTCGCTCGGGGCGTCGCGTCATCGCACTGCGGGGTATCAGGCGTTCAACAGTGCCTTCAACGACAACGGCGCGAGCGCCCTCCTTCATGCTGCGCTCGGTCCTGCCGAAGGACAGCTCTCCCTGCGCTACGGTGACATCGCGCTGCACTTCCCCACGGACGGCAGCGGCCGGGTCGTGGACAGCAACGCGGTGCATCACGAGGATCGTCTCGCACTGGGCGCAGGAGGCAGCGTGCGTCTGAGCGATGCGTTGTCGCTGCGCGCAAATCTGGCGTCGAACGACGTGCACGGCGTGACCGATGATCAGCCCGACAGCCCCGGCGACGACCAGGGGTACTACTACTCCGCCGCCGATCGCACGCGTCGGAGGAGCGGGGACCTGCGGCTCGAGCTCGCCCTGCCTCGCGGCTCGCAGCTCACGGTGGGAGGACAGGTGGAGCGTGAGTGGCAGGCCAGTGCCACGACGAGCAACTTCGGCCCGAACGGCTTCACTGCCGCCCGCCGCACGAGCGGGGCGTACGCGCAGCTGCTGCTCGAGCCGTCCGACCGCTGGACGTCGACGCTTGGCGGCCGTTACGAGCACAACCAGCGCTTCGGCGACTTCTGGACCTGGCGTGCTGCGGCGAGCGCCCGGGTGACCGGGGGATCTCGGCTGCGTGCAAGCGCGGGTACCGCGTTCCGCGAGCCGACCTTCCTCGAGAACTACGGCAGCGACTTCGTGATCGGGAATCCGGCGCTCGCGCCCGAACAGTCCTTCAGCATCGACGCCGGCGTCGAACAGACGCTCGGAAACCTGGGACAGCTCAGCGCCACCTGGTTCGCCAACTCGTTTCGCAACCTCATCGACTACGTGTACTCGGCCACGCAGCCGAACTACTTCAACCTCGCGCGGACTCGAGCCAGCGGTGTCGAGCTGGAGGGGCGGGCCCAGCTTCCTGTCGGCCTGTACGCGGACGCGTCGTTCACCTACCTGGACGCACGCGTCGTGACGCCGGGCGCGAGCGGCGAAGTCACGTCCACGTTCGCCGCGAATGCGCGCCTGCTTCGCCGGCCGATGCATACCTTCGACGCCGGTGTCGGCTTTCGCGCCGAGCGGTTCGGTGTCGACATCCGCACTCGCCGCGTGGGCAGGCGCGACGACGTCTTCTTCGCCCCCGATTTCACGTCAAGTCGCGTTTCACTTCCCGCGTACTCCCGCGTGGACCTGTCGGGCGACGTCGCGCTCGTCCCCGCGCGACAGGGTCACGCTGCCGCGGCGCTCACCCTCCGCGTCGACAACCTGTTCGACGCCCACTACACCGAGGCCGCCGGCGTGAACTACGACTTCGCACGGACGGACGAGGCTACCCTCCGCCTCACCGGCTACCGCGCCTCCCCCCGCCGCATCCTCGCCGGCATGAGGCTCAGCTACTGACCTCCGTCGACGCCGTCACGGTTCACCGTTCACCGTTAACCGTTCACGGTTCACGGTTCACGGTTCACGGTTCACGGTTCACCGTCCACGCCCGATCCTCACCCAGCGGCTAGCTTTACCGGCATGCCCCTCCTCGCCACGCGGGCGATCGTCCTTCATGCCTTCGATTATCTGGAGTCGTCGCGCATCCTGCGTCTCGTCACGCGCGACGGCGGGGTGCGGAGCGCGCTGGCCAAGGGGGCGCGGCGCTCGTCGCGCCGCTTCGGCAGCGCGGTGGATCTCTTCGCGCAGGGAAGCGCCCAGCTCTACGTGAAGGCCGGCCGTGACCTGGACAACCTGAGTGCCTTCGACGTGGAACGCGCGCGTCCCGAGCTCGCTGCGGACCTCGGGCGCTTTGCGGGTGCCTCCGTCATCGCCGAGCTCACCCTTCGCTTCGGCCGCGACGAAGCTGACGTCGGCCTGTTCGACGCCGTCGCCGCGGCGCTCGACGCACTCGCCGTGGCCACGCCGGAGCAGGCGGCAGCGACGACGCTCGCCGGTGCGTGGCGCATCGTCGCCGAGCTGGGTTTCGCCCCCGCGCTCGACCTCTGCGCCGACTGTCACGCGAGCCTCGCCCCCGGCGATACCGTGATGTTCAGTCACCGCGCCGGCGGTGCCCTCTGCCTGCGGTGCGGCCGGCTGGCCCCCTCGGGGCGCAAGCTGCCGCCCGCGGCGCGCGACACCCTCCGGCATTTCCTGGACGACCAGCACGCGCCCGTGCTCGACGAGCCCGCGGCACGCGCCCACCAGCGCCTGCTGCGCGAGTTCCTCGCCGAGCACCTCACCGACGGACGTCCCCTCCGCGCGATGGAGATGTGGGAGGAGCGACGCCTGTGACCCGCCGCGCGCCATGATCCTCGGGACCGCCGGTCACATCGATCACGGGAAGACCACGCTCGTCCGCGCACTCACGGGCGTCGACACCGATCGTCTCCCGGAGGAGAAGCGGCGCGGCATCACGATCGACCTCGGCTTCGCACCGCTCGAGCTGGAAGGTGTCGGCACGCTCGGGGTGGTGGACGTGCCGGGCCACGAGGCATTCGTGCGCACCATGGTTGCCGGTGCCACCGGCATTCACCTCGCGATGCTCGTCGTCGCCGCCGACGAAGGCGTGATGCCACAGACCCGCGAGCACCTGGCGGTGCTGTCACTGCTCGCCGTGCGCGGTGGCGTGGTCGCGCTGACCAAGTGCGACCTCGTGGACGACGATTGGCTCGCACTCGTGGAGGAGGACGTGCGCGCCGCGCTCGCCGGTTCGGCGCTCGACGGTGTACCGATTCTCCGCGTGTCCGCCACGACCGGCGACGGCCTCCCCGCGCTGCGCCGCGCGCTCGCTGACGAGGCCCTGCGCCTGCCGCCGGTGCACGAGCGCGACCTCTTCCGGCTGCCGATCGACCGCGCCTTCACCGTGCGCGGCACGGGAAGCGTCGTCACGGGGACGGTCTGGTCGGGAGCGGTCGCCCGTGACGCCACGCTCCGGCTTCTCCCCGCCGACCGCGTCGTCCGCGTCCGTGGGCTGCAGGCGCATGGCCACGCGGTGGATCGCATGAACGAGGGAGAGCGGGCGGCGATCGCCGTCCATGGAGCGGACGTCACGGAGCTGGCGCGCGGCGCCGTGCTCGTCGAGGGCGACGCATGGCATCCCTCGCGCGTCATGCGTGCGGACGTGACCCTCCTGCCCGACGCGCCGACTCCGATCACATCCCGGCGCTGGGTGCGCCTGCATCTCGGCACGGCGGAGGTCGGCGCACGCCTCGTCGGTCCCGAAGGAAACGTGCTGCCCGAAGCCACGACCTCCGTCCGGCTCGTGCTCGATCACCCTCTCGTCGCGCGGGCCGGCGATCGGTTCGTGCTTCGCGACGCATCGCCCGCGCGAACCATTGGTGGCGGCGTGATCATCGACCCCGCCGCGCCGATGCGCGCGAGACCGTGGCCGCTGGAGCCGCGCACTCCCTCACACCTGCTGCGGCACCTGCTCGATGAGGCGGGGAGCCACGGTGTCCCCACGCACGAGCTCCCGGTGCGGCTCGGCATCTCGCCTTCGCGTGCTCAGGAAGTCGTCGCGCGCCACGATGCGTGGCCGGTCGGAAGCCGCCTCGTCGGCGCCACAGCGCGAGCGGAGCTGGAGCACGCGGTGGTGCGCGCCGTGCGGGAGCATCACGCGGCCAGTCCGCTCGAGCCGGGCCCCCAGCTGCAGTGGCTTCGTTCGCGGCTGAAGGCTCCGGAGGAAGTGGCAACGGCGGCGATCGATGCGCTCCAGGCGCGGGGCGTCGTCCTCGTGGAGCAGGGGATGGTGCGCCTCCCCGATTTCGCCCCTCGCCTCAGCCCGGAGGAGGCGGCCATCGGAACGAGGCTCCTCGCCGCGCTCGACGCCGGCGGGCATGAGCCGCCGTCGCTCGACGAGCTCGGCACGGCGCTCGACGTGCCTGTCGGCTCTCTCACCGCCGTCGCGCGCCATCTCGCGAGGGAGGGCACCCTCGTCGCCGTGGAGCCCTCGCGCTACTACCGCGCCGGGACGGTGGAGCGGCTCGTCACGCGCCTGCGAGCCGGCATGTCGGGTGACGTTGGGTACGGCCCCGCCGAGCTTCGCGAGCTCCTCGGCTTTTCCCGCAAGTTCCTCATTCCCTTCCTGGAGTATTGCGACCGCGCCGGGATCACGCGGCGCGACCTCGAAGGGAAGCGGCGCCTCGTCGACGGTGCGCGGACCATTTCTTGATTCGGCCTGAACCGGCCCGTAGCTTCAGAAATGTGACATGGAACGGGGCCCGCCGTTCCTGTCGCACGCTGCGTGAACCACCCGTCCTTTCTGCGCGGAGCTTTCCCGGGATCCTGTTTCGTCAGCCGGAGTCACCATGCATCACCGTTGGGCAGCACTTGCGCTCGTGCTCGCCCTTGGCGCCCTGGCGCCATCGCCAGCGGCGGGGCAGCGCACGTCGCCGCCCCGTGAGCGCAGGCTGGGCACGCTCGGTCAGAATTTTCCCAATCCGTTTCGGCCCGACACCTGGATTCCGTTCTCGGTGGACGACTGCAACGGGCGAGGCGGGCAGCGGGTCGTTTCGCTGCGCGTCTACAACGTGCTGGCGCAGCTCGTCGCCACGCCGGTGCTGCATGGCGCCGGTGTGCCCGTGGCTGGCGTCCGGTTGAGCTGTGGCAGCTATCTGGCGCACTGGGATGGGCGCGTCTCGCGCGGCCATCGACCCGCCACGTCGGGCGTCTACGTCTACGAGCTGGTGATCGACGGCCAGCGCACGTCGAGAAAAATGTTCGTGGCCCGGTGACCTGACGGGAAATCGCCGACAGCGCGGCATCGGCGTTGCCTCCTGATTCAGGTGACACGGCAACCTGAAGGGGAACAGCACATGATCAATCCAGACCGTCTGACCGTCAAGTCCGCCGAGGCGCTCAACGAAGCCGCCTCGGAAGCCCGGCGGAACGGCAATCCGCAGGTCTACGACACGCATCTCCTGCTCGTGCTCCTCAACCAGGAGGAGAGCATCGTCGTCCCGGTCCTGCAGAAGCTCGGCGCCAGCGTGGCCGCGCTCCGCGAGGCGGTGCAGCGCGAGATCGCCCGCTACCCGAAGCAGAGTGACGCGCAGCCCACCATGGGCCGCGACCTCACCGCCGTGCTCGACCGCGCCGAGAAGGAAGCGAAGGACCTCGGCGACGAATATGTCAGCACCGAGCACATGCTGCTCGCCCTGTCCGACACGAAAGGCGCCGAGAGCCGCACGCTGCTCAACAATGTCGGGGCCACCCACAAGGCGCTGCTCGCCGCCCTCGAGGCCGTGCGCGGGACGCATCGCGTCACCGACCAGAATCCGGAGAACCAGTACCAGGCGCTGCAGCGCTACACGCGCGACCTCACCGACGCCGCGCGGCAGGGCAAGCTGGACCCCGTGATCGGCCGCGACGAGGAGATTCGCCGTGTCGTGCAGGTGCTCTCGCGCCGCACCAAGAACAACCCCGTGCTGATCGGAGAGCCCGGCGTCGGCAAGACGGCCATCGTCGAGGGGCTGGCGCAGCGCATCGTCAATGGCGATGTGCCCGAAGGGCTCAGGAACAAGCAGCTCCTCTCGCTCGACCTCGGCGCCCTCATCGCCGGCGCGAAGTTCCGCGGCGAGTTCGAGGAGCGGCTCAAGGCGGTCCTCAAGGAGCTCACCGAGGGGGAGGGGCGATTCATCGTCTTCATCGACGAGTTGCACACCATCGTCGGCGCCGGCAAGGCGGAAGGCTCGATGGATGCCGGCCAGATGCTCAAGCCGATGCTCGCCCGCGGCGAGCTGCGCGTCGTCGGCGCCACCACGCTGGATGAATATCGCAAGTACGTCGAGAAGGACGCCGCGCTCGAGCGCCGCTTCCAGCCGGTGTACGTCGGTGAGCCCACAGTGGAGAACACGATCGCCATCCTGCGCGGTCTCAAGGAGCGGTACGAGGCGCACCATGGGGTTCGCATCACCGACGGCGCCGTCATCGCTGCGGCGACGCTCTCGCACCGCTACATCGGCGACCGCTTCCTCCCCGACAAGGCCATCGACCTCCTCGACGAGGCGGCGAGCCGCCTGCGCATCGAGATCGATTCGATGCCGCAGGAGATCGATGAGGTCGAGCGTCGCGTGATGCAGCTCGAGATCGAGCGCACGGCCCTGCAGAAGGAAAAGGATCCTGCATCCGTCGAGCGTCGCAACACGATCGAGCGCGAGCTCGCCGAGCTGAAGGAGAAGTCCTCCGCCATGAAGGCGCAGTGGCAGCAGGAGAAGGACACCCTCGGCGCCGTCGGCAGGATCAAGCAGCAGATCGACCAGGCACGCGTCGAAGCGGAGCAGGCCACCCGCACCGGCGACCTCGCGAAAGCGGCGGAGATCAGCTACGGCCGCATCCCCGAGCTCGAGCGGCAGATGAAGGAGGCCGAGTCGAAGCTCGCCAGCAACGACGGCCGGCCGCAGTTCCTGAAGGAGGAAGTGACGGCGGACGACATCGCCGAAGTCGTCGCGCGGTGGACCGGCATTCCGGTGTCGCGAATGATGGAAGGCGAGCGCGAACGGCTCACCAAGCTCGACCAGGAGCTCGCGCAGCGTGTCGTCGGCCAGGAGGAAGCGGTGCAGGCGGTGGCGAACGCCGTGCGCCGCTCGCGTGCCGGCCTGCAGGATCCCAACCGACCGATCGGCTCGTTCATCTTCCTCGGCCCCACCGGCGTCGGGAAGACGGAGACCGCGCGAGCGCTCGCCGAATTCCTGTTCGACGACGAGCAGGCGATGGTGCGCATCGACATGTCCGAGTACATGGAGAAGCACGCCGTCGCGCGGCTCATCGGCGCGCCGCCGGGCTACGTGGGCTACGAGGAAGGCGGGCAGCTCACGGAGGCCGTGCGCCGCCGCCCCTACTCGGTGATCCTGTTCGACGAGATCGAGAAGGCGCACCCGGATGTGTTCAACATCCTGCTCCAGATCCTCGACGACGGCCGCCTCACCGACTCGCAGGGGCGCACGGTGGACTTCCGGAACACCGTGATCATCATGACGTCGAATATCGGCAGCCAGTACATCCTCGAGCACGCGAACGCCGACTGGGCGCTGGTCGAGACGCAGGTCACCCAGGCCATGCGCTCGCACTTCAAGCCCGAGTTCCTCAACCGCGTGGACGACATCATCATCTTCCGTCCGCTGGGGCAGGGGGAGATCGAGCACATCGTCGACCTGCAGCTCGGCCGCTTCGAGAAGCTGCTCGGCGAGCGCAAGATGACGCTCGAGCTCACGCCGGAGGCGAAGCGCCTCGTTGCCGAGGAAGGGTACGACGCGGCCTTCGGTGCGCGTCCGCTGAAGCGCGCCATCCAGCGGCTCATCCAGAACCCGCTCGCCCTGCAGTTGCTGGAAGGGAAGTTCCAGGAAGGCGACCACATCGTCGCGACGGTCGGGGCAGGCGGCACGCTGGTGTTCGAGAAGGCGGAAGCGGGCGCGCCGGCCGCGGTGTAGGGCTCGAGCTCTCGAGGAAGATGCAACTGCAGCTTCAGACAGCGAATGAACGGAAAAGGCCGGATTTGAACTGCGGAACGGCAGGAGTCTCTCCTCGACGCAGAAGGCTCCACGTGCAGAGGAGCCTCCCGAGGCCGTTCCAATCATTCAGGAACCCCTGGTGGTGCAGAGGCTGGCCCTCGGTGCGCGGAGCGATGATCTCGCGACGGAGAGATCCTGCCGTTTCCGGTCGTGCTCCGGTCCTTTCCGCTCCACCGCTTTTTGCGGGTCGGGCAATGACTACCGGATGAGCGACGAACGCGGCACCAGCGCCGACCAGGCATTCATGGAGTTCGCCCTCGCGGCGGCGCGCGATGCTGCGGCGGTGGGCGAGGTGCCCGTGGGCGCGGTCGTGGTTCGGGGCGGTGAGATCATTGCCCGCACCGCCAACCGTACCGTTCGCGACCAGGATCCCACTGCCCACGCCGAGATCCTCGCGCTGCGGGAGGCGAGCCGCGCCGCCGGCCGCTGGCGGCTCAATGACTGCACGCTCTACGTGACCCTGGAGCCGTGCGCCATGTGCGCCGGCGCACTCGTGCTGGCGCGTGTGGACCGGGTGGTGTTCGGCGCGTGGGACCCGAAGGCCGGGATGAGCGGCTCCGTGGAGGACCTGCTGCGCCATCCGCGCCTCAACCATCGGCCAGGGGTGATGGGCGGCGTACTGGAGGATGCGGCGAGCGACCTGCTGCGACAGTTCTTCAGCGCGCGTCGGAGCGGCGATTTCGTTGACACACCTTCGGTGTCCGGCTAAATTCAACGGCTGTTCCCGGACAGGTGGCTGAGTGGTTGAAAGCACCGGTCTCGAAAACCGGCGTACCGGCAACGGTACCGTGAGTTCGAATCTCACCCTGTCCGCTGGCAGTCCCGCAGCGTGACGAAAGCGCGCTGGTTCGGCGGTTGCGCCGCCAGCGCGCTTCGTGTTGATGCAGTGAAGGGTCTCAGGACGGGTGGCCGAGTGGTTTAAGGCGCACGCCTGGAAAGTGTGTGTACGTGAAAGCGTACCGTGGGTTCGAATCCCACCCCGTCCGTTCAGTCAATTGCGAGCCCCATGGCGCCGATCGGCGCCATGGGGCTCGTTCGCCCCTGCAGCGAGACCTCCCGATCTCAATGTGGAGTCGTTCTCGACTGCTCCACGGTGGTGAAACGCCGGGCTGTCGCACCCCACGTCGCGTCGGCGGCGCTCGCGACCGTGCCCCGACCCGAGCTCGTCGCTTGACCCCTGCACGAGGAAAGATGCGCAGCGCACTCTTGCCCGTTTCCATCTTCGTCTCCGCGCTGCTCGTGAGCGGCGCGCTCGTATTTGCCGCTACGCGGCCGCAGTTTCTACTCTATGGAGGCGACCCGATTCACCGACTCAACACGCGTACCGGCGAAATCGAGATCTGTCGGAGATCGGCCTCGCGGGACGACTACGATGAGGCGCTTCGCCCGGACACGGCGAGCCGGACGATCTACGTCTGTTCTTCGAAGTTCTAGTCTTCCGCTCAGCCCTGCGTCCGAACGCTTCAGTTTTCCGCGTCGCCCGCGCATATTCCCGCCATGCCCTCCCGCCAGACCACCGTCCTCGACGCGCGCGCCATGGACCGCGTGCTCCGACGGATGGCCGACGAGATCGTCGAGAACAACAACGGCACCGACGACCTGATCATCGTCGGCATCCAGCGCCGCGGCGTCCAGCTCGCCGGCCGCCTCGTCGCGTCCATCCGCGACCGCGAGAATGTCGACGTCCCGAGCGGAGCGCTCGACATCACGCTCTATCGCGACGACCTGCAGACCGTCGGCCCGCGCCCCGTCGTCGGGCCGACCGACCTGCCGTGGGCGATCGACGGCAAGCACGTCGTCATCGTGGACGACGTCCTCTACACCGGCCGCACCGTCCGCGCCGCGCTCGACGAGCTCGCCGACTTCGGAAGGCCGAAGCGCATCGCCCTCGCCGTGCTGATCGACCGCGGTGGCCGCGAGCTGCCCATCCAGCCCGACGTCGTCGGCAAGGTCGTGAAGATCGGCGACGGTGAGCGCATCGACGTGCTCGTCGAGGAGCTCGACGGCAAGGACGCGGTGGTCGCCGCCGCCACGGGGGACGCGTGAGCGCCTCGGGCGCACTCGGCAAGGACCTGCTCGGGCTCGAGGATCTCTCGGGCGATCAGATTCGTCTCATCCTCGACACCGCCGAGCCCTTCAAGGAGATCAGCGAGCGCGCGATCAAGAAGGTGCCCACGCTGCGCGGCTCGACGATCGTCAACCTGTTCTTCGAGGCCTCCACGCGCACGCGCGTGTCGTTCGAGTTCGCCGAGAAGCGGCTCAGCGCCGATACGGTGAACGTCGCCTCCACCGGCTCCAGCGTGAGCAAGGGCGAGACGCTGGTGGACACGGCGCGGAACCTCGAGGCGATGCGCATCGACATGGTGGTCATCCGCCACGGCGCGTCGGGGGCGGCGCGCTTCCTCGCCGACCGCATCGAGTCGAACGTCATCAACGCCGGTGACGGGACGCACGAGCACCCGACGCAGGGCCTGCTCGACATGCTCACCCTGCGCGACAACTTCGGCCACCTCGATGGCCTCAAGGTCGCCATCTGCGGCGACGTCCTGCACTCGCGCGTCGCCCGGTCGAACATCTGGGGGCTCCGGAAGATGGGCGCCGAGGTCGCGGTGTGCGGCCCGCGCTCCCTGCTCCCGAATGCGATCGACGCGCTGGGCGTCACTGTCTTCGACCACATCGAGGACGCCATCCAGTGGGCCGACGCGCTCAACATCCTCCGCCTCCAGCTCGAGCGCATGCACGCCGGCTACATCCCGTCGCTGCGTGAGTACAATCGCGTGTTCGGCGTGTCGCGCGAGCGGCTGGAGCGCGCGCCGAAGGATCTCCTCATCCTCCATCCCGGCCCGATGAACCGTGGCGTCGAGATCGACTCCGACGTCGCCGACGGCCCTCACAGCGTGATCCTCGACCAGGTGACGAACGGCGTGGCAGTCCGCATGGCAGTGCTCTATCTCCTCGCCGGCGGCAAGCCGGAGCTCGCCGAAGCCGCCAAGGGAGGCGGCCGATGAGCGCGCTCCTGCTGCGCGGCGGACGCATCGTCGATCCGTCGCAGAACGTGGATGAAGTGGGCGACGTGCTCATCTCCGACGGTCGCATCGAGGCGACCGGCCGCATCGGTGAGGTGCGCCGCGACGGCGACGGCCTCGAGACGATCGACTGCTCCGGCCTCGTCGTCTGCCCCGGCTTCGTGGACGTGCACTGTCACCTGCGCGAGCCCGGCCGCGAGGAGGTGGAGACGATCGCCTCCGGCGCGCGCGCTGCGGCGGCGGGCGGCTTCACTGCCGTCTGCGCGATGCCGAATACCGATCCGGTGACCGACAATCAGGCCGCCGTCGGCTTCATCATCCGGCAGGCGACCCGTGCCGGCGCGGCGCGCGTCTATCCGATCGGCGCGATCTCCATCGGGGAGCAGGGAAAGACCCTCGCCGAGTTCGGCGAGATGGTGAGCGCCGGTGCGGTCGCCGTGAGCGACGATGGCAAGCCGGTGGTGAGCGCGCAGCTCATGCGAACCGCGCTCGAGTACGCGCGCACCTTCGGCATCCCGGTGGCCGACCACTGTGAGGAGCCGACCCTCGCCGCCAACGGCGCGATGAACGAAGGCATCGTCAGCGCGCGACTCGGCCTCAAGGGGATTCCCGCGGAAGCCGAGGAGATCATGGCCATCCGCGACATCCTGCTCGCGCGCCGCACCGGTGGGCACATCCACCTCTGTCACATGAGCACGCGCGGCTCGGTGGAGCTCATCCGCTGGGGAAAGGACCGCGGCATCAACGTCACCGCCGAGGTGTGCCCGCACCACCTGTCGCTCACCGAGGAGGCGGTGGAGGGCTACGACACCAACGCCAAGATGAATCCGCCGCTGCGGACGGCCGACGACGTGGCCGCCCTCCAGGAGGCGGTGCGCGACGGCACGATCGACCTCATCGCCACCGACCATGCGCCGCACCACTACGACGAGAAGGAGCGCGAGTTCGCCGATGCGCCGAACGGCATCGTCGGGCTGGAGACGGCGCTCGCCGTGAACCTGACCTGGCTCGTGCACGGCGGTGTGACAGACGTCACCACATTGATCGACCGCATGTCGTGCGCGCCGGCGCGCGTGTTCCACCTTCCGGGCGGCACGCTGCGCCGCGGGAGCGTGGGCGACCTGACCGTGTTCGACCCCGACGTGGCGTGGACAGTGGATCCGGCGCGCTTCCTCTCCAAGGGGAGAAACAGCCCGTACGCGGGGAAGACACTTCGCGGGCGGGCCGAGCTCACGGTCGTGGACGGACGGGCGATCTACCGGCGAGAGCGCGCGTCGTAGGGCACACCGCCACCGCGGTACGCGGTACCTCGTACCCTGGACCGAGTACGGGGTACTGTACGCGGTACGGTATTTGGTGTACGCTCTACCCGGTACCTGCCCAGCACCCTGTACCAGATACCATGTACCAGGTACCGCAGTAGCAGGGTCCCCTCGCAGCGATTCATCCCCATGACCGACGATCCTCGACGCGACGATGCGGCGGACGACTCGGCTCCGTCGGCTGAAGGTGCCTCCCCGGTGAGCGCCGTTGGCGCGCTGATGGAGGAGCGCCGCCGGTATGAAGCCTGGCTCGCCGCGCTCGACGCGCGCCGCGCCGAAACGCCCAAGCACGTCTTCACCCGCGTCCACGCCGATTACACGTCGCGCCTCGAGTCGGTGATCGAACGTCTCGTCGCCCACACCGACGGCCTTCGTGCCGAGCTCACGACGCTCACCACGCGCATCGCGTCGCTCGACGAGCAGCAGCATCGCGCGCGTGACGAGCGTGCGGAAGCGGAGCTGCGCGCGCACGTGGGTGAGCTCACGGAGAACGCGTGGAAGGAGACGCTGGCGGCGAGCGACGCGTTGATCGCCTCGCTCGCTGCGCAGCACGCCGCAGCGGAGGAAGACCTGCGTCGCACGCGGGAACTGCTCGCGGACGCTGAACGACCACCGACGCCCGTACCCCCGCCGGCACAGGTGACGACGGCCCCCCCGAAGACGAGCACCACCGCGGAGCCGGCCACGCCCGTACCCGATGCGGCGCTCGGCGGCGCGCACGTTCCCGAGGCGGAGCCGGCGCGTGCCCAGCCGTCGTCGCCCGCGAACGGCAACCCGGGCGCCGAGCCCAGGGCCGGCGACGCGTCGTTCGACGAGCTGGCCTTCCTGCAATCGGTCGTGGACGTCTCCAACGGGGAGAAGCCGGAGGCGGCACCAACGGCGCCCGCGGCTCCTGCCGCGCGCCCGACTGGCGCGGCGCCCGCCGCGCCCTCGCCCGCCGCACAGCCAGCTGCGGCGCCACAGCGCCGTGAGCCGTTCACGGCCCGCAAGCCGGAGCCGCGGCCGGAAGATCGGATCCAGAAGCAGGGCGAAGGTGCGGTGCCACTCATCCGCCCTCGGCAGGGTGGCAGCTCCCTGGCCGCGAACATCAGCGGCAACAACCCGATCATCCTGAAGGACAAGCCCAACGAGTCCGCCAAGACCCTGAAGTGCGCCGAGTGCGGCGCGATGAACTACCCGACGGAGTGGTACTGCGAGCGGTGCGGGGCGGAACTGGCG
>DASUXT010000057.1:0-3531 GCA_036377775.1 Gemmatimonadaceae bacterium | reverse complement strand
ATCGCTCACGTCGTACTGCCGCAGCTCGCCGGTGCCCCAGCAGCTCACGTAGAGGTAGCGGTCGTCGAGCGAGAGGTTGATGTCGGTGACGAGCGGCGGCACCGCCTTGAATCCCTGCAGCAGCGGTGGCAGCTGCGACGGATCTGCCGGCTCGGCCGGGATCTCGATCACCTTGCGTGTCTCCCACTGCCCCGTGACGTCGTTGCGCTGCCACATCCAGATGGAGCTCGAGAGGTCCGCGAGGCTGAGCACCACGCCCACGAAGCCGTAGGCTCGTCGCGGATCGTGCGCCGGGCGCAGCTCGAGGACCATCTGCTGCTCGGCGCCCAGCTCGAGCTTCTGCAGGTGCGTGCGCCGCCGGAGATCCCAGACGTGGAGCGCGTTGCCGTACTTGCCGGCGAGGAGCAGCTCGGGGTTCACCCCGCCGGTCACCATGTTTGGCGTGCCCCACTCGCTGGTGATCATGACCTCGTGGCCCAGGTGCCACCAGAAGTCGTAGGCCAGATACTGGGGGCCGCGGTTCAGCTCCCAGCTCCCGCGCAGCTCGAAGTTCTCGTGGTCGAGCACGAAGATGCCGCCAGGCCCGTTGCCGTCGCTCCGGCCGAGCGCGTTGATGTAGATGCCGTCGGGCCCGCAGTGCACCGTGTGCGGTGCCGCATAGCCCGTCTTCTCCGTGACCTCGGCGCCATCGATGACCTTGACGAGGCGTGGATGGCGCGGGTCCGGCTGCGTGTCCACGACGTGAATGCGCGAGCTGTGCGTCCCCGGCACGACGAGGAAGCGCCGCTCGACGTGCGGATTGGGCGCGTAGGCGCAGAGGTGCGAGCTGCAGGCGTTCCAGCCGAAGTGATGGAGCTCGTTGCCGCCGTGCGGGAACTCGAGCTTGCCGACGAGCCTCCCGTAGTCGGGGGACGCGGGGTCGGTGTCGACGACCCCCAGCGCGTCCTTCCTGCCGTTCTCACCGGCGGTGAGCAGCGCGACATAGGCCAGGGATTCGGTCGGCGCCGCGCTGGCCATCCGCGGCGAGGGATAGAACGTCGGATCGGGGAGCAGGCGTACCATCGTGGGCGTCCTTGTGAGAGTTGGGAGACGACACGATGGGGAGGCGCGTGGGCGCGATGCTTGGAGAGGGCGTGGAGAGTGGATGGAGCTTTGGTGGATATCGGAGGGAGACGTCATCGCTCAGGTCGGCAGGGGTGGTCTTGCGCTCCCTTCCAGGAGCTCGTAGCCTACCGACACTGGTGTCCATGTGAACGCCAGGGCTGCTCCCCCACCCAGGAGCCGAAAATGTTCAGGAAGAGCAGGGTCGTGCCGGTGCTTGCGGCCGTTCTCGTCGCCGCACCAGCACACGCGCAGTTCGTTCGTTCGGGCGGTCAAACCACCATGGCGTGCGCACCCGGAGTCGCCATCTGCGACCTGAACTGGTCGGTGCGATGGTTCAACCTGTCGGGCGGAGTGGGTGGCTTCTTCGCGAACGCGCCGATCGTCACCTCCATCCCCGCGCCTCCGTGGGCGCCGAACGTCGCGGGAGAGCAGCAGTGGATCGGCGCGGCGAACAACGGGACGGTGGGCGGCGCGACCCGCTACTACTACCAGACCACCTTCACCGCTCCGGTCTCGGGCGTGGTCAGCTTCGGGCTCGGCTGGGACAACCGCCTCGTCGGCGCGTTCGTCGGCGGATCCATCGACCCGTCCGGAATCTTCCTCGGCGGCCTGTCGCTGCTCGGCAGTACTTCGCCCTCGAACCCGTATGACGGGGGCAAGGCGGGCTTCTGTCGCGACAGCGACGGAGTCTTCCCCAGCGACGCCTGGCCGAACTGCGTGCTGAACGTCGCGATCGCCGTGAACGCCGACCAGTCGAACACGTTGACCTTCGTGGTCGAAGGCGACGGCACGACCGACGGCCTCCTGGTGGGCACCGCAGCTGGAACCAACGATCCGCCGGTGATCGTGGTCCCGCCGACCACCGTCCCGGAGCCCGCAACGATGGGGCTGATGTTCATGGGTCTCGTCGCGCTGGGCAGCGCGCGCTGGTTCAGGCGCGGAAACGCCGCGGGACGCTCGTCGCTGGCCTGATCGCCCGCCACGTCCAGGAGTAGACGCGGACCGGATGGCGCTGCCATCCGGTCCGCGTCGTCATTCGGTGCCCCTCGACCATTGACAGTGGTCGCCTGCCGATGTATATAACCGATAGGTTATAACAACAATCGGTTATGAACACTTCCGACCGCCTCGACCTCACCTTCGCCGCGCTCGCCGATCCCACCCGGCGCGCCATCCTCGCGCGCCTGGCCACCGGTTCGGCTTCGGTCCAGGAGCTCGCCGAGCCGTTCGCGATGAGCCAGCCCGCCATCTCCAAGCACCTCAAGGTGCTGGAGCGCGCCGGCCTCGTCTCGGTCGACGTCGACGCGCAGCGCCGCCCGCGCCGCCTCGAGCCGAAGCGATTGCAGGAAGCCGAGGATTGGATCGAACGCTACCGCGAGATCTTCGAGCAGAACTACCAGCGCCTCGATGCGTTGCTCGACGAGCTGAAGGCCAGGCCCGTCAAGGCGAAACGCAGGAAATAGCGCGCACACGTCGTTCCGTGGTGCGCTCGCTCGTCTGCCGAGCGGGTTCCCACATCAACCAACCCAGGGAGAAGAACGATGCCCAAGCCAGCAGAAGTGACGTCGCCCAGTGATCGCGAAGTGCGCGTCACGCGCCGCTTCAACGCGCCCCGCCAGCTGGTGTGGGATGCCCACACGAAGCCCGAGCTCGTGGCCAGGTGGCAGGGCTACGACGGCTGGGACATGCCGGTGTGCGACATGGACGTCCGCGTCGGCGGCAAGTACCGCTGGCAGTGGAAGAACCGCGAGGACGGCACGCAGTTCGGCTTCTTCGGCACGTTCAGCGAGGTCGATGCGCCGTCGAGGCTCACCCACGCCCAATACTTCGATCCGGGCAACCTCGGCGGCGACATGCCGGTCGACGAGCCCTGCATCGTGTCGCTCGAGCTCAACGAGCGGGACGGCGTCACGACGCTGGTCTGCAACCTGGCCTTCGCGTCGAAGGAAGCGCGCGACGGCGCCGTGTCCACCGGCATGACCGACGGCATGGAGTACAGCTACACCCGTCTCGACGACCTGTGCGCCAGGAAAGCCGCGTGAGCGAACCTCAGCCGGCAGCCAGCCGCGGCGCGGCGGCGGCGATGATGCGCGCCAGGCCCTTCTCCGCCATTCTCGCCCACTGCCAGGTGACCTTCACCCGCAGGGGAGCGCGCAGGCCGGCCGTGGTGCAGACGAGGTTCACGTCGCGTCCCGGCGCTTCCTCGGTCTCTGAGCTGCATTCCCAGACACGGCCGTCTTCATCGGTCACTCTGCGCGATGCCATCGTCGGAGTCTCCAGTGGGTTGGACCGCATGCACCACACATGAGATGGATTGTGCGACACGCAGGGAGGTAACCGACCACGTTCCGCTTCGGGTGAGGCGAATTGCACTCCGCCGGTGATCGGCGTCACGTCCGGTTCGAGGTGCTTACCTTTCAGTGTCGC
>DASUXT010000056.1:0-4977 GCA_036377775.1 Gemmatimonadaceae bacterium | reverse complement strand
GCCTGGTCGCCGGCGCGGATGCCGTTGACGAGTGGCGTCCACGAGCGCCCGTAATCGGTGGTTCTATAGATGTGCGGCGCCCAGTCGCTCCACTTGTAGCCGTCGTACGTCATGTACGCGGTGCCCGCGTCGAACGGCGAGACCTCGATCGCGTTCACGAAGCCGGGGCCGATCCCCTTCGGCGTGACGTTCGTCCACGTCTTCCCGCCGTCGCGCGTGAGCTGCACCAGCCCGTCGTCGGTGCCGACCCAGATCGTGCCCGAGTCGTGTGGCGACGGCGCGATGTAGTAGATGGTGTTGTACACCTCCCCGCCCGCGCCCTCGTTGGTGATCGGGGCGCCGCCCCAGCCCTGGTGCGCCTTCTCGTTGCGCGTGAGGTCGGGGCTGATCGTCGTCCACGTCTGCCCGCGGTCGGTCGACTTGAAGAGCACCTGCGCGCCGTCGTAGAGGACGTGCGGATCCAGCGGCGACACGGCAAGCGGCGAGCTCCAGTTGAACCGGTACCGGATGGAGTCCGATGGCTCGTTGAGGTTGAGCTGCGGGTACGCCATCACGTTGCGCGACTGGCGGGTCACGCGATCGAACTCCTCGAGCATCCCCTGATAGCAGTCGCCGTAGATGTAGCGCGGGTTGTTCGGATCGAAGACGAGGTGTGCACTCTCGCAGCCGGCCACCGGATACCAGTCGTTCGCGGTGATGCCGCCCGGCGAAGCACTCGGGATGGCGATGGACGTGTTGTCCTGCTGCGCACCGTAGACCCAGTACGGATACTGGTTGTCCACGTTCACGCGGTAGATCTGCGCCGTGGGCTGATTGTCCTGCGTCGACCAGGACTTGCCGCCGTCGAGGGTGACGGTCGCGCCGCCGTCGTTGCCGTTGATCATGTGATCGTGATCGCGCGGATCGATCCACAGGTCGTGGTTGTCCCCGTGCAGGCCACGCAGCACCTGGAAGGACTTCCCGCCGTCGATGGACTTCATGATCGACGCGTTCATGACGTAGACGATGTTCTCGTCCTGCGGGTCGGCCATGATCCGCGTGTAGTACCACGAGCGCGAGCGTACCAGCCGCTCGGCGCTCTGGTGCGTCCAGTGCTCGCCGTCGTCATCGGAGCGGTAGACGCCGCCCGTGTCCCCCGCCGCTTCGACGATCGCATACACGCGATGCGGATTGGCAGCAGAGACGGAGACGCCGATGCGTCCAACCGTTCCCGTCGGCCACCCCTTCCCCGCGATACGCGTCCACGTCGCGCCGGCGTCGGCGGTGCGATAGATGGCACTCCCCGGCCCACCGCTGCGGATCTGCCACGGCAGGCGCTGGAAGTCCCAGAACGCCGCGTAGAGGATGCGGGGGTTCGCCGGATCCATGCTCAGGTCGATCGCCGCTACGCTGTCGCTCGGATGGAGGAGCAGCTGCCAGTGCGCGCCCCCATCGGTGGTCTTGTAGATCCCGCGATCCTTCCCCGGGGTCCACCGGCTCCCCTCGGCCGCGGCGTAGGCGACGTCCGCATCGCGCGGATCCACAACCATCTGCGCGATCGACTTCGTCGCCTCGAGTCCGGCGTGCGTCCACGTCCTGCCGGCGTCGGTGGAGCGATAGACGCCATCACCCCACGTGGACGACTGGCCGCGCGGCTCGCGCTCGCCCATGCCGGCGTAGACGACGTTCGGATCGCCCGGCGCGACGACGATCGATCCGACCGAGCCGTGCCGGACGAAGTTGTCCGAGACATTGCGCCACGTGCCGCCGGCATCGTCGGTCTTCCAGATGCCGCCGCCGGTTGCGCCCATGTAGAAGGTGAGCGGAGCGGAGGGGACACCGGTGACCGTGGTGACGCGGCCACCGCGGTACGGTCCGATGCTCCGCCAGTGCAGGCCGCCGAAGCGGGTCGAGTCGAAGGTCGCGGCGCCGGTGGCGCCGCGAGCCGGCGCCTGTGCGGGGAGGAGCGTGGCGGGCACGAGTGCGAAGACGGCGCAGGCGAGCGTGCGCACGTTCCGAATGGAAGCAGGATGTCGCATCGGGAGGAGGCTGGGGAGCCGGATATATACAGCGCGGTGTCGTCGGGTGGAACGACTTCGCCATGAGCGAACAACGGCGAGTACGCGGGTAAACTCGGTACCCTGCACGAGGACTGGCATACTGGCCCCAGGAATTGGGGGCCGCGTGTGGACGAACCGCTGCACCACAACGGCGCATCCACGCGCTGCGACGGTCAGCGGTAGTCGCCGCCGGGAGGCGTCGGCGCATTCATGGGGCTCGTTTGCCAATCGCCGTACGAACTACGCCGTACGCGGTACTCGCCCTTGCAGTAACTAGTGGACGTGCATCGTCGCCATCATCCCCGCCCCCAGATGCTCGGCGATGTGGCAGTGCAGCATCCAGTCGCCGGGGTTCGACGCATCTATCAGCAGGTCCACCGTCGAGCCGACCGGAATCAGCGCCGTGTCCTTCCACACCTGGTTCCGCGTCGGCACCCCGTCGCGGGCGATGACCAGCATCCGCTGTCCGTGCAGGTGGATCGGGTGCTGCATCGGATGGAACGACTTCGGGTCGTTGAAGATGCGGAGCTTCACGACGGAGCCCTTCCTGACCGTCCAGTCGATGTCCTCGTTCTCCTTCCCCGTCGCCTCGTCGCGCACGATCCAGCGCACCTGCTTCGCAGTGGAGAGCCAGTTCATGTCCGGCATCCCGTCCACCCACTCCACCGGCGCGTAGTACGCGGTGTCCACGTTCATGAACTGCACCGTCGCCAGCGGCAGCGACTGCACGGCCACGGTAAGGCGCAGCGTCTTGTCCGGCGTGCGCTCGAACTCCTTCCGGTAGCGGTCGACGTCGGCGACCACCGCCGCGTTCGTGCGCAGCGTCGCGAACTGCTTCGCATAGCTCGGCGACGCCGGCGCTGCATCCACCGTCACGAAGCCGAGGGTGTCGACTTCCTGCTCGAACTCGCCACGGTAGTGGTTGATCGCCTGCACCGCGTTCACCAGCGCGTAGCGCCCCGGCTTGTCGAACTTCACCTCCACCACGTACCGCTCCGACGGTGCGAGCACCACGCTCGGCACCATCTCCTCGTGCTCGAACCTGCTCTGGTCACTGGCGACGACCTTGATCGGCGCGCCACCGAAGCTGAGGTTCCAGGTGCGCGAGTTCGCGACGTTGGTGATGTAGAAGCGCACCACGGCGCCGCGCTTCACCCGCGTCTTCCACCCGGGCTCGCCGTTCACCGTCAGCACGTTCCCCACGCGCCCCATGAGGGCGAAGTCCGGCTCGCTGCGGCCGAAGGGGATCAGCGTGTCGCCGTTCACCAGCAGGTCGCTCAACACGAGCGGCAACTCGGCGTTCACCGGCGAGTAGTAATCGCGCTCGGGAGAGTCCACGAGCATGTTGCCGTAGAGCCCCATCGCCTGCTCGATGTCCTCGCGCACATGCGGGTGATACCAGTACACGCCGGCATCGGGGAAGTGCACGCGATAGGTGAACTCGCCGCCGGGCTTCACCTCCTCCTGCGTGAGGCCGGGCACGCCGTCGAAGCGGTTCTCCAGCCGCACGCCGTGCCAGTGCACGGTGCTCGGCAGATCGATGCGGTTGTGGAAGCGCACGACGATCGTCGCGTTCTGCGGCACGCGGATCAGCGGGCCGGGCACCTCGCCATTGAAGCCGTACATCACGAACTCGCGCCCGCGGATCGTCCGGCGCACGAGCGTCGCCGTGAGGTCGAGAGTGTCGCCGTCGCGCAGCTTCACCGTGCGGCTCGGCTTCACGCGCGGGACCGAGGCGGGATCCACGCCGTCGCCTGGGAGGAACGAGCCCGCGCCCGGCGTGAGCCCGACGAGCCCGGGGATCATCGGCATCCCCGGCGGCATCGGGATCGGCATCCTCGGCATGCTCTCCATGCCGGCCATGTGCTGCATGTCATGCGACGTCGTGTCGCGCGTTGTGTCCCGCGCAGCCGCCGGCGTGCGCGCCGGTTTCGGTTTCGTCTTCGCGTGCGACGTCGTGTCATGATGTGACGCCGGCATCTTCATCCCCGGCATCTGCGCGTGCAGCGGACTCGCGCCGAGCACGAGCGCTGCGACAACGAGGAACGAAACGCGCCTCACTGCGGAATGCCGCGGAAGAGCGGGTGCGAGAGGAAGCTCTGCAGCCACCCGCTCGGCGAGGTCCCGTGCAGCACCGTCGGGCCGGAGTGCGTGGTCGCCGCGGAGTCGGGCTCGGCGGTGATGACGAGGAGGAACTTGTTCATGTCCACGTGGCCGACCGTCGTCGTCCCGTTCTTCACCGTGCCGAGCCGGACCCATTTCGTCAGGTCGGTGGAAGTGGCCCACGCCACGTAGGCGGCGGACGTCGACGAGCTGGCCGCAGGAAGCCCCGCAGCCGTGACCTGGATGTCGTACCGTGCCCGTCCGTCGGCGGTGACGGCGATGCCGAACGGCGACGCCGCCCAGACGAGCCGCGCCTGCCCGCTCGCCGCCGGCGCGGCGGCAGTGGGAAGGAGCTTGATGTCGTACGGTCCGTCGGCTCCCGCCGCGCCGTCGAGCGACGACGCGGCGAGAATGCCGGCGAACAACAGGGTCAGCTTCACCATCACGGGACGAGCGGGGTCTTCTCCGGGCCGTGATCGTAGTCCTGCACGCTCGAGATGTTCGGCATCCCGTAGTCGTGGCCATTCCAGCCGTTGAAGCCGTCCATCCGGAAGATCCAGAGCCCGCTGCGCATGTCGGAGAGGACGACGAGGCCGTCGTAGTTGCGCACGTCGACGCCGAACGCGCCCTGCTCCACGCTCGTGGTGCTCTGCCAGCCGTTCTCCGGGTTGCCGCCGAAGCCGTGCTCGTGCTCGCACTCGCAGGTGAACCAGTGGCCCACCGTCTTCGGGTGCTTCGGGTCGCGCATGTCGAACACCTGAAGCCCGTCCTCGTACGCCGACACGAACACGTACGGCCAGCGGACTTCATGGTTGTGCGACAGGTCGCGCCAGTC
>DASUXT010000055.1:0-14484 GCA_036377775.1 Gemmatimonadaceae bacterium | reverse complement strand
CGGTTGAGTCGCGCGAACAGCTCGATGATCTCGTCGCCGGTGTGCGCATCGAGCTCGCCCGTGGGCTCGTCGGCGAGCAGCAGTGCCGGACGGTTCGCGAGCGCGCGCGCGATCGCCACGCGCTGCTGCTCGCCCCCCGACAGCTCGCGCGGGTATGCGGTGCCCTTGGACGACAACCCGACCTGTCCGAGCACGCGTGACACGCGCGGCGCAATCGTGGCCGGTGCCGCGCCCGTGCACTCGAGCGCGAACGCCACGTTCTGCTCGGCCGTGCGGTTCTCCAGCAGGCGGAAATCCTGGAAGACGATGCCGAGCTTGCGGCGAAGGCGCGCGACGTCTCGCTTGGTGGCGTCGAGCGAGCTCGTGCCGCTCACCTGGACCTCGCCCACCGTGGGCCGTTCCTCCAGATAGACCATCCGGAGCAGCGTGGTCTTGCCGGCGCCGCTCGGCCCGGTGAGGAACGCGAATTCCCCCTTCCGGATGTGCAGCGAGACGTCCTGGACGGCGGTGCCGGTGCGGGGGTAGGTCTTGGTGACGTGAGTGAACCTGATCATGCGCCCGGTGAAGCGTTCAGCTCTTCATCGTCACCCAGCTCCAGCAACTGCTGCCAGCTCGTGCGCGCCGTCACGGTGTCCACGATGGCCTTGAGCAAACCAAGGAGGATCGGTCCCAGCAGAATGCCGGCGAGACCGAACGTGTAGACACCGGTGATGAGCGCGATGAACATCCAGTAGAAGTTGAGCACCTTCGACCGATCTGCGGCGATCTTCGGGCGGAGGTAGGTAGAGATGAAGACAGTGTTGACGAGTGTGCCGATCACGACCATCGCGATGGCGGGCCCGACCGCGTCGCGGAAGATCACGAGCCAGATCGCGACGGGGACGTATACACTCCACGATCCAACGATCGGAAAGAAACCAACTATGAACGAGACGACCGCCAGCGCCCCCGCGAGCGGGACCTGGAACGCCAGGTTCATCCCGAGGATGATGAGCGATTTCAGCGTCTGGGTCAGCAGCGTGGAGTAGATGGCACCGTAGAGTACGCCACGGACGTTCACCTCCAGCGCCGCCCGGAGCTCGGCGTATCGCGGCGGGATCTTTTCCGCCAGGTAGCCGCCGATCACCTCCGCCTCGATCAGGATGTAGAAGGCGGTGAAAAGGAAGACCGTCGCAGCCACCGAGAATCCGGCCAGCGCCGCCCGCACCACGGCGGGGATGCGAGTGCCGTATGCGGTCGCGTTCGCCACGAATCCCGAGATGGCACTGGCAACCTTCGCGTTCTGCAGGAAGGGCAGCCGCGACACGGCGGCGTCCACCTTGGTCGCGATCTCCTGCTGGTGCTGGCTGGCATACGACACCACGCCGGCCATCTCCCGGTAGCTGTACGCCAGCACCAGCAGAATGGGAAGGATGACGCCGACGAGGGTCAGGATCGCCGCCAGGTTGCGCCCGTGGACCCGCCGGAGAATCCAGCGGAAGAGGGGACGCAGGTAGAAGCCGATCACCAGGCCGAGGATGGCGGCGATGATGACCGAGCGCACCATCCAGACGAACAGCGCGAGCACCACGGCGCCGAGGAGCGTCGTGATGAAGATGCGGCGGACTTCGGGGAGCGTGAGGTCGCCGATGCGTGAATTGCTGCGCCGTTCCACGCGGCGCCGCTCGTTCAACCCTTCTGCGCCGGCTGGAGTGGCTTCAGTCATCGGATCAGGCGAAGTGGCCGCGGCGTGTATGTGAGTCCAGGTCGGGCTTCACGACCCGTACGATCTCGGACGGCGAGACGCCGGCGACGTCACGAAGCACCACGTCGCCACGCTTGACGTCCGGGTCGATGACGACTTCCGCGAGCTGCTGCCGCCGCGGCCCGTGCACCCACGCCAGCTCCCCGGCGATGAGCAGGCGGTCCTCCGCATCCACGGGCGCGAGCCGGACCTGCGGCCCGCGCTCCGGGTCGCTCAATCGCGTGGCGACGAATCCCGCCACGCGGAGGGGCTTGTTGCGTGCGTCAGGCACGCCGGTCGGCGATGCCGCCCACGGCGACGTAGCCGTCCTCGAGCCGCATGAGCAGGCGCCGTCGGTGGAGCCGGTCGAGCACGCGGGCCGCGTCGTCATGCGGCGTGCCGAGCGCAGGGGCCACGTCGGCCGGCAGCGCGCGGCCCATCTCGTAGACCTTCTCCCACGCCCGCCGCTCGCGATCGTTCACCGTCCCGACCACGCGGCACCCGTCGTCCGTCTCCAGCACGAGGGCCAGGCCGTGGCGCTCCAGCACCGACTCGATGGCGTCCCAGTGGTCGTCGGACACCCCGCGGAACAGGAAGTATGCCTCGCGCGCCGCCCGCTCTTCGGTCACCGAGCGCAGCAGCAGCTTCGCCACCACTTCGTCGGCGCAGGAGAAGTCGATCATCCCCACGTGGGAGAAATCGATCACGGTGAGCGAGCGCTCCCGCTCATCGTCCAGCAGCGCCTCGATCTGCGTCCGCACGGCGGCTCCCGTGGGGCGCGTGACCAGGTTGGAATACAGCTCGCACGACACCGTCTGGCGCAGCACGGAGCTCACGTCGATGTGAATCATCATCGCGGGCCCCCGGAGACCCGCTCTGCTAGAGTGACCTGGATCTGCGCTCCCGGGAAGGGAGCCAGATGCTCCTCCAATGGTACGTCCTCGTCCCACGTGGGGATGAGGGAGATCTTCGCGGTGCCGCTGCGGACGCTCAGCTTCGCGTCCCAGCGTGATATGAATCTTCTGACTCCTGCAATCCCCTGGCCGCGACCCGGATCACGAAACCGGCTCACCCCGCGGACCACGGCATCCTCCAGCGCCTTGCCGTCGTCCCAGCGGTCGTCCAGCACTCGGCCCGGCGCGCTCTCCAGCGACTGCCGGAACCCCAGTCCCGCGTCGCACACCGCAACGACGACGACACGGCGATTGAGGCGCTTGCGCCAGGTGTAGGCCTGCACGGCCACCCACCCTCCGCGTCCGGCGTGCTCGATGATGTTCTGGCAGATCTCCGACAGCGACATCGCGAAGCCCACCGTCGCCTTGGCGTCGTAGTGCAGCTCCGTGGTCAGGATCTTCTGCGCCTGCTGCTGGATGCGACCTACGACGTCGTGCACGTCCTCGCTCTTCACGACCGGCGTGATCTCGAGCAGGACGCTGGACTCGCCGCCGCGCGCACGAGGCACGCTGCCATTCAGCTCGAACAGCTCGTCGGCGTGCTTGAAGAAGCCGGCCCGCGCCCAGTAGCCCGCCGTGTCCTCGGCTTCCGGTACGGCGAACGTCGGCCGCTCGAGGCGCGTCTGTCCGAGGGTGAGGAGCGCCGTGAGGCCGTAGGGAGAGGCCCAGCGCGTATGCCGCGCATCCACCAGCAGCCTGGCGTCGGCCGGAACGGCGGCGAGCTGCTCCACCACCTGCTCGAACGTGTGATCGTCCAGCGAGGGTGGGACGGTGATGACGCTGGTCACGAGAGGCTGAGTTCTCCGCGCAGGTGGGCCGCGAGACCGGTGGCGCCCCGGTGCCCGACATTCCGGGCTGCGGCCCGTGCGGCCGCCGTCATCGCGTCCGACAACTTATCACCGGCGACCATCCGTGAGAACCAGGTTGCGCCCCAAACGTCCCCACACCCCGTCGGATCCCCCGGATCGGCCACCGATTGGGCTGGCACGAGCGCCGTGCGGACGGCGCCGAGCGCTCCCATGCCACCGCGCGGCGCCGTCGCGAGCCCCTTGCGCGGCGGCAGATCGGTGATCCGGTCGAATCCCGGCGCGGCGAAGTAGACTGCTCCCCGCTTCCCCAGGGTGACGACGAGGCAGGAGACGCCGGCCGCCAGGGCGGTTGCGGCGAGGCTCATCCCGTCCGGCGCGACCGTCGCCAGCTCGTCCTCGTTCATCTGGAGGAAGTCGAAGCAGCCGCACCATTCCGCCACGTTCGGGATCGGGCGCGGGGTGCGAAGCCCGTTCGGCTGCACCGCCATCGCGAGCATGTGCAGGTCGCAGTGGATCGGTCCCCGAAAGTGCTGGCGCACCAGCTGCGCCGTCTCCAGGTCCAGCTCCCAGCCGCTCAGGAAGTTGATGTAGAGGGCGTCCAGCCGCGCCTCGTCGAGCAGCGGCTTGAGCGCGAGCCAGCTCCAGGCGGGGATGCCACCCTTGAGCACCTCCGTGCGCCGTTCGTCATCCAGGTAACGGAGCTCCACGCGGTGCCCGGGGAACGGCACCTCCACCAGTGCGGCATCGGGGGCGATGCGCCTGAGAGTGTGCAGGTACTCCCGCGCCCTTGCGGCGAGGTCGGCGCCCACCTTGAGCAGGGGGACGATCTCCCAGTCCTCGGGAAGCGCCGCATCCAGCCCGCTCAGGCTGTAGGTGATACCTCCCCACTCCTCGATCGGCACCGCCCGCGCGTCGCGGCCGTGGATGACGTCCCACACGAAGGTGCCGATCACGCCGATGCGACGCCGTGTCATCCCGCACTCACGAAGCGAGTGCCGGGATCTTTCCTCCCCGCGTCGTGGCTCACACGCTGCCCAGATGCTGCTGCTTGAAGCTCGCCACGGCTCCCACCACCCCCGCCGTGCCGGGCAGCTCGCCGGCCACGATCTCCGCCGCGTTCACCGCCGGCGTGAAGGCGCGGCGGCGCACCTCGGCCTTGAGCGGCAGGAACAGCGCGTCACCCGCCGCCGTCACGCCGCCGGCGATCACCACGCGATCAGGATTGAAGATGTTGAGCAGGTTCGCGACGCCGGCGCCCAGGTAGCGCCCCGTGTCGCGCACGATCTCGCTCGCCAGCTGGTCCCCCGCCTTTGCGGCGTCGTAGACGGTCTGCGCGGTGATCTCCGCGAGCCGGCCTTCCACCATGTCGCGAATGGCCGACTTCATCCCCTCACGCACCAGCACTTCCCGCGCGCGCGTGGCGATCGCCGGCCCGGATGCATACGCCTCGAGGCAGCCATAGTTGCCGCACTTGCAGTAGCGCCCGTTCATGTCGATGGTCGTGTGGCCCACTTCGCCCGCCATGTCGGATGAACCGTGGTACAAGGCGCCATTGAGGATCAGCCCGCCCCCGATCCCGGTGCCGATCGTCAGTCCCACCACGTTGCGCGCGCCACGGGCCGCGCCCTGCCACCACTCGCCGAACGTCGCACAGTTGGCGTCGTTGTCCAGCGACGTGGGCAGCGACAGACGGTCCTGCATCCGCTGGCGCAGCGGGAAGTTGTGCCAGCCAAGGTTGGGCGCGATGAGGACGATGCCGTGCTCGCGGTCCAGCGGACCGGGCGCGCCCACACCGACGCCGATGAAGTCCTGGCGCGTCGCGCCCGTTTCGCGCTCGGTCTCCGCCATCACCTCCTCCACCAGCGTCACCATCCGGCCGGCGACTCCCTCGTCCCCCGACTCCGACTTCGTCGGGATGCTTCGCACCGCGTGGATCTCGCTCCCATCCTCCGTCATGGCGGCCGACACGATGTTCGTGCCACCGAGATCCACGCCGACGATGTACTTCTTGCGCTGCGGTGTGCTCATGCCAGGACGTCCGGGGTGAGAAGGAGCGTGAGGGCGCGCTCGGCCACGAGGTGGGGTGGGAGGTCGCGCATGCAGCGATGGTGCCCCAGCGGGCAGTGCTGCGGTCCGTGACGGTCGCACGGTCGGCAGGGCAGGGTATCCTCTCCCACCACCGACGCGCGCGGCGCCAGCGGACCGAACCCGAAGTCCGGCACCGTCGGGCCGAAGATCGCCACCGTCGGCGTTCCCATGGCCGATGCAAGATGCAACGGCGCGGAGTCGTTCGTCACCACCACCCCGCAGCGGCCGATCAGCTCCGCCGATGCGAGCAACGACAGCTCGCCCGTCGCGTCGATCGCCGACGGCTCGGCGGCGGTCACCGCGTCGGCGAGGGGAGAATCGTTGCTGCTCCCCAGCACCACCACGCGGCCATGTGGGGCCAGCAGCTGCGCCAGTTGGGGATAGTACGGCCACCGCTTCGTGCCCCACACGCTGCCCGGCGCGATTCCCACCAGCCGCTCGCGGCCCTGCACACCGTGCCGCGACAGCAGCGCGTCCACCGCCACTCGCTCTGCCTCGCCCGGTGAGAGCGACGGACGCATCTCTTCCGGCGTCGGCTCGCGCCCGTTCGGCCGGCCGAGCATCAGCAGCCGCGCCGCATGATGGAGGTCGTCACGATAGGGCACGCGCGTGGTGTAGAGCAGCTTGCCCGCCGAGCTGTCGAAGCCCACGCGCTCCGGGATGCGCGCGAGGAAGGCCAGCGCGGCACTGCGCCACGAGCCCTGGGCCAGCAGCGCAAGATCGTAATGCGCGCGCCGCAGCCGGCGAGCCAGGCGCAGCACGCCGCGGATTCCGCGCTCGCTGCCGCGCTTGTCGAAGGGGATGATGGTGCGCACCGCGGGATGGTTCGCCAGCAGCGCGGCCGACGCGGGCGTGGTGACGACGTCCACCGGCCCCCGGTTCGCCAGCTGTGCGAGCAGCGGCGTCGTGAGCACGGTGTCCCCGAGGAATGACGTCTGGATGACGAGCGTCGAGGACACGTGCCCTCGTCAGTCCACCTGGAGGACGGCGAGAAATGCTTCCTGCGGGATCTCCACGGAGCCCACCTGCTTCATGCGCTTCTTCCCCTCCTTCTGCTTCTCGAGGAGCTTGCGCTTCCGCGTGATGTCACCGCCATAGCACTTCGCCAGCACGTCCTTGCGCACCGCCTTCACCGTCTGCCGCGCGATCACCTTCGTGCCGATCGCGGCCTGGATGGCCACGTCGAACAGCTGTCGCGGGATCAGCTCCTTGAGCTTGTCCGCGATCTTGCGTCCCCACTCGTACGCCTTGTCCTCGTGGCAGATCACGCTGAACGCGTCGATCGCCTCGCCGTTGATCAGCATGTCCAGCCGCACGAGGTCGCTCGCCCGGTACTCCAGCATCTCGTAGTCCAGCGACGCGTAGCCGCGGCTGATGGACTTCAGGCGGTCGAAGAAGTCGAGGATGATCTCGCCGAGCGGAAACTCCCAGTCGAACTCCACCCGCTGCTGGTCGAGGTACGTCATGTTCCTGTACACGCCGCGCCGCTCGGTGCCGAGCGTCATGATCGGGCCGATGTAGTCCGACGGCGCCATGATGCGCGCCTTCACGTACGGCTCCTCGATCCGCTCCACCACCGCCATGTTCGGCATGAGCGCCGGGTTCTCCACCAGCTCCATCGTGCCGTCGGTCCTGTAGACGCGGTACTCCACGCTCGGCACAGTCTGCACGAGGTCGAGGTCGAACTCGCGCGTCAGCCGCTCCTGGACGATTTCCATGTGCAGCAGGCCGAGGAACCCGCAGCGGAAGCCGAAGCCGAGCGCCGTGGAGGTCTCGGGCTCGTAGTTCAGCGACGCGTCGTTGAGCTTCAGCTTCTCCAGGGCATCGCGCAGCGTCTCGTACTGCTGCGTGTCGGTGGGGTACATGCCGGCGAACACGAACGAGCGCACGGCCTGGTAGCCGGGCAGCGGCTCGGCGGCGTGGTTGTCGGCATCGAAGATCGTGTCGCCGGCGCGGGTCTCGCCCACCGAGCGCACGCTCGCCACCACGTAGCCCACCTCGCCCGGCCCGAGCTGCTGCGTCTCCACCTGGCGGAGCTGGTTGAAGCCGACCTCGTCCACCTCGTACACCGATTCGGAGGCGCCGAAGGTGATGCGCGTGCCCTTCCGGATCACGCCGTCCACCACGCGCACGCTCGGGATGGCACCGCGGTACTTGTCGTAGTACGAGTCGTAGATCAGCGCGCGCAGGGGTTTCGATGGATCACCCACCGGCGCCGGCACCTTCTCCACCACCGCCTCCAGCAGCTCCCGGATGCCGATGCCTGCCTTCGCGCTCACCCTGAGAATGCTGTCGGGGTCCACGCCGAGCAGGTCCGCCACTTCCTGCGCGCGACGGTCCGGCTCGGCGCCCGGCAGGTCGATCTTGTTCAGGATCGGGATGATCTCGAGCCCGGCATCGAGCGCGAGGAACAGGTTGGAGAGCGTCTGCGCCTGGATCCCCTGCGACGCGTCCACGACGAGGATCGCCCCCTCGCACGCCGCCAGCGACCGCGAGACCTCGTACGTGAAGTCCACGTGGCCCGGCGTGTCGATCAGGTTGAGCTCGTATTCCTCGCCGTCCTTCGCGCGGTACGACATGCGGACCGCGTTCAGCTTGATCGTGATGCCACGCTCGCGCTCCAGGTCCAGCGTATCGAGGACCTGGGACTTCATTTCGCGCTTCTGCAGCATCCCCGTCTCCTCGATGAGGCGGTCGGCCAGGGTGGACTTCCCGTGGTCGATGTGGGCGACGATGCAGAAATTGCGGATGTGATCGAGCTTCACGGCATGCGGAGTGAGACGGTGGCGACTTTGCAGCCTTGAAATATAGCAGGTTGATCGGTCGCCCCGCGCCCGCCTACCTTTCGCGCTGCAATGGAGTCTTCCGCGGTTCGCGCGGATCTCCAGGACCCTGCGTCGCTCGCGTCGCTCGGCCACCTGGAGGTCATCGCGCGGTGGGTCGTCGATGGCTTTCTCAGCGGACTGCACCGGTCCCCTCGCAAGGGGTTCTCGGTGGAGTTCGCCGATTTTCGTCCCTATCAGCCTGGCGACGACCTGCGCTACGTGGACTGGAAGATCGCCGCGCGCGCCGACCGCTGGGTGGTGAAGCAGTACGAGGAAGAGACCAACCTTCGCGCGACCCTCATCCTGGACGTGAGCCGCTCCATGGACTGGCGCGGCGCCCCCGCTGCCGAACGGCTCACGAAGCGGGGCTACGCCGAACAGCTCACCGCCGCCCTCGCACTGCTGCTCCTTCGGCAGCGCGACGCCGTTGGCCTCGTGCGCTTCGATGACGCCGTGCGCACCAGCGTCCCGCCGCGCGCCCGCACCACGCAGTGGCGGCGCGTCCTCGCCGCGCTCGCCGAGCCCTCCGGGGGCCGTGCGTCCGACGTGGCCGCTGCCCTCGCCCAGGCGGCGCGGCTCGTCACCCGTCGCGGCATGATCATCCTGCTCAGCGATCTCCTGGTGGATGTGGACGCGGCGCTCCCCGCCCTGCGCGGCCTTCGCGCCGCGGGGCACGACCTCACCGTGCTGCACATCATGGATCCCGCCGAGCGGTCCTTCACCATTGCCGGCGAGGCGCAGTTCGCCGATCCCGAATCCGGGCTGGCCGTGCCCGCCTCGGGCGACGTACGCGCGGCCTACGAGCGGACCGTGAGCACGGTGATCGACGAATGGCGCACCGCGCTGGGCGCGATGGGGGCACGCTACGAGCTCGTGCTCACCGACCAGCCGTACGCCATGCCGCTTCGCCGTGCCTTCGACGCCAGGCAGCGCCGTCCGTGAGCTTCCTCGCGCCCCTCTGGCTGCTGCTCGCCGGCGCCGCCGCCGTGCCGCTCCTGCTCCACCTGATGCGACGCAACGTCTCGACGCGCGTGGAGTTTCCCGCTGCGCGCTACCTCCAGCGTGCCGAGCGCGAGCACAGCCGTTCGCTCCGGCTGCGCAACCTGCTGCTCATGCTGCTGCGGGTGCTGCTTCTGCTCGCCCTCGCCCTCGCCGCGGCGCGGCCGTTCGTGCGTGGCGTCGGGAGCGGCCACGGCGCGACGGCCGTGGCCGTCGTGCTCGACAACTCGCTGTCCACCACTGCCGTCGGCAACGGACGACCGGTGTTCGACCAGCTCCGGGCGGCCGCCCGCGCCGTGCTCGAAGCCGCCACCCCCGCTGACCGGCTGTGGCTCGCCACTGCTGACGGCCGCCTGCAGGCAGGCACGCGTGACGCCCTGCTCGCCGAGCTCGCGCGCATCACTCCCATCGAGGGTGCTGGCGATCTGCCGCTCGCCGTGGCGCGTGCCTCCGCCGCCGTCGGCGCCGCGGCACTTCCTGCACGAGTGCTCGCCGTGATTACCGATGGGCAGCAGAGCGCGTGGAGTGCAGCGCGCCGCGTTCCTGACGCCGTCAGGGTGCTCGTGCCGCGCGGCGATCCGCCTCCCAATCGTGCCGTGACTGCGGTCGAGGCGCAGCCGGCGCGATGGACGCCGCGTGGCGCGGTCGTCGCGCGTCTCGCCTCACCCGATTCCGTCGGGTATCGCATCGTGCTCGGGGAGCGCACCGCGGCGCGCGGGCTGGCCGCGCGCGACGAGGCGATCACCGTTCGCCTCGCGCCTTCCGAGCGGGGATGGCAGGCGGGGCGCGTCGAGCTCGAGCCAGACGATTTTCCTGCCGACAACGCGCGCCATTTCGCCCTCTGGATCGGCGCGCCACCAGTGGTCTCGGTGGATCCGGCCGTCGGTCCCTTCGTCGCCACTGCGGTCGCCACCCTGGTCGCGGACGGTCGCGCCGTGCGGGGTGCCGACATCAGGATTGCTCCTGCTGACCAGGCGAGCGCTCTCCCGGCACTTCTCCTCGCTCCCTCCGACCCACTTCGGCTCGGCGCCGCCAATCGCGCCCTCGCTCGCCTCGGTGTGCCGTGGCGTTTCGGCGCATTGGTGAGCGCCCCTGGTCTCGCGCGCGGCGCGCGGCTCGAGGATGTGAGCGTCTCGCGTCGCTATCGCCTCGTTGCGCAAGGCGCGGCGATGACGGACACACTCGCGACGGCGAATGGCGACCCGTGGATCGTCGCCGGTGCTGGCTACGTGCTGGTTGGCTCTCCCGTCGATCCGCAGTTCACCAACCTGCCGCTCCGCGCCGCCTTCCTTCCCTGGCTCGCCGACGTGCTCGGTCAGCGCCTGGGCGCCCCATCTGGCGACGTCGGCCCGCCCGTGGCTGCCACGCCCGGTCAGTCCATTGCCCTCCCGACCGGCGTCGATGCGATCGAGCTGGAATCGGGTGCGCGCCGCTCCGTTGCCGGAGATCGCATCACGGCTCCGGCCGAACGCGGAGTGTGGTTCTTCCTGCGTGCCGGTCGCCGCGTCGGTGCGCTCGTCGTGGAAGCGCCCGAGTCCGAATCGGACCTCGCTCGCCTGTCGGCCAGCCGGCTCGCCGCACGCCTTGGCGGAAATGGCGGTGCGGGCGCGTCCGACGCCGACGCGCTGGTGCGGTCCACCTTTGCCGTGGGTGCCCGCCATCCCGCCGTCGCGCCCCTCCTCGTGCTCGCCTTGCTGTTTCTCATCGCGGAAGCGCTCGTCCTCCGCGCATCCCGTTCCACTGCCGCATAGTGTCGCTCCCTACCCTGCTGGACGCGATTGAACGCCTGCCCGCGTTCACGCGACTCGTCAACACGCTTCCCTCTCCACGGGGCGAGCTCCTCGCGGCCGGCCTTCCCGGCTCCGCCGACGCCGTCGCCGTCGCCGCCCTCGCGCGGCGCCTGCCCACGCGCTTCTTCGTCGTCGTCGCCGATGGCCTGCCACAGGCGGAGCGCATGCTCGCCGACCTGCACACCATCCTCGACGAGACCCCGGTGGCGCTGTATCCGCCGCGCGAGGGATTCGGTGAAGCCGAGCCACACGTGGAGGTGGCTGGCGAACGCGTCGAAACGCTCGCGCGTCTGGCGCGCGGCGACGTGCGTGTGCTCGTCACCACGCCACGCGCCCTGCTCGAGCGCACGCGGCTTCCCGGCGCGCTCCAGGAGCTGCGGGTCGAGCTGCGGAAGGGTGACGTGCGACGCCCCGGTGAGCTGGCGGAGCATCTCGAGCGCATCGGCTTCGAGCGCGTGCCGATGGTGGAGGACGTCGCGCAGTTCAGCCTGCGCGGCGGCATCTTCGACATCTATTCCTTCGGCATGACCGATCCCGTGCGCCTCGAGTTCTGGGGCGACGAGATCGAGGACCTGCGTCACTTCGATCTGTCCACGCAGCGCTCCACGCGCGCTGTGGAGGTCGCCGTCGTGCTCCCCGTCGATGGCCAGGTGCGCGAGGACGCCACCAACGGCGAGCGCCTCGCCGTGTCGGCGCTCTTTCCGCCCGACACGCTGCTCGTCCAGCCGGTGGGCACGCACATCGTCCCGGAGCTCAGGCGCACCTGGGACGAAGCCGCACACCACCTGGACCTCGCCCGCCGCCGCGGCGAGGACGTCGCCGCGCGCGAGGAGCTTTTCGAATCCCCGGAGCAGGCGGCGACCACGCTGAACGCCTTCGGAGCGCTGCGCTTCGTGGACCCCGCCGCCGAGCCGCCGGACGTCGCGTTTCCCTTGCGCGAGCCCGAGCCGATCGATCGCGACATCAAGCGGCTGCGCAAGCTCGTCCGCGATGGCGTCCCCACCGTGGTGCTCTGCGACAACGAAGGGCAGTGCGAGCGGCTGGACGAGCTGCTGAACGAGGACGCGTGGGAGCCGTCGCCGGCGGCGCTCGTCGTGGGCGCGCTCGGCGGCGGATTCGTCCTGCCTCCCGGCGCCGACGGCCGCGGCCTTCGCGTCCTCACCGACCACGAGATCTTCCGCCGTGAGCGTCGCGTGCGTCGCGCGCGGCGCTACGTCAGTGGCAGCGTGGAATCGCTCGCGCTCCGGCAGGGCGATTACGTGGTGCATCTCGAGCACGGCGTCGGCATCTACAAGGGCATCGAAACCATCTTCGTCGGCCAGAGCACGATCGAGGTCGCGGTGGTCGAGTACGAGGGGGGCGACCGCCTGAACGTCCCGCTCTATCGCATCGACCAGCTCGAGCGCTACCGCGGCGCCGACGATGTCAGCGAGGACGTGCCCCCGCCGCGCCTGCACAAGCTCGGCGGCCGCCGCTGGGCCACGCAGCGGGATCGCACGCGCGCCGCGATCCAGGAGATGACGCTCGAGCTCCTCGACCTCTACGCGCGTCGCAAGGTGGCGTCGCGGCCGGCGCACGTGCCCGACACCGCGTGGCAGCGCCAACTCGAGAGCAGCTTCCTGTTCGAGGACACGCCCGACCAGCGCAAGGCCACTACCGACGTGAAGGGCGACATGGAGAGCACGCGCCCCATGGACCGCCTCCTCGTCGGCGACGTGGGCTATGGGAAGACGGAGATCGCGGTGCGCGCCGCATTCAAGGCCGTCCAGAGCGGACGCCAGGTCGCCGTCCTCGTCCCCACCACCATCCTCGCCGACCAGCACGCACGCACCTTCACCGAGCGTCTCGCCGACTTCCCCGTGCGCATCGCCGTGCTCAGTCGGTTCCAGGGCGCGAAGGAGCAGGCGGCCACCATCGCCGACCTCGCCGCGAAGAAGGTGGACATCGTCATCGGCACTCATCGCCTCCTCAGTCCTGACGTCACCTTCGCCGACCTCGGCCTCATCATCGTCGACGAGGAGCATCGCTTCGGCGTGAAGCACAAGGAGCGGCTCAAGCACCTGAAGCTGGAGACCGACGTGCTCACGCTCACCGCCACGCCGATCCCCCGTACGCTGCACCTCTCGCTCGCCGGCCTGCGCGACATGACCCTCATGCAGACGCCGCCCCGTGATCGCTCGCCCGTGCTGACGTACGTGGAGGTGAGCGACGACGGGCTGCTCGAGGAAGGCATCGCGCGCGAGCTCGATCGCGGTGGCCAGGTGTTCTTCGTCCACAACCGCATCGAGACCATCGTCGCCACGGCCGACCACCTTCGCCGCATCGTGCCACGCGCCCGCATCGCCGTCGCGCACGGCCAGATGCGAGAGCGCGAGCTCGAGGAGATCATGCACCGCTTCGTGAGCGGCGAGATCGACGTCCTCGTCTCCACCCTCATCGTGGAGAGTGGTCTCGACGTGCCGAACGCCAACACCATGTTCGTCAACCGCGCCGACACCCTCGGCCTGGCGCAGCTCTACCAGCTTCGCGGCCGCGTGGGCCGGTCGCACCGGCGGGCCTACTGCTATCTCCTGGTTCCCGACACGAACGTCGATCCGGACGCCGAGCGCCGCCTGCGTGTGCTCGAGCACCACACCGAGCTCGGGGCCGGCTACAAGATCGCCCTCAAGGACATGGAGATGCGCGGGGCAGGGAACCTGCTCGGCGCCGAGCAGTCGGGCTACGTCCACGCCGTCGGCTTCGACCTCTACCTCCGCATGCTCGACGAGACGGTGCAGCGCCTCATGCGCGGCGAGGCGGCGCCGCGCCCCCAGCCCGCCGACGTCTCGATGGACATCCCCGCCTATCTCCCCGACGACTACATCCAGTCGCACGAGGCGAAGCTCGACGTCTACAAGCGGCTCGCCCGCTTCGAATCTCCCGAGGAGATCGAGGCGCTCCGCGCCGAGCTGCGAGACCGCTTCGGACCCCTCCCGCCACCGGCGGAGGCGATGCTCGGCATGGCACTTCTCCGCATCGTCGGGGGTACGCTCGGCATCGAAGGCATCCTTGTGCGAGGCGAAGAAGCCCGTATTACCTTTAGGGATTCCGCGATTCCCAGAATGAAAGGGCTCTCCGCGGCGTTCCACGAAGTCCAGTTCCAGGCGGAAGTGCGACGTGCGCACCCGCTCTCGCTCAAGCTCACGCGGCTCGGGGGCGCCCAACTCCTCGACGGGCTCGTGCGCGCACTACGTGCCGTCGTCTGACGCCCCTCCCTCTCTCGTCGATCGCTCACAACATGAATCGCTCTCCGCTCCT
>DASUXT010000054.1:0-2129 GCA_036377775.1 Gemmatimonadaceae bacterium | reverse complement strand
CCGGGGCGTTGGGGTGGCTTGGCTCCGTGTCGTCAGAGTGCGCCGGCGGCGGAGCCACTCGCCACGGAGTCATGCAAGGAGAGGAGCTCAGCGACCACCGTACGGACTGCAGGTCCCGACAGGGGGCGTACACCCCCTGCGGGAACGTTCTGCTCCATTACGGCTTTGCCGCGCACCCCTTCACCTCCGTACACTGCGGATCGAGCGGCGGGAGGCTCAGTCGGCCCAGCTCCCGGTTCACCCGCAGCAGATCCGTGCTCCACACCTGCTTCAGCTCCGTCTCGTAACCCGCGAGCTCGCGCGTCAGGATGCCGTAGATGTCGTCCATGTGGCTCGTCGGGCGGCCGTCGCCCTGCTCGTTCATCGAGAGCAGCGTGGAAAGGCGGTTGTTGACCTTGATCGGGAAGTTGAGCGGGTCCTGCCCGCTGCGGTTGCGCACCTGGTAGATCTTCTCCTCCACGTTGGACGCGTGCGTCACGAGCGTGTCGCCGGCGGCGCGGAGCGCGGCGTCGCTCGAGCGAGACTCCCGATCGTCGAGCTGCGCCTTCACGCGGCGGATCTCGATCACGCGGCGATTCGCATCCGTCGCCCGGTCACGCACCTTGCGCGAGAAGGCGTACTGCGCGCGGAGGTCGGCGTCGGTCACGGGGAGGCGCGGGTTGCGCACGATCGTCACCGGCGCGGTGGCGACGTGCGAGTCCGCGGTCACCCGAATCGTGTAGCGCCCCGGCGGGAGCACCGGGCCGGACGTGCCGCCGCCCCAGAGGATCATGCCGGGGAAGCTCTGCACTCCCTGCGCGCGCAGGTCCCACGACACGTCGTTGAGCCCCTTCACCGGCTTCGGCAGGAAGCCCCCCGCGTAGCGGCGCACGCTCGCCGCCGCGGTCCGCATGGAGTCCACGCGCGCGCTGTCGGCGTGGGTGGCGTCCTTCGCCAGCGAGTCCACGTGCGTGGAGTCCTGCACCATCGTGCGCAGCACCGTGCCCGTGGAGTCGAGGACCTCGAGCTTCGTCGTCGTCGGCTTGTCCTTGCTGTACCAGCTCAGCACGAGGTTCGGCCCCGACCGCACGGCGCGCGGCGGCGTGAACAGGTGCAGCGCCTCGCTCGCCACCGTCGGCGTCCACTGGCGCAGCGGCGCCACGTTGTCGAGCGCCCAGAAGCCGCGGCCGTGGGTGGCGATCACGAGCTCGTTCCCCTGGACGATGAGGTCGGCCACGGGGACGTCGGGCATGTTGAGGGCGAGCGACTGCCACGAGGCGCCGTCGTCGTACGACACGTACACGCCGTGCTGCGTGCCGGCGTAGAGCAGGCCGCGCCGCGTGGAGTCCTCACGCACCACGTGCACGTAGGCGTCGGGACGGATGCCGTTGACGATCTTCGTCCAGGTGCGGCCGTAGTCCGTGGTCCTGAAGATGTACGGCGCGCGGTCGTCGAGCAGCGGGCGGCGCACCGACACGTACGCGCGCCCCGTCTCGAACGCCGACGCGTCGATCTGGCTCACGCGGCCGAGCTCGGGCATGCCGGGCGGCGTGACGTTGGTCCACGTCTTTCCGCCGTCACGTGTCACGTAGACGAGCCCGTCGTCGGAGCCCGTCCAGATCACGTTCACGTCGCGCTTCGACGGGCCCACACTGAAGATCGTGCCGTACACCTCGGGGCCGTTCATGTCGCCGGTGATCGGGCCGCCGGAGTGTCCCATCGTCTTCGGGTCGTGGCGCGTGAGGTCGCCGCTCAATGCCGTCCACGTCTGGCCGCCGTCGGTCGTCTTCCACAGCCGCTGCGACGACACGTAGAGCGCCTTCGGGTCCACCGGCGAGAAGAGGATCGGGTACGTCCACTGCCACCGCTCGCGGATCGCGCTCGACGGCTCGCCGGAGTAGAACCAGGGGTACGGGTTCACCTCGCGCGACGTGCCGAGCCGGCGGTTGAACTTGTCGAGGTAGCTGCCGTTGTTGGCGCCGGAGTAGAACAGGTCGGGGTCGCGCGGATCGGGCGCGATGTATCCCGGCTCCCCGCCCCCCACCACGTACGCCTGCTCCATCCCGCCCTGGGTAGGATCGCTCGGCCCGCTGTCACCACCCCCACGCCGGCCGCCGCGACCGGCGTTCCAGTCGAAGGGGATGCACAGC
>DASUXT010000053.1:0-2821 GCA_036377775.1 Gemmatimonadaceae bacterium | reverse complement strand
TCGTCGAGCACGAGGCCGCCCTGTCCATGTGACAGACGCTGGATCTCGTTCAGCACCTCGAGCTCGATCCGCTTCACCGCCGCCATCGTCACGTACAAAAAGTTGCCGCTCCCGCACGCCGGATCGAGAAAGGACAGGCCGCGCATCCAATCATGAAAGTCGCGCAGCTGCTTCACCGCGGCGGCGTGGTCGCGCTTCTTCCCCGTCGCCTCCAGCTGCAGCACCGCTCCCTGCACCGCCGTCCACCGCTCGCGGATCGGTTCCACCACCGTCGGCTCCACGAGCCGCTCGATGTACGCCCGCGGTGTGTACTCGGCGCCCAGGCGGTGACGCTCCTCAGGGTCCAGCGCGCGCACGAGCAGCGTGCCGAAGATGCTCGGCTCCACGTGCGACCAGTCGTGCTTCGACGCCTCGATCAGGAGCTCGACGTCGCGCGCCTCGAGCGGAAGCGCCTCCACGCTCCGGAAGAAGTGCCCGTTGAACCGCCGCAGCGCCTCGGCGCCGTACATCCCGCCGCTGTCCATCGTGCGCCACAGCAGGGTGAGCGCGGCCTCGAGCTGATGATGGTCGCGCGATGCGCGCGCCGTCTCGAGGGTGCGACGGAAGAGGTTGTCCGGCAGGAGGCCGACGTCTTCCGCGAAGCACGAGAACACGCAGCGCATGAGGAAGCGCGCCACGCGCTCGGTGTCGAAGCCACGGTCCTCCAGCTCGGCGGCCAGTCGCGCCAGGCCGCCGGCGATCTCCGTCGTCACCGCCCGTGCCCTCCCGCGGGGATCGCGCACCTGCGGCTGCTCGAAGATGTCGAACAGCAGCGCGATGTCGTCGGGCCGCTCGTGCAGCGTGGCGAGCGGGATCCGACGTCCGGCGGCGTAGTCCCCGTATGCGCCGCTCCATCGGTCCCACACGATGAGAAGGCGCGGCACGTCCACCACCATCAAATACGGAGGCGCATCACCGGAAACATGCGCCACGTAGTTGCGCACCTGGCCAAATGCCTTGCGCAGCAGGGTGTCGTCACGCTCGCCGAGCGGAGCGCTGCCGGCACCGGACGCCTTGGCCTCGAGGGCGAAGTGGCCAGCCTTCCAGCAGTCGATGTAGTTGACGGACTCCCGCCCTTCCCGATCGATGATGTGTACGGGCAATTCGAACCTGTAACGGTCCGTCGGCGGCACAGGCGGGTCCACGCCGAGAGCCTCGCAGAATCGGACGAACCAGGCCTGGAAGACCGACCGCTCGTTCGCCGTGACTTCCTTCCAGTCGTGGGCGAGCTGCCTCAGCCGCTCCGCCGCTTCGGTGGGGTCGAAAAAGTTCTGATCCGGCACGCGCTGAGATTATGACGCGTCGCGCGAAGCCGCCACTACCGTGACGGCATGCCGAGTGGCGGAGAACGCCGAGCGCCGAGCAGATTATGGGCATGCCAGCCGCGGAACGCCGTTGGACGGCGCGCGAGGTTCGCGCGCTCATCGAGGAGAGCCCGCTCGCCTCGCCGAGGTACGAGCTGGTGGATGGCGAGCTGCTCGTGACGCCCTCGCCGGGGTATCCGCATCAGCGGGCGGTCGGCCGACTGCAGTATGCCCTCGCGGCGTACCTCGAGCGCGAGCGTGTGGGCGAAGCGCTCGCTTCGCCGTTCGACGTGGAGCTCGAGCCGGAGACGATCACCCAACCCGACATCTTCGTCATCTCCAGCGACGAAGGACGCCGGCTGCAGCGCGAGGGGCTCCCCTCGTTCTCCCTCCTGCTGACCATCGAGGTGCTCTCGCCGAGCAGCAGCCGTCACGACCGCGTGCGCAAGCGACCGCTGTACCAGCGGCACGTGCCGGAGTACTGGATCGTGGATCTCGACGCCCGGATCATCGAGCGGTGGAAGTCCGGCGAGGACCGGCCGGAGATCATCGATGCATCGCTCGCGTGGCGCCCTGCGGGTGCGACGGAGCCGTTCGTGCTCGACGTCCAGCGCTTCTTCGCCGAGGTCATGAACGAACAGGGGTGATTCCCGCGTACGGGAATCACCCCTGTTCCGCTACGCTCGAGCGACCTCAGTCCCGCCAGCTCAGCTGCACCAGCGACACCCGATACTCCTTCGCCTGCGCGTCCCACGCGATGCGATACGCCGAGGGATAGTATCCGGCCGGGCTGTAGCGCTGCGCCGTGGGCACGGGAATGATCTCGTCGCGCACCGCTGCATCGGTGGCCGAGCGCTTCTCCATGATGTAGGCGCGCGTGATCATCGGCTCGTCGAAGATGAACTGGCCATCCCACGAGCCGTAGATGAAGGTCTTCGTGAACGGCTTGAACCCGGCCGGGTTGCCCGCCATCCCCTGCAGCTCGGGGGAGCGGACGTCGAGCCAGTGCAGCCCCATCTGCGGCACGGACGCCTGGGCGGGAGTGATGCCGGCCGGCGTGGCCGCGTCGATGTAGAAGGGCGGCCGGTACTCCGGCGCCGGGAAGCTGGCTGCCTTCGCCGCGTACTGCGGATCGCTCGGCAGGATCGACGCGCGCACGGCCTTCGACACCGTGTAGAAATGGAAGTCGAAGTGCGGCAGGTCGTACACGCCGGCCGGCTCGTGGCCCATCGGGTTCCAGTCGAACTGCACGAACTTGTACGGCGTGGGGTTCTGCGCCGGCATGTCGAGCAGGAACATGTGCATGTTCATCGTGCCCGGCACCGGTGCGGGAAGGTTGTCCATGGCGCCCTCGCTGAGCGCGACACCAACCTCGAGCGGTGCGCCGCTGTTCTTCTGGTCCAGCACCACGTACGTGCGCACCATGCCGCTGCCGATCTTCTGCGGCGTGCCGTACTGGCGGTGCACGCCGGGCTCGG
>DASUXT010000052.1:0-6586 GCA_036377775.1 Gemmatimonadaceae bacterium | reverse complement strand
ACTCCATGTCCGATCCGGGCTCGACGAAGAACTGCATCTCCATCTGCTCGAACTCGCGCGTGCGGAAGATGAAGTTCCCCGGCGTGATCTCGTTGCGGAACGCCTTCCCGATCTGCGCGATGCCGAACGGCACCTTCTGCCTCGTGCTCTGCTGCACGTTCAGGAAGTTCACGAAGATCCCCTGCGCCGTCTCCGGACGCAGGTAGACCACGGACGCAGTCTCCTCGACCGGGCCCATGAACGTCTTGAACATGAGGTTGAACGAGCGCGGCTCGGTGAGCTGGCACTGCTCGGTCTCGCCCGGCCGCTTGCTCGGCTTCAGGAGGCAGCGCGCGTCCTCGAGCTTGTCGGCGCGGAAGCGGCCCTTGCACGTCTTGCAGTCCACCAGCGGGTCGGTGAAGCCGGCCACGTGGCCACTCGCTTCCCACACCCGCGGATGCATGAGGATGGCGGCGTCGAGCCCGACGACGTCGTCGCGCATCCGGACCATGGAGCGCCACCAGGCGTCCTTCAGGTTCTTCTTCAACTCGACGCCGAGCGGGCCATAGTCCCAGACGGAGCCCGTGCCCCCATAGATCTCGGAGCTCTGGAAGATGAAGCCGCGCCGCTTGCACAGCGACACGAGCTTGTCCATCACGTCGGGTTGAGTACTGGCAGCCATCGGTTGTTGAGTGCGACAGGGAAAAGGCAGCGCCGCTGGATGCGGTGCCGGCCCCGGGGCGCGCGTCGAGCGACGCCGCGTCCCGAACCCGCAAAGTTACTCAGGTATCGAGCTCGGCGCTCAGGCGGGGCGGCGGCGGCACCGGCCGGCCGAGTAGCCGCGCCACGATCCGGTCGCCGTGGAAGCGGCCGTTCTCGATGAACACCTTGTTCGCGTCGTAGCCCGCCGCCACCACGCCGGCGATGAACAATCCGGGAATCGTCGTTTCCAGCGTGTCCGGGTCGTGCGCGGGAATGCCGGTGTCCGGATCGATCGGCACGCCCACGTCGCGCAGCAGCTCCATGTTCGGCGCGAAGCCCGTCATGACGTACACGAACCGCGCCGGCAGCCGCTCGTCGCCCCGCGGGCCGCGGATCACCACCGCGCCGGGCTCGATGCGCTGCACCCGGCTCTCCCACCGCGCCGCGATCGCTCCTTCCTTGATCCGGTTCTGCAGGTCGGGGAGCACCCACGGCTTGATCTTCTTGTCGAACGTCGGCCCGAAGTGCACGAGCGTCACCCGCGCGCCGGCGCGCCACAGGTCCAGCGCCGCCTCGGCCGCCGAGTTCCCGCCGCCCACGACCACGACATCCTGGTCGAACGCGCCGTGGCCCTCGCGGTAGACGTGGCTCACCTGTGGCAGCTGCTCGCCTTCCACACCCAGGTAGTTCGGCGAGCCGAAATAGCCGGTGGCGACGCACACGTTGCGCGCCCGCGTCTCGCGCGCCGCGCCTTCGAGCGTCACGCTGTGCACGATGAACCCGTCCTCCACCCGCTCCAGCCGCACCACGCGCTCGTACTGGTGGACGTCGAGCCCGAAGTGCTTCACGATCGCCCGGTAGTACGCCAGTGCGTCACGCCGCGTCGGCTTTCCCACGGCGACGACGAAGGGCACGTCACCCAGCGAGAGCTTCTCCGCCGTGGAGAAGAAGCTGACGTAGTACGGGTACTGGGTGATGGTGCTGACCACCGCGCCGGCGTCGAACACGCGCGCGGTGAGGCCGGCGCGCTGCGCCGAGATTGCGGCCGCCAGGCCGCAGGGGCCGGAGCCGACGATGACGAGGTCGAGAGGGATCTCTGTAGGGCTCACTGCCAAGCGATAAATGGTATCTGGTACCTCGTACCGGGTACTGGGTACCGTACCCGGTACCCAGTACGAGGTACCGTGTACCATGTACCGTAGTGGCAGTTCGAAACGCGCTCAAATGCCAATGATCTGCTCCCGCCTCGTCCCGACCGACACGTACGTGATCGGCGCCTCCACCAGCTCCTGCATCCGGTCCAGGTACACCCGCGCCTGCTTCGGCAGCTCCTCCAGCGTCCGCGCCTCCGCCGTGCTGGTCTGCCAGCCGTCCAGCCACTCGTAGCGCGGCACCACCTTCTCCAGCGCCAGCAGGTCCCCGGGAAAATCCTCGTGCAGCTCGCCGTCGATCTCGTAGCCGGTGCAGATCGCCACCTTCTCCAGCGTATCGAGCACATCGAGCTTCGTCACCGCCAGGTCGCTGAGCCCGTTCACGCGCGTGGCGTACTTCACCACCAGCGCATCGAACCAGCCACAGCGGCGGGCGCGCCCCGTGGTGGCGCCGAACTCGTTCCCCAGCCGGCGCACCTCGCTCTGCAGCGGCTCGGCGAGCTCCGTCGGCAACGGTCCGTTCCCGACGCGCGTCGTGTACGCCTTCACCACCCCGACCACCGCGTCGATCTCGTTCGGCCCGATCCCGACCCCGATTGCCGCACCGCCAGCCGTGGTGCTGCTCGACGTCACGTACGGGTAGGTGCCGTGATCGATGTCCAGCAGCGAACCCTGCGCGCCCTCCAGCAGGATCGCCGCCCGCGCCTTGAGCGCGCGGTGGATCATCAGGCTCACGTCCTCGGCGAGTGGCAGGAGCCGCTTGCCCAGCCGGTCCAGCTGTGCGAGCACGGCATCCACGTCCACCACCTTGTCCGATCCGCTGCGAGCCAGGCGCGAGCGCGCGTTCTCGGCGCCACGCTCCACCACCTCGCGCAGGCGCTCCGGATGACGGAGGTCGAGCACGCGCACGCCGCGGCGCGCCACCTTGTCCTCGTACGCGGGCCCGATGCCACGCCCCGTGGTGCCGATCGCCTTGCTCGACGCGCTCGCCGCGTCCACCATCTTGTGGTATGGCAGCACGAGGTGGGCACGCTCGCTCACGTAGAGCCGGCCCTCCACGTCGATCCCCGCCTTGACGAGGCCGTCGATCTCCTCGAACAGCGTGTCGGGGTCGAGCACCACGCCATTGCCGATTGCGCATCGCACGCCGGAATGCAGGATGCCACTCGGAATCTGGTGCAGCACGAAGCTGCGGTCGCCGAGGTCCACCGTGTGTCCTGCATTGGCGCCCCCCTGGTAACGGACCACCCAGTCGGCGCGCTCGGCGAGCACGTCCACCAGCTTGCCCTTCCCTTCGTCACCCCACTGGGCGCCAACGACCACCACGACACGTGAATCCGGACCGAACATGATGCTCCCGTACGGGCTCTGGCGGAAATGAAAAACGCCCCGCGGGCGCGGGGCGTTGGTTCAATCTAGGTCCGGACAGGGTGAAGTCAATTCTTCAGATCATCGCCGCGAACAGCACCCACGCCGCCATGGCGAGCCCGATCCCCACCTTCATCGCCGCGGCCACTGCGCGCCCGATCAGCGCGCCCGTCGCCACGCGCGTCGCGCTGCCGGCGCTGCTCTTCGTCAGCTCCGCCACGAATGCCCCCACGAACGCGCCGGCGAAGGCGCCCACCACGGAGCCCACCACCGGCACCGGCACCCCGACGATGGCCCCGATCATCCCGCCGATGATCGCTCCCCAGCTCGCGCGCCGCGAGCCACCGTACTTCTTCGTGTACTTCGCCGTGAGCGAGAACTCGATCAGCTCCCCGATCAGCGCGAGCACGACCACGATCACCACCGTGACGATGGAGATCGAGCCCGGCACGAGCAGCGAATAGCCGAGTGCGCCGGCGGCGATGATCCACGTGCCTGGAAGGCCGAACGGGATCATGATCAGGCCGAGCACGATCACCAGCAGCAGGATCAGTACTTCCATCAGCTCAGCGCCTCCGCCGCGCGTGCCAGCACGATTGCCGTTTCCTGGATGCCGGTGCCTCGCAGCATCTCGAGCGAGTCGTCGGGCGTGTGAACGCGACGCAGCGACGCGAGGGAGCCGCGACTGACAGTGATCGCGCGCCAGCCGCGGTCGGCGAGCGCCACCGAATCGGTGAGCAGCCCGAGCGGCATGCGGCGCACGTGCACGTCGCGCGCCGCGACTCTCCTCACGGCGTCCATCACGTCGGTTGGTGCGTTCGATCCATGCATGATCGTCAGGTCTCCCTCGTCGTCCACGCCATCGCAGTTGAGCGCCACTCCCGGCGCGCGTGTCGTGGCCCACGCGCGCGCTCCGGCCAGGCCCAGCTCTTCGGCACTCGACACCAGGATGCCCACCGCCGCCCGGGGGGGCAGCAGCTCAGCGGCAGCGAGGACGGCGGCTACCCCGGACGCGTTGTCGAGTGCGCCCGGCGACCGGGCGCTCACCACGCTCGCCAGCACCGGCGCCGCGCCAGCGAGTGCATCGAGCACTGCGACCCACCAGACCATACGGTTCGGCAGCGATGCGAGTTGCAGCACCGCGGCGACGATCGCCAGGACGAGCGCCGAGACGAGCATCATCACGCCGACCACGCGCAGCAGCGACGGCACCGGTTGCGACTTGCTGTCCAGGTGCGCCACGAGCCACACGCGCGGCGCCTCCCCGCCGCGCGTCGCCACGACGTTCACTCCGGTGGCCCGCGCCACCGGCAGGGTGAGCACCGCGTCGCCCAGCATGCTCCACGCGAAGGCGGCGAGCACGAGGAGCCCCACCACGAGTGCGGCGAGCGGCGCGTACCTGGCGCCCGTAGCGATCCCCACCGCCGCCGCGACGAGCACCACGACCGCGGCGATCGCGCCGCCGATCGGCGTGCCGTACCGCCCGGGAAAGGTGGAATAGGCGAAGGGCTCGCGACTAACCGAGAAGCCGGCGTCCGTGAGGACCCGCTCGGCGTAGAGCCGCGCCGCCTCCTCCGCGGCACTTCCCGCGGGTCGCGGCTCGCGCGCCAGCGCTGCAAGGTGGCCTGCGCCAACCGCGGCGGCGCCGCGCACGGTCAGTCCTTCGTCGAGAGTCCGGCGGCGGCGAGCAGCGTACGCAGCTCGCCGTCCATCTGGACGTCCAGCGGCTGCAGCGGAGCACGCGGCTCGCCCCCGTGCAGCCCCACGGCGTCGAGGGCCGCCTTCACCCCGGGCACGCCCATCGCCCCGACGATGCGCGCACCCAGCGGTGCAAGGCGCGCCTGCGTCTGGTCGGCGCGCGCCACGTCGCCGTCCCGCACGGCCGCCAGCACGTCGAGTGCGAGGCTCGGCGCGAACAGCGCCGCGGCCAGGATCGCCCCATCGGCGCCCATGCGCAGCGCTTCCTTCAGCAGGCCGGCGCTCCCCGTCAGCACGCGGAAGCTGTCGCTCTTCGACTCCAGGTAGCACGCGAACAGCTCGGCATCTCCCGCGCTGTCCTTCATTCCGACGATGTTGCCGTGCGTCGCCAGCTCGGCCACCAGTTCCGGCGGCAGGGCGAAGTGCATGTACTTGGGGATGGTGTAGAGCATCACCGGCACCGGGCTCGCGTCGGCGATGCGCATGTAGTGCGCGCGCAGCGCGTCGTTCGTCATCGCGCCGGTGTAGTAGTGGGGCGCCACCACGAGCACCGCGTCCGCACCGCGCTCAGCCACGGCGCGATTGCGCGCAATCACGCCACGCGTGGACTCGCCGCCCGTGCCGACGATGAGGGTTCGTCGGTCGGCCATCTCCCTGCGTGCCACCTCGACGAGATGCATCCGCTCGCGTTCGTCCAGCAGCGCGGCCTCGCCGGTGGACCCGGCGACCACGATGCCATGCAATCCCGCCGCGAGGTGCGCGCGGACGTTCGCCGCGAAGCCGGCGGCATCCACCTCACCAGTCGCGTCGAACGGGGTGACGACCGGGCCGAGGACGCCGCGCAGGTCGATCACTGGCCGAGGAAGTCGAAGGCGCCGCCCTGGCTGATGCCGTCCATGCCGTGATCCGCACCGGCGACGGCGGGCTCGCCTTCGTTGGGCTGCGTGGGCGCCGGCGCGCTCGCTGGCGAGGCCACCTTCCGGAACATGCGCATCTTGAGCTCGAAATCGGACGGGTTCGTGGCCGCGGCCATCGCCGTCTCGAACGTCACCTCGCCCGCCGTCACGAGGTCGGTCAGGTGCTGGTCGAACGTCTGCATGCCGTACTGGTCGCGGCCATCGGCAATGTAATCCCGGATCTCGCCGATGCGCTTGCCGTCGGCGATCATGTCGCGCACGGCAGGCGTGACGATCAGGATCTCCGCCGCCACCGCGCGGCCCTGTCCGCTGGCGCGCGGCAGCAGCCGCTGCGAGACCACGGCGTGCAGCGTTTCGCTGAGGCGGATGCGGACGACCTCCTGCTCCTCGGGCGGGAACATCGCCATGATGCGCATGATCGTGCTCTGCGCGTCGGGGGTATGCAGCGTGGAGATGAGCAGGTGGCCGGTCTCCGCCGCCTTGATCGCGGTGTCGATCGTCTCCGCGTCGCGCATCTCGCCGATCATCACCACGTCCGGATCCTGACGGAGCGCCGCACGCAGGCCCATCTTGAAGTCGGCGGTGTCGGTGCCGATCTCGCGCTGGGTGATGGAGCTCTGCGCGTCGCGGTGCAGGAACTCGATCGGGTTCTCGAGCGTGAGGATGTGGCGGTTCTCGTGGGTGTTGATGTAGTTCACCATCGCCGCCATCGTGCTCGACTTGCCCGAGCCCGTCACCCCCGTCACGAGCACCATGCCGCGCTCCGCCTGG
>DASUXT010000051.1:0-15147 GCA_036377775.1 Gemmatimonadaceae bacterium | reverse complement strand
TCCATCACGCCGGTGTCGAAGTAGATGGCGCCACCGGTGGGCAGGTGGTACGAGCGGCCGGTGCGATGCACCAGCGGACCACGAATGAACTTGCGCGGCGAACCGAACACGTCCTCGGGCCGCTCGAGCACTTCATCCACCACGGTTGAGAATTCCGCCTCCATGCCGACGGCGGGCAGCGCGCGCTGGCCGCGAACCGCGCGCGCCCTGCGCCCGGTCTGCTCCTCGCGTCTCGTCTGCTTCCCTTTCTTCGTCAACACCTATCGCCCCCTGAGCCTCTTCTCCAGCGGCGCGCATGGCCGCATTGCCATCACAGCGGATCGCCGGCGAGCTTGACGTTGTACGTCTCGCCCGGCGCTTCGCGCGGCACCGAGATCACGTACCCGAGGTCCAGGTGCAGGTGGTCGTCCGTCTTCGCCATCTCGGGTCCCAGCGGCCGAGTCCAGACGGTGGGCAGCACCTCGCGCGCGATCTCGGCGTATCTCGCGATTGACTCGTGCGTATCCAGGTACGTGTCGCCAATTCGGTAGATATTGGCGGCCGTTCCCCAGCAATGCGGTGATGCACCTCCCGTTCCGGCGTGCCGAGGTGAGCAGTAGCCCCCATTGGCGCCGATGTAGACGTAGGTCCCCACCGCCTCGCGGAATTGCTCGAGGGCCACCGCCAGCAGCGCGGTCGCGCAGGGGATGTAGCGCGGGAAGACGCGCAGCGGCGGCGCCTCCCGCACATCCGTATGGATGAACTCGGACACCGTGAAGTGCGGCGCGAGGTATGTCTCCCGCGCCTGCTCCCAGGACTCTACTTCATAGAAGTAGCGCGGCAGCACGCGAGCCTGGCCCCGGTGGTCGCAGAGAATCCCGCCCGGAAGCAGCACGTCGCGATACCGACGCTCGAGCCGCCGGCCATCCACGAGGCGGAGCGGAAACCGCGGCGAGTCGTCGCCCATCAGTCCCGGTCTCCGGTCAAGGCGGCGTAGGCGAGGTACGAGGCCGCCGCAATCGTGGCCGAACGACCCTGCGTCGACGGCTCCCACTCCGTGAGCACCGCGAGCGCATAGGGCTTCCGGTCCGGCAGGTAGACGAGCCCGGCGTCATGCGCGATCGTCGAGATGTCACCGGTCTTGTGCGCCACCTTCGCCTCGGGCGGCAGGCCAGCCGGAATGCCGCTCTTGAACTGCTGGGCGTGCAGCACCTCGAGCATGTCGTGCGACAGCTCGGCGTTGAAGGCGCGTCCCTCGCCGATCAGCCGCAGCAGCGACACGAGCCCGTTCGCCGTGACCCGGTTGTTGATGCCATGCTCGAACGCCAGCTCGTCCTCCACGCCGCGCCGCAGGTCGATCCCCTGGATGCCGAAGCCGTCCAGCGTGCGTTGCAGGACGTCGAGTCCCACGAGGTCGAGCAGGAGGTTCGTCGCCAGGTTGCTGCTCGACGCGATCATGTGCTCGGCGAGCTCGGAGACGCGCAGCGTGCGGCCGATCTCGCGATGCACGACGGAGTTCGCGTCGCGGTCCACGCTCACCCGGTACGGCGTGCCGTCGTACGCGCTGAGGAAGCGATTGCGGACGTGAACGCGGGACTGTGGAAGCAGGTCGCCGCGGTAGATCGCCCCGTACACCCCGAGGAGGATCGCGACCTTGATCGTGCTCGCCGCGTGGAACCAGCGGTCGGCATGGTAGTGGAACCGCGCGCCCGTCTCCAGGTCGTCGAGGGCGATCGCGATGGCGCGCGCCTTCGACTTGTCTTCCAGCTCGCCGAACCGCGAGCGAAGCTCGTCGGGTTGGTCGAGCGAGGGGACGGGGGAAGTGTCCTGCGTGGGGTTTCGGGAGGCCATGGCGGGCCGAGCATGCGCAAGGCAGGTGCCGCGGCCCCCCGCCGCGGCACCGCCAGTTCTTCAGTGACTCAGGTGGTCACGTCGGCGCGCTCGGCGATCGTCGCCTTCGGCGCCGGCTGGCCGACGATCAGCGTGGCGCCGGGCCGCGTGGCGCGTACCGTCTCCCGCTTCATCAGCTTCGTCGAGCGGAAGGCGCTCACCGCGAGCACGATCGACGAGATGCCCATGACGACGAGCTTCACCAGCGCCAGCGCGGACGCGCCCTTGAACTTGTCCAGCGCCGCGGGATTCACGCGTCCCTTCATCTGGAGCGCGTCCAGCGTGAAGGAGCCGGCGCCGAGGATCATGAGCAAGGCGACGAGCGCCGCGATCACGCCCACGGTGATCACGACCTTTCGGTCGCCGCTGAGAAGCGCCAGCGCGTAGACCAGGACGAGAACCAGGAGCGGCGCACCGATCGCACTGGAGATCAGTCCCACCGCGCCGAAGCGCCACATCACCGTGCCGGGATGCATCGGGGAGATCGCCATCATCAGGTCGATCAGGGGGAGGATCGACGTCACGGCCATGATGAGATAGCCGGGGACCCGGAGGCGGCGAATGAGTTCGGGGGCGGTGGACGTCATTGGGGAAGCGGGCTGAGGAGGTGTCGGCGGTCACAAACGTTCCGCGGCCCCTCAATATGCCGGCCGCCTGCGAAAATGCCAGATCGGATGCAGCGCCTCCACAGCGCGTGGCCACGGGGCGGTCCCGGAGCATCGCTGCTGAGCCCGCCTCTGTGGATTATTGACATATCACCCTTTTTGTGACCCCACGCCCACCTGCCGCGTCTGCTAGACGCAGAAGCATGCCCCTCAGCCCCGGCAAACAGATGGCTTCGGATCATCAGCGCGACATCCTGAGTGAGGTGCGGACGGCTCGCTTCAACGCTCTCGTCGCTGAGCTCATCCCAAAGATCCGGCGCCTCGGCCCGGACCTGTCCGAAGAGGCCCTCATCGAAACGGCAGAGCGGCTGGCCGATCATCGGCTCGCCAGCGAGGGGCTCGGGGGCTTCCGGCAGTGACCCTCCCCCGCTTCAGCCTCCCCTCCCCACCTGCGCCTTTTCCTGGCGACGACGACCCCCTCGCCAGCCCGCGCGTCCGCGCCCTGGCCCTGGAGATCGCCTACCGGCTGCGGCCTGTCTGCGGCCACCTCCCCGAGGGAGAGCTGATTCGCCTCGTGACGCGGCTCGCCGTGGCGCAGCACCGGGCCAACACTTCGACGGGCCGGACGGCGACGTGAGCCGCGAAGAGGAGCCGCGAGACCCCCTCGCCCGCTTGCGGGACCAGCGGCTCCAGGAAATCATGACCGCGCTCACCCCTCGGCTTCGTCCCCTCTTCCCCGACATGCCCGACGACCTGTTCCACGAGCTGCTGGAACGGATGGCCGAGATACAGTCACGGGACGAGCAACAGGACTGGGGAGAGCTCTAGCCTCCTCCGCAGGCAGGTTGGTGGTTGGCCCGACGGTTGCGTTCGTTGACGTCGTCCTTACCCGAACGCCGTGGCCGAATCCTTCCATTCCGACGACGTCAGCTCGCTTGCCCAGCGGGTTTCCGAGAGCATCGCAGCCCTGTGCCCGAACGTGCCGGCGGACCAGCGGGAAGAGCTCGCGACCCGGCTGGCAATCGTGGAGGCCGCGCACCTTGCGCATGGGTCTTCCGGGTCGAGCGGGGCGGAGCTCCCCGCACCGCCGGTCGGCAATCAGGTGGTCTGGCTTCCGGGGGCGGCCGGTTCGGCCATCGTCCTTCCCGCGGGTCAGGAGCCGCCCGACGCTGCCGCGCGCGTCGCGCACTTCCTGGCATGCGCTCGGCAACGCTCGGCGTCGCTGGGCGTCGTCGTCACGCGTGGATCAGCCGCGCTTCGTCAGGCTGGTGCGGCGCTGATCAGCGCTTATCAGGCACGGCCGAGAGTGCAGTAGGCGGCCGTCCCCCGCGCGCCTAGAACGTTCCTCGATACACGGCGCAGCTCCGGCAGATCTCGGGCGGTGCGTCGGAGGCGAGCGCCGAACGGAACGCCTCGTACTTCTCTCCCTGCCAGATGTCGGCAACCGATCCATCGCGCCCGACACGCCCGAAGTTGCCGCGGTCGGGCGTTGCGATCATGCAGCAGGGCATCGAGTACCCCTGATAGCTGACGTATGGGCCATGCCAGGGCCAGTCGCAGCGCTGCGGCCCCGGCGTGCCCGGTGGATGCGCGCGCGCCTCGGTATGCGGCAGACGAAGATCTACGCCGCACTCGCCCGCCGCTGCCTGCGCGAGCGCGAACACGTCGGCTACGTGACCGGGCGGCTCCGTGAGCAGCGTCTGCTCGGACACGAAGTCGCGCATCGGGGCGTAGCGTTCGGGCAGCGTGGCTTCGGTAAAGTCGTGGCAGAGGTGCTGCACCCACATCGTGTGGATGTCGAGGTCGTGGGCCAGTCGCACCAGCTGCGGCAGCTCGTCCAGGTTCTGCCGCATCACGACCATCACGAGACGCACGTATGGATGCGCGCTGCGGAGGTCACGCCGTGCATCGCGCAGGTGCGACAGGTTCCGCAGCACACGGTCGAAGTGCGCGCGCACCCGGATCTTCTCGTACGACTCCGCACTCGCTGCGTCGAGCGACACGTGCAGGGTGTCCAGGCCGCTCGTCACGCAGCGGTCGGCACGAGTGCGCGTGAGCAGCGTGGCATTCGTGTTCGTCGTCACGCGGATGCCGCGGTTCGTGGCTTCCTCCACCATGTCGAAGAACCGCGGATGCATCATGGGCTCACCGAGCCCCTGCAGGTGCAGCTCCGTCAGCGTCGGCAGGTCGTCGAGCATCTGCAGGAACAGCTCGTACTCCATGAACGCCGGCGGACCATGCGGAGGGCCGTCGCTGCGGAACTGGATCGGGCACATCTGGCAGCGCAGGTTGCACTGCCCCACCGGCTCGAGCTGGACATACGACGGGAGCTGCATGATCACCTACCAGAAGAGGACGCGATGCTGCACGGCGCCGCGCACGCGCCAGAAGAGCGAGAGCGGAGGAATCACCGCCGACGTCACGGCCATCTCGGCGACGTGTCGCGGCGCGCGTGACGTGCCGCGCAAGCGCCGCGCGGCGAAGGCCCCCGTGAGCGCGGCCCACGCCGCCCAGCCGCCGGCCGCGATCGAGACCGCTCCGGTCGCCGCACCGACGCACGCCACGCAAAGCGCGAGCACCGCCGGGTAGTAGAGCGCAGGTCGCGCCGGCCGCACGTGCTCGACGAAGAGTGCCGGATGCTTCTTGTAGAGGAGCGCATCGAACGCCGCCTTGCGCTGCTGGCGCACGCTCACCCCCCACGACGCCGGTCGCACCGGATGGACCACGAGCGCCTCGCCGAGGTGCTCCACATGGCGGCCCGCACCGAGCAGGCGGAAATAGAGATCGCTGTCCTCCCGCCACGCGCTCGTGAACCGCTCGTCGAATCCGCCGAGCGCCTCGAGCACGTCGCGGCGCGCGAAACAGTTCGCCGTCACGAATCCGGCCCGCTCGAGCCCCGCGGCATCCCGCTCGTAGTCGGTCGGCCGCTCGGGGAGCGGCACCTCAATTCTGCCCCAGGCTGCATCGAGTCGGCGCTCGCCGGACGTGAACGCCGAGAGCGCTGCCGACAGCCATTCCGCATCCGGCACCGTGTCGTCGTCCGTGAACGCGATGAGCCAGCCGCGCGCGCCGCGCCAGCCGGCGTTCCGTGCCGCAGCCGGTCCGCGTGTGTCGCCTTCTGGCCGCAGGTAGCGCACGGCGCCTCCTCGATCACGCAAGCGCTCCACCTGGGCGCGGGTCGCATCCGATCGCGCGTCGTCCACCACCACTACCTCGTACTCGTGCGCCGGCAGTGACTGGTGCGTGAGCGCCTCGAGGCACCGCTCGAGCAGGTCGGCGCGCCGATACGTGGGGATGACGACCGTGCACTCGATCATCGTGCCTCGAGCGTGGCCTGCGCCGGCTTCTCCACCAGGAACGACCCGATGGCGAGCGCATCGAGTGGAGAGGTCCAGAAGCTCTCGACCGCATCGCGCGGCGTGCAGACGATCGGCTCCCCGCGCGTATTGAACGACGTATTCACGAGCACCGGCACGCCGGTGCGCTTCTGGAAGGCGCGCAGCAGGTCGTAGTAGCGCGGGTTCTGGTCGCGACGCACCGTCTGCACCCGCGCGGTTCCGTCCACGTGGCGCACGGCAGGGATGCGATCCGCCGCCTCGGGTTTCACGTCGAACACGAACAGCATGTAGGGGGCGACCTGTGCGCCGGCGAACCACTTCCCTGCCTCCTCCTCCACCACCGCCGGCGCAACGGGTCGGAAGTCCTCTCGATCCTTCAGGTCGTTCAGCCGCGCCTGCATTGCAGCCTCGATGGGGCTCGCGAGGATGCTGCGGGCACCGAGCGCGCGGGGACCGAACTCCATCGCGCCCTGGAACCAGCCGATCACCTTGTTCTCCGCCAGCAGGCCGGCCGTCACCTCGGCCACATCTTCCACCTTGCGATACGGCAGCTTCGACCACTGCAGGAACTTCTCGATCTCCTCATCATCGAAGGAGGGGCCGAGGTAGGCGTGGTTCATCGTTCCGTGACTCGTCGCCTGGCGTTCGCGCACATCCACCAGCAGCGCGGCGCCGAGCGCGGTGCCCGAGTCGCCGGAGGCGGGCTGCACCCACACGTCATCGAAGATGCCGGCATCGCGCAGGCGCGCATTCATCACGCAGTTGAGCGCCACGCCGCCCGCCATGCAGAGGTACCGCGCGCCGGTCTCCTCCCGGAGCCAGCGCGCCAGCTCGATCACCGTCTCCTCGAGCACGAGCTGCAGCGAGCGGGCAAGGTCGAAGTGGCGCTGTTCCACCGCCCCGCCCCGCGCGCGCGCCGGTCCGAAGCGCCGCTCCAGCTCTGCCGGCTCGATCGTGTACGCCCCACGCTCACCAACGCGGATCATCCGCCGGAACTCGTCGGCGAACGTCGGTGCGCCGTAGGACGCCAGCGCCATCACCTTGTACTCGTCCGACGAGCGAAGGAAGCCGAGGTAGTGCGTGAGGTCCTCGTACAGCAACCCGAGCGAGTGGGGCAGCTCCACCCTGCCGAGTGGTCGCAGCGTGGCACCGCTGCCATGCCAGTAGGTCGTGGTCGCGCGCTCGCCGCGACCGTCCAGGCAGAGCACCGCCGCTTCCTGGTAGGGTGAGGCGAGAAAGGCGCTCGCGGCGTGGCACTCGTGGTGGTCCTCGAAGTGCCACTCGTGTGGCCGATCCCAGCAGATGCCCTGGAACCGCTTCGCGAGGTGCAGCGGTGCCCCGTCGGCAAGCTGGCGGGGCGCGTTCGCCACGTGTGAGAGGAAGAGCGGCTCCCACGGATTGCGTCCACCGGTTTCCGACGGATAGCGCGCCGGATGCAGTGGAATCTCGATCGCCGCGTCATCGCTCCTCGAGCCCAGGAGCTGCGACGGCTGGAACGAATAGCCCACGTGTTGTACGTCGCACAGCCCGATCCCTGCCTTCGCCAGGCAGAAGTCGATCGCATGGAAGGGCAGCTCCCACGCCGAAAACGGAACTGGTCGCTTGCCGTGCTTGATCTTCGTGAAACGCTCCTCCTCGGCGGCGGCGAGCACCTCGCCATCGCGCACCAGGCAGGCGGCAGGATCGTGGAAGGCGGCGTTGATTCCCAGGGTATACATCAGTGCACTCCTCGTCAGGCGATGAGTCGAGGCGCCGCTGGCTGCGTCTCGACGAACAGGTCGTGCGCGGCACGCGCGACTTCTTCCGCCGCGATGCCGCGAATGCATTCGTTGTGGCCTTCCGGGCAGACGCTCCGGAAGCAGTTGCGACAGGGGACGTCGCGTGACAGCACGCGGCTGGGCACCTGCCACGGCGTGTGCTGCGGGTTGGTGAGGGCATAGATGTCCACCACCGGCGTCCCGAGCGCGGCCGCCATGTGTGCCGGTCCCGTGTTGTTGGTGACGAGCAGTGGCGCGGCGTCCACGAGCGCCGCGAGCTCGGCGAGCGAGAGCTCGCCGGCCAGCGAGCGCGCGCGAGCGCCCTCCACCGTGCACACCTCGGCGGCGAGCGAACGCTCGGTGGCGTCGCCCGTCACGAGGACCGTGGCGCCGAGGTCGCGCGCCAGCATTCGCGCCACTTCGCCGAACCGCTGTGCGGGGTAGCGCCGCGACGGCGCCGTGGCGCCCGGGTGCATCATCACCCACGGCTGGGCCGAACCGAGTCCCAGCGCGGCGAGCCGGGCGCGGACGCGCGCGCGGGCGTCATCGGGTACCTGGAGCGCAAGTCGGGTGTCGGCGGTCCGGAAGCCCACCTGCGCCACCAGCGCGAGCTGGCGTTCCACCTCGTGCCGGATGCCCGACGCCGGTTCGGGGTCCGGTACCCAGGTGGTGAGGAGCTGGTACGGGTTCTCGTGCGAGTGGGCGAGCCGGAGCGGAATTCCCGCCAGATAGCACGACTGTGCTGCCGGCAGCGCGCTCTGCGAGAAGACGGTGAAGATGATCGCCGCGTCGAACCGTTCCCGTCGCAGCCGATCGATCATCGCGAAGTCGGCAGACGGGTCGGTGCGCAGCGGCGTCGCCTTGAGCCATGGCGCGTCGTACACGATCACGTCGTCGATCACCGGCACGAGCGCCGCAGCGGCAGCGCCCGGCCGAGACGTGAGCAGGGTGACGTGACATCCCGGCGAATGCTCGCGCACGGCTCGCAGGGCGGGAGTCGTCATGAGCACGTCCCCCAGCGTGTCGAGTCGCACGCACAGCACGCGTCGCACGGCCGACCATGCCGCCGCTGGGGGCGTCATGCGGCCTCCGAGCGGAGGATGTAATCCGCCACCTCGTCGAAGGAGCGCGCCACGAAGTGCGGCTCTCGCGCCGGCCCCCGTACCCACTCGGTCTCGCCGCCCGAATCGAGGAGGATACTGCGACACCCTGCGCGTCGTCCCGCCTCCACGTCGTCGAGGATGTCGCCTACCATCCAGCTCGACGCCACGTCGACCCCGAGCGCGGCCGCTGCGCGGTACACGAGGCCCGGCGCCGGCTTGCGACAGTCGCAGGCGAGGCGGTACTGCTCCACCGCGCCAGCCGGATCGTGCGGGCAATAGAAGAACCCATCGAGACGGATGTCGTGTTCCGCGAGGAGCTCGGCGAGGCGAGACTCCACGCCGGCGAGCGCGCTCTCGGGAAAGCGCCCGTGTGCGACACCTGCCTGGTTCGACACCACGGCGAGCCGGTAGCCCGCCTCGCGCAGCCGGCGAAGTGCCTCAGCGGCGCCGTCGGCCAGGCGAATGCGCGAGGGATCCACGTTCATCGGCACGTTCTCCACGAGCGTGCCGTCCTTGTCCAGGAAGACGGCGCGCGCCGTCATGCTTCCAGCTCGCCCATGGTCGGCGCCGCCGCGGTCGAGGCGATGCGCACGGCCGTGATGTCCGGCGTTCCACCCTGCTCGTGTGACGGGATGGTCGTGGTGGCGCGATCGTACACCGCGTCGAGTCGCGCCGCCACGTCGCTCCACTGGAATTTCTCGCGCACGCGCGCGAGTCCACCGCGCGCCAGCCGGTGACGAAGTGCTCCGTCCTGGAACAGCCGCGCCGCGCAGGCAGCGATCGCGTCGGGGTCGCGCGGCGGAACGAGGAATCCGGTCTCGCCATCGACGACCGTGTAGCGGATCCCGCCCACCGCCGAGCCGATCACCGGCGTGCCGCACGCCATCGCCTCGAGCGGGGTGATCCCGAATGGCTCGTACCACGGCGTTGAGACGAACGCGTCCGCCGCGCTGTAGAAGTAGCGGAGCGCGTCGCCCCCACGACGGCCGACGAAGGTCACGAGGTCGGTGACGCGTTCCTCGCGCGCCACCCGCCGCAGCCGTTGCTGCTCGGGCGCGCACGGTCCCGTCTCCTCCTCCCCGTCGCCGCCCACCACCAGCAGCTTCGCCTCGATGCGATGGTCGCGACGCAGCCGGCCGACGGCGCGGATCACGTCATCCACTCCCTTTCGCGGCACCATGCGTCCGACCTGCGCCAGCACGCGATCGGTCTCCGAGAGGCCCAGCACCTGACGGGCTCGCGCGCGCGGTACCGGGTGAAAGCGCTCCAGGTCCACCCCGCACGGAATCACCGTCATGCGATGCGCCGGTGCGTGATAGTGCGCGATGAGATCCAGCGCATCCTGCGGGCACTCGGCGATCACGCAGGCAGCACGAGTGACGAGCCGCTGCTCGATCAGCTCACGCTCGGGCGGGAAGGCGTCGGCCGCTCCCTGGTACAGCCGGCGCACCCGCCCCAGCGCATGGAAGGTGACGACGAACGGCGTTCCCGTGGCATCCTCGAGCGCCTCCGCCACCATGCCGGACATGAAGAAGTTGGCGTGGGCCACGTCGTAGGAGAGGCCCTGTTCCTCCACGAGCGACACGACGTCCGCCGCGAACTCCGGCATCCAGGCCAGCAGCTCCTCCTTCGGCACAGGCCGCGCCGGTCCCGCCTCCACGTGAATCACGCGAACGCCGCGCGCCCAGCGCACGATGCGCGGCTGCTGCACGTCGTCACGCCGGGTGAACACATCCACGTGATGACCGCGCGCCGCGAGGGCGAGCGCCACCTGTGCCACGTAGACGTTCTGCCCGCCGCAGTCCACGCCGCCAAGCGCGGCGAGGGGCGATGCGTGCTCGCTGATGAGCGCGATTCTCTTGATCATGTCATGACCTCGTGCTGCGCAGGCGACGCCAGTCTCACCGTAGTGCTCGGCCGCCGTCGGCCTGCCATGTCCGTGAGCAGTACGTCCCAGTCGGCCGCGAACCGCTCGATACCGAATCGTTCACGCGCGATGCGCCGCGCGCCGTCGCCAAGCCGATGCGCTTCCGCAGGATCCGCGACGAGCTCACGCATCGCCGCCACCAGCGCGTCGAGCGAGCTGTCCACGACCCCCGACTCGCCGTTCCGGATCACTGAGGCGAGCTCGCAGGTGGCCAGTCCCACCACCGGCAGCCCGATCGTCATCGCCTCGAGGATCGCCAGGCCAAGGCTGGTCTGCCGGATGGGGCTGAAGCAGAAGCGATAGCGCGCCTGCACTGCCGCGAGCTGCGGCGGATCCACCTCGCCGAGGCCGCCGAGCGATTCGGCATCCATGCCAACCAGATCGATCGGCACCCGCTCGCGCGCGGCGCAGAACACGTCGGCGCCCATGCGACGCGCCCGGGTGCGGAGGTTGTTGATCGCGGTGATGCCGCGGGGAAGCTCGCCCGTGTATCGCACGTGCTCCGGGACGAAGACCCCGTGCTCCACCACGCGCGTCGGCGTGCTGCCGCAGTCCCACATGAGCGCGTTCCACGGCGTGACGTGGACCACGAGCACGTCGGGATCGTCCACGGGGTGCCGTTCGGCACATGGGTGGGCGAGCGGCGGATCATGCTCCAGGTAGATGCGTGGCAGGCGACGCTGCGCCGCCGAGAGTAGCTCGTACTGGTCCACGCGCCAGCTGTCGCGCGACTGGAAGAGCACGCAGTCGAAGCGCGTCCGTGGCACTTCGTCCGCCGGCACTTCGTGCACGTTGTCCGGCCACGGGAATGTGCCGGCGCGCCCGCCGTAGGGGTGCGGCCGCCCGGGCTTCACGGGCAGATAGAAGTCGTGCGGCGTGCGCGACAGGTACCAGAGGTAATTGCCGTGCACGTGCCAGGTGAGCACGCGAAGCCGACGTGACGCGCTACGCATGCACCACCCCGGAGTGCAGCAGTTCCTGCGCGGTCTCCACCACGTCGCTCACGCCCACACCGAGCGCGCATTCGTGGCCGGTGGGACAGACCTCGTGGAGGCACGGCCGGCAGGGCCGGTCGTGCCAGAGCACACGATGCCGCTCGACGGCGTGCGGTGCCCAGCGCGACACCTCGGAACCGGAGGCGACGACCACGCTCCGCGTACCGACCGCGGCGGCAACGTGCGACATTCCCGTGTCGTTGCACAGGACCAGCGCTGCGTCCCTCACCACGGCGGCGAGGGTGGCGAGCGACAGCCGTCCGGTGAGGTCCACCGCGGGCGCATGCATCGCCTCGGCGACGGCGCGCGTGATCGCGGCCTCGCCGTTCGTGCCCGTGAGCACGACGTGCACTCCACTCGCCGCGAGCACGTCGGCAGCGGCAGCGAATCGTTCGGCCGGCCATCGGCGCGACGGGAACCGTGCACCTGCGTGTACGCACACGTACGGTTGCGCGTCGAGCCCTGCCGTCGCCAGGAGCGCACGCGCGTCCCGTGTTGCGGCTTCGGGCACGAACAGCTCCAGCGCATCGCCACGGTCGGGACAGCCCAGCGCCAGTGGAAGGGCGAGCAGCCGCTGTGCTTCGGTGCCGGATGTCGGCCACGGGATGAAGCAACCGCCGGCCGTGATCGCATCACCGTCCAGCCGGAACCCGGCACAACGACGGGCATCGAGAAGCGCGACGAACTCGTTGATGTGCGAACCGCTGCCGTGCAGCTGCAGAGCGAGATCCCACGGCTGACGTTGTGCCCGTTGGAGGAACGCCGTGACCTTCCGCGGTTCGAGCGCGCGCTCCGGAATGCCGGGGAACGACGGAAATTCCTCGAACCGGTCCACGTAGGGGGCGATGAGCGGCATGAGCTCGCGCGCCCACGACAGGCCGATCAGCGTGATCTCTGCGTCGGGGTGTCCGGCGCGCAGCGAGCGCAGCGCGGGCACCGCACACAGCAGGTCACCGAGATGCAGTGCGCGCACGACGGCGAGTCGCGCAGTGGATTCAGGAAGCGTCGTACGGCTCACGCTGCCTCATTCGATGAGAGGAGAAAGGCGATGCGCCTTTGGCGCATCACGGTGGGTGAGGCAACGCTTCGCAAGGTGCGTGCGCACTTCGCCTGCTTCGTGCCGCATTTCATTCGCGGCACGGAATCATTGCATGGTTTATCCATATAAATGTACGGAAGCGTACGCTGGCGTCGCGCCCGGCACGCTTCTCGCCGCGCGTCGCCACGTGCCCGACTCGACATGACCGACGCCAACGCTCTCGTCGCGCCCGCGCAACGCTCCGCTCGCTCGCCTCGGCTCTGGACGTCGGACACCCGTGCCACCTGGGCCGGCGTCGGGCGACTGGTGGATGCGCACGGCATCTGCCAGACGCTCATGGTGCAGCTCACCGGCGGCCTGTTCCTCACCGGCCTCGCGCTCGCGCTCGGCGCGCAGGAACTGCTCATCGGCGTCATCGCGGCGCTGCCCCTCGCCGCGAAGCTCGGCCAGCTCTACCTGTCGTGGCGCATCGAGCGTGCGGGAAAATGGCGGCGCACCGCGCTCGTCAGCGCCGTCATCGGCCGGGCGCCGCTGCTCGTGGCGGCGGCGCTCGCCGTCGTGCGCCCGGGCGCGCTCACTCTCGCCCTGTTCGTCGCGGCGCTCGCCGTGGCCGCGCTCGGCGCGAGCGCCTTCGAGCTCGCATTCCTCACGTGGACCGCGGAGCTGATCCCGGAGCCCCTGCGCGGCGTCTTCTGGGGACGACGCGGACAGATCGCCGGCGCGGTGGGCATCGTCGCGACGCTGCTCGCCGCGTGGCTGCTCGGCAGTGACAACGGCAGCGTGTCGAGCTTCCCGCGGCAACGGCTCGCCGCCGTGTTCGCCGCCGGTGCCATCTTCGGGCTGCTCGGCATCCTCTTCCTGCGCCGCCTCCCCGCCCCGCGCCGCAACGAGTCACGCGCCGAGGAGGTGCCGCTGCGCGCCACGCTCAGCAGGCCGCTGCGCGATCGCAGCTTCCGGCAGTTCCTCGCCTTCAGCTCGGCGTGGAGCTTCACCGCCGGCTTCATGGCGCCCTTCTATATGGTGTACATGCTGCGCGAGCTGCGGCTCTCCTTCTTGGTCGTCAGCGCGCTCACGGCGCTCACCAACGTCATCATGTCGGCGACGCAGGTGTACTGGGGCCGGCTCGGCGACCACTTCGGGACGAAGCCGGTGCTGCGCATCGGCTCGTACCTCATCGTGCTCGCCCCGGTGGCGTGGCTGTTCACCTCACCTGCGCACGTGTGGCCGGTGATCATCGTGCAGGTCGTCTCCGGCCTCGGCTGGAGCGCCTTCCACGTGAGCCAGGGCAACCTCGCGCTCAAGCTCTCACCGGAGCACAAGCGGCCCTCGTACCTCGGCACCTTCGGCGCCACCTCCGGCGCCGCGGAGGCGATCGCCCCGATCATCGGCGGCGCCATCCTCGCGCTCGCTCGAGTGTCGGGACTCGGCTCGGTGGCGACGTACAAGGCCATGATGCTCGTGCAGCTCGTGCTCTTCGCGGCGGCGACAGTGCTGCCGCGCCGGATCCATGAGCCCGGCGGCCACGCCGTGGGCCACCTGATCCGCGTCATGTCGCGCTTCCGGAGCATGGACGCGAGCGAGCCGGCGAAGCTCCTCTTCGAGTACGGCTACTTCCACCTCGCGCGCCTCGCCGACCTGATCGCACGCGAGTATCCGCGGGATGCGGAGACGCTGTGAGTCGCGCTCGGCTGTTGTAAGAGCGGGAGGAACGGAAACGGCCGGATGAACGGCCTGAAACGGCAGGATCCGTCCCTCGCGGGATCATTGCTCCGCGCACCGAGGGCCAGCCTCCACACCCCCAAATTGGAGCGGCCTCGGGAGGCTCCAGGGCGCATGGAGCCATTCCGCACATGGAGAGGATCCTGCCGTTTCGTAGTTCAAGTCCGGCTTTTTCCGCTCCCCCGCTTTTTCGTCCGGGCTCGTGCGAAAAAAATCGCCCCGCCTGGTCCGACCAGGCGGGGCGATCTCGATCTCCAGAGGAGAGCTTACCAGCGATAGTGCGCGAACGCCTTGTTCGCGTCGGCCATGCGGTGCGTGTCTTCCTTCTTCTTCACCGCGTTGCCTTCGCCCTTCGACGCCGCGATCACTTCGGCGGCGAGCTTCTCGGCCATCGACTTCTCGTTGCGGTCGCGCGAGTAGCTGATCAGCCAGCGCATCGCCAGCGCCGTACGGCGCTCGGGGCGCACTTCCACCGGCACCTGGTAGGTGGCACCACCGACGCGACGGCTCTTGACCTCGACCACCGGCTTCAGGTTGGTGAGCGCCTGCTTGAAGATGTTCACGCCCGGCTGGCTCGTGCGGTTCTCCACGAGGTCCATCGCGGCGTAGAAGATCCGCTCGGCCGTGCTCTTCTTGCCCTGGTACATCAGGACATTGATGAACTTCGAAACGGTCTGGCTGTCGTAGCGCGCATCCGGCAGGATGGTGCGCTTCACAGCGCTCTTGCGGCGGCTCACTTCTTACCTCCCTTGGCGGCGGCACCGGCCTTGGGCTTCTTGGTGCCGTACTTGGAGC
>DASUXT010000050.1:0-2738 GCA_036377775.1 Gemmatimonadaceae bacterium | reverse complement strand
GTCATGACCGGCACCGTCTTCGACATCGGCTACCAGAGCTATACGGGCGTGCGCGAGGGGCGCGGCCGCGCGCGCAGGGCGGTGTTCAAGGACGGCCTTCGTGCCGCGCTCGGCCTGGGCCGCGGCGCGCGGGCGAAGGTGCTCCCCTGGTTCTTCCTTTCGGTGCTATCGGCGATCGCCACCGTGATGGCCATCGTCGCCGGCGCGGCCGATCGCATCGGCGGCACGGGGACGGCGGAGAAGATGAACCTGCCGACGTACTCCGACTACAACGGCATCGCGTCCATCATCATGTTCGTCTTCGCGGCAGTAGTGGGGCCGGAGCTGCTCTGCCGCGACAAGCGCGACCGGGTGATCAACCTCTACCTCGTGCGCCCGCTCACCGGCGGCGATTACGTCGCCTCGCGCTGGGCGGCGTTCATGGTGGTGATGACCATCGCCGCCTGGCTGCCGCAGGTCATCCTCTTCCTCGGCCTGTGCGGCGGCGACCCGAGCCCCGCCACGTACCTCGCCGCGCACTGGCTGGACATCCCGCGCTTCCTGCTCGCCGGCCTGGCGATGGCGGCGTACACGACGACGCTCTCGCTGCTCGCCGCGTCGTTCACCTCGCGGCGCGCGTACGCGTCGGTGTTCCTCGTCGGCCTGTTCGTCATCACGACGCCGTTCACCATCGGCCTCGCCGAGGAGGTGGGCGGGAAGGCGGGACAGTGGATCTCGATGTTCAACCTGACGAACATCCCCGTGCACGTGAACGACATCATCTTCGGCGAGGTCAGCGAGGTCACGGAGGACGCGCCGGCGCGGCAGCTCGCGGCGTGGATCCGCGTGGCGTGGTACTTCGCCTGGACGCTGGTTCCCGGCGCCGCGCTCTGGTGGCGCTACCGGAGGCTCGAGGCATGACCACCGCGATCAGGAATTCGGAACACACCGCCCTGAGCGCCGCGCCCGCGATGGCGACCCAACCCGTGATCCGCGTGCAGAACGTGTCGCGCTGGTTCGGCAGCGTGGTGGCGGTGAGCGACGTCTCGTTCGACGTCATGCCCGGCATCACCGGGCTGCTCGGCCCCAACGGCGCCGGCAAGACGACCCTTCTGCGGATGATGACCGGGCTCGCCGGCGTGTCCACGGGGAAGGTGACCGTGTTCGGCGAGCCGGTGCGCGACAACCCGCCGCTCTACCGGCGCATCGGCATCATGTCCGAGCACGAGACCGTGTACGGCTTCATGAAGGGGCGCGAGTTCGTGACGATGATGGGCAGGCTGCGAGGCGTGCCGGAGCTGGAGGAGGCGGTGGACCGCGCGATTGCGCTCGTGGACCTCGAGGAAGCGCAGTACCGCCCGATGGAGACCTACTCGCGCGGCATGCGCCAGCGGATGCGCCTCGCGGCCACGCTGGTGCACGAGCCGGACGTGCTTATCCTCGACGAGCCGCTGAACGGCGCCGACCCGCGGCAGCGGCTGCACTTCAAGCACCTGCTGGAAACGCTCAAGGCGCAGGGGAAGACGATCGTCATCTCGTCGCACATCCTCGAGGAGGTGGAGCAGCTCGCCGACACGGTGCTCCTCATCGTGAACGGCAAGCTCGCCGCCTCGGGTGGCTTCCGCGCCATCCGCGCCGCGCTGAACCAGCGGCCCTACCACGTGCGCATCGTCAGCGACGCGCCTCGCCGGCTCGCCGCCGCGGTGGTGACCCTCCCGTCGGTGGACGCCGTGCACGTGGATCCCGACGGCGCCCTTGTCGTGCTCAGCCGCAACGTGGGCGACCTGCAGCTCGAGCTGCCGCGCCTCGCGCAAGCCGAGCGGATCGGGCTCCGGCGCGTGGAGCCGCTGGACGATTCGCTGGAGAGCGTGTTCGGCTACCTCGTCGACGCGTGACGCGTCACCACACCCCACATCAGCGATGCGTTCCGTCTACCTCCTGACCCTGCGGCAGCTCACCGGCAAGTGGCGGCTCGCCATCATGACCGTGCTGGCGGCGATGCCGGTGATCATCACCGTGCTCATGCTGCACGACGAGACCGCCGGCTCCGTGACCGACTTCGAGCGGGCCATCCTCGGCGCGATGCTCGCCGGGTCCATCGCCCCGCTGGTGGTGCTGGCGATCGCCGCCGCGGCGTTCGGCAACGAGGTGGAGGATCGCACCCTCGCGAACCTCACCATCTCGCCGGTGCCGCGGTGGAAGATCGCGCTCCCCAAGCTGCTGGCGACGATCACCATCGCCGGCCCGTTCATCGCGCTGAGCGCATTCCTCACGGCGCACGTGGCGTTCATCGTGGATTGGCCGGCGACGATCGCCGTGACCGTGTCGGCGATCGTCGGCGTGGCGATGTACGCGTCGCTCTTCGTGTGGCTCGGCCTGGTGAGCACGCAGGCGATCGGCGTGGGCCTTCTGTATATCGTGCTGTGGGAAGGGTTCTTCGCCGGGTTCGTGAGCGGGGCGCGGATGCTGAGCATCCGCTACTACGCCATCGCCCTCATGCACGCGATGGATCCGCGCCGGTTCGCGACGATCGATCACGTGAGCGGCCCGACGGCGGTGATCGTCGCGGCGCTGGTGATCGGCGGGTTCATGGGGTTGTCGGTCAGGCGGCTGCGGACGATGGACGTGCCCTGACGACGAGCAGCGCCCCGATGACGAGCAGCATGGCGACGAGCGCGCCGGCGAGATCGGGGAGGACGTCCGTCAGGCGACAGTTCCCGGTGCGTGTCGCCCCTTCCTCGAGCTCGACGAGCAGGCCC
>DASUXT010000049.1:0-6942 GCA_036377775.1 Gemmatimonadaceae bacterium | reverse complement strand
GGTGGACGATCCCGACATCGGCGCGCAGCAGCAGGAAAGCGGCTACGCCTTCCTCGGCGCCAGCTATGACCCGCGCGACTGCCGCGTGGAGCTCATGATCGGCGGCTCGCACGCCGGCGCGTCGCACCTCAGTCGAGGGGTGTCCGAGGTGCAGAGCGTGGCAGTGGTGTGCGATCGCGACGGGCACGATCTCGGGCTGTGCCTGCGGCACGGCAATGGCCAGACGCTGTTGCGATTCGTGCCCGAGGTGTGACGCGAATGGCCCGGTTGCCGCTCAATCCGGCAACCGGGCCGTCAGCCTCCGAACGAGCAGGCTCTCCACCGGAAGGTGCACGTTCGTGCGCGTTGCCGAACGCACGAGCGTGCGCACCCGCGCCGTGTCGATGATCGCCGTGTCGGCCGCCACCTCGGCGAGGGCCTCGAGCGCCTGCACCTGCGCGCGCGCCACGCGCGTGCCCGCGAGGCGGTAGATGTCCACGTAGATCCACAGCGCGCCGTCGCGCACCCTGGCGAGGTCGTAGTCGAAGTCCACCGGGACGGTGCGAGTCAGCACGAGCGTGCGCGTCCGCGACGTGTCCGCCACGAGGCTGTCGAGGAGCGTCGACGACACGGAGGGACCGGCATACGCATGGGTCAGCCGGGCGAGGGCGATCGCGTCCGCGTTCGACATGCGGATGCAGGCGTGCGAGGCCGCACTCCCCCGCGAATCCTCGAGGGGAGTGCCGTGCATGAACACGAGGTCGGTCACGTGCAGCTTCACCCGACCAACCGGATTGGCCCATCCGGGAGGCGTGACCTTCTCGTGGCGCGCCCAGGCACGATCGGGCGGGTGCCACCACGGATTCCACGTCGCATAATCGAGGCGGAAGTGGCCGATGGGGCTGGGATACTTCCGCTGGCCCACGGCCACGGCGATCGTGCGCGTGCGCTGGCCATGCTCGATGACGTCGAGCGTGTACGCGGGAAGGTTGAGGACGAGCCGCAGCTCGGCGGTGGTGTCCTGCGTCGCTGGCGCAACTCGCGCCGCTTCGACGCTCGCGCCACACTCGCCTTCGTCACGCGCCGCGAACCACTCGCCACGCCAGGCGGCAAGTGACCCGAGCATCGCCACCGATGCTCCCACGAGAAGTCCGGTACGCACCTGCATGCATCAGCGCTCCAGCCAGGTACGCTGCCCGATTGACCAACCCGGCTGGAGAATGAATGCGCCGATGGAATGGGGGTACGCTGTCGGGCGAATTCGGACGCGTCAGCGGCGCGCGAGCACCCGCTTCCGCTCGGTCGCCTCGGCCTCGAGCCGTCCGCACATCGCGTCGCAGAGCTGGAACACGTCGTCGCCGGCGAGGCCGTAGTACACGTACAGCCCCTCCTTGCGTCGCGTGACGAAGCCAGCCGCATAGAGCACCTGCAGGTGCTTGGAGACGTTCGCCGTCCCCATTCCGGTCATCTCCACGAGCTCGCTGACCGTGCACTCCCGCGGCCGGAGCGCGACCATGATGTTCAACCGCGCCGGCTCGCCGAGCGCCCGGAATCGCTCGGCGACGAGGTCGATCTGTGCCGGGGTGAGTCGTGTCCTGGCCATGTTATTCTCTCGCTCCGTCCATCAGCTGGTTCGTCACGCGAGCGCGCCGGACGGCTGGCGCTCGACGCCGGCCTCTTCGTCCCGTGCCACCGGGAGACCCTCGTTCTGCCACGCCCTGTAGCCGCCGGCGAGATTCGCGACGTTCTTCATCCCGCGCGACTGCAGCAACGCGGCGGCGATGGACGAGCGGCCGCCACCCTGGCACTGCAGGACGACCATCCTGTCGGCCGGGAGCGCATCCAGCCGCTCGGCGAGGTAGCCGAGCGGGATGTTCTGTACACCCGGCAGGTGTCCCGCCTCCCACTCCGTGCGACCGCGCACGTCGATGACTTCCACGTCGCCGCCCTCGAGCCGAGCCGCCGCTTCGCGCGGCGTCAGCTGCGTCACCGTCTCGAGCGTTCGCCCCGCTACGCTCCACGCGCTCAACGATTCCGTGCCGAGGAGGCCCGCGACGCGGTCCAGCCCGATCATCGCCAGGTCCCGCACGGCTTCACCGGCCGCGTGCGCATCGTCCGCGATGAGGTACACCTCGCGATCGTACGGCAGGAGCCAGCCCGCCCAGGTGGTGAAGCTGCCGTTGAGCGGAATGCTCAGCGTGCCGGGCACGTGCCCGGCCGCGAAGGCTGCGGCGGGTCGCGTGTCCACCACGACCTCGCCACGCTGCATCAGCTCGTCCAGCGCTGAGGCCGGCAGTCGCGGCGGACGCGGCAGTCCTCCCAGCACGCGCGGCCCCGTCTTGTTGATGCGCTTCATCTCGGCGAAGTAGCGGGGCGGCTCCGGCTGGCCGTCGAGCACCATGCGCACGAACTCGTCCTCGTTCGTGGTGGCTACTCCCCAGTTGGCGATCCTCTCGTAGCCGACCGTCGTGGATGGCACCGCGCCGAGCGCCTTGCCGCATGCCGAACCCGCGCCGTGGCCGGGCCACACCTGCAGGTGATCCGGGAGCGCGCGGAACTTCTCGAGCGAGCGGAACAGTGCGTGCGCGCCGGCTTCCATCGTGCCCTTAACTCCCGCGGCCTTCTCCAGCAGGTCGGGTCGCCCGACGTCGCCGACGAACACGAAGTCGCCGGTGAGGATGCCCCACGGGCCCGCACCAGCCGTGGTGTCGGTCACGAGGAAGCTGATGTGCTCCGGCGTGTGCCCGGGGGTGTGCAGCACGTCGAGCCGGATGTTGCCCACCATGAAGTGGTCGCCGTCCTTCAGCAGGCGCGCACCGTCCTCGGCGGCATACGCGTACTTCCAGTCCGCATCACCTTCGTCGGACAGGAGGAGCAGGGCGCCGGTGCGACGGGCCAGCTCGCGCGCGCCGCTCACGAAGTCGGCGTGGATGTGCGTCTCGCTGACGTGCGTGATGCGCAGCTCCTGCGCTTCCGCCGCGGCGAGGTACTGGGCGATGTCGCGGTTGGGATCGATGACGACTGCCTCACCCGTGCGCTGGCAGCCGATCAGGTAGCTCGCCTGGGCGAGCGGCGTGTCGTAGAAGCGCTGGAAGTACATGAGTGTCTCTCGGTGGGGAAAGTCGTTCGGAGGTACGGGAGGTCATGAACACGTCACGATTGCGGAACAGCACGAAGCCGCCCATCGCCAGCAGGAACACGCCGAAGGCGCGCTTGAGTGCCGCCTGTGGAACATGTGCGGCAAGCACGGTACCGGCGAGCGCCCCCGCTACGGCAGCACCGGTGAACCCGGTGAGGAAGCCCCAGTCCAGCTCCACCGTGCCAAGGTAGCCGGCAAACCCCGAGGCGGAATTCATTGCGATCACGAGGAGCGACGTGCCCACCGCCTCGCGCATCGGCACGCGCCCCAGGAGCACGAGCGCCGGGACCACGAGGAAGCCACCGCCGATGCCCACGAGCCCCGTGAGCACGCCGACGCCGAGGGCGACAGGAACGATCATCCCGAGCCGCGGCGGGTTCGACGGCGCCTGATCGGGCTCCGGCGTCCCGCGTGCGCGGCTGCGCAGCATCGAGCCCGCCGCGGCCAGCATGACGACGGCCAGGATCACGAGCTGTACGGCGCCACTCAGCAGCACGGCGAGCTTCGCTCCCGCGAAGGCGCCCATCATCGCGAGGAGCCCGAACAGGAGCGCCGTGGCCACGCGCACGTTGCCGAGCCGCCAGTGCAGCGCGGCGCCGATCAGGCTCGTGATCCCGACGACGGGAAGGCTCATCGCGATCGCCGGCTTGGCGGCGAAGCCGAGCACGTACACCAGCACCGGCACGGTGAGGATCGAGCCGCCGCCGCCGAGAAGGCCGAGCGAGAGGCCGATCAGCAGCGCGAGGGCGAGACCGACGACGAGCATGATGCTACAGGCTCAGGCGCCGCAGCTGGCGCCCGCCGCGCCGTTCGCGCTGGCGGTGCGGCCGAGGACGGGAGCGGCCCCGGTGGTGAGCGCGCGCACCATCGCCGACACGTCGCAGCTCGCCGGCCGGTTCCAGGGCAGCCGGGCGAGCAGCATGCCGAGCATGCAGGTGTCGGTGACGCCGGCGAAGACGAGTCCCGAGCCGATGAACGCCGGGACGACGGCGAAGAGCGGGTCGAGGAAGAGGGCGAGGAAGCCTCCCGCGGCGGCGAGCCCGCCCGCCGCGATGCGCACCTGGCGCTCGAGCGACATGCGCGGCACGCCGCGCCGCACTGGCAGTCCGGCGGCGGTCCACGCGGCCATGCCGCCGTCCAGCAGGTACAGGTTGGTCATCCCGGCGGCGCGCAGCGCCTCCTCGGCCTTGCGGGCGCGCTGGCCCGAGCGGCAGACGAGGACCACCGGATTGGCGACGCGCGCGCGGATCTCGGCGCCGTGCTCGTCCAGGGTGTCGAGGGGCACGTTGTACGCGCCGGCGATGTGCTCGGCCTCGAACTCGCCCGGCGTGCGGACGTCGAGGAGGCGGACCTCGGGGCGCTCCGTTCGGAGTCGGGTGAGCTCGGCGTGGCCGAGGACGGGGGAGGCGGTGGGGCTCATGATCGCTGGGGCGGATGGAATATTCTACTTATCGGTTGATTAGTAGAATATCATCCGCCCTGGCCACTGTCAACCACCGACGGGAGACCTCGGCACGCGCCGGTCAGCTCGACGTTTACGACGCCACGGATGCCGATGCCTGATGTCGTCGCCCGCTGCTTGCCGCCGGTCCTCGAACCGCTATCATTGCCCTCACTCGGCTCTTCCGGGCTCCCACCGCCTGGCGCGTCTCCATTCACCATCATCAGGAGATCCCATGCGTCGCCACCCGCCGCACTTCGCCGCCACCCTGCTGCTCATCCTCGGTGTTGCGTGCGAGCCTGACCTCCCCACCGCATCGCGGATGACCGCGAGCTCGGCTGCGAGCTCCGACCGTTCGCCATCGGTGCGCTTCCGCCTCGTGCTCACCGGCAACGCGAACCCCGACTTCTCGCAGGGGCCCTGCAACGTCACCAACACCGAGTCCGGCACCGGCATCGCCGAGCACATGGGCAAGGTGACCTGGTCGTCCACCGAGGTCGCGAACTTCTGCGTGGATCCCAGCGATCCGGCAACGGCACTCGTGACGGGGACGATGATTGTCACGGCGGCCAACGGCGATCTGGTGACGCAGAGCTACACGACGACCGTGAACGCCGACTTCGGCGCGGGAACGTTGACGGCGACGGGCAACTACGTGGTGACGGGTGGCACGGGGCGGTTCACTGGTGCCACGGGCGGCGGCACGGTGGACGTGACCGGGAGCCTCGCTCCGCCGTTCGGCGTGAGTGGGACGTTCGCGGGGACGATCGCGTACTAGCGGGAGAGAAGTGAATCGGAGCCAACTGCCCCGGCGGTAGATGGTACCTCGTACCTGGTACCAGGTACGAGGTACGAGGTACCATTTACCGTTTGGCCGTCTGCTTCCCCGACGTGCTCGTTCGACCCCCACTCCTCATGCCGGCTCGGCCATCGCGAGCACCTGGTCGCGGGTGAGCGTCATGTTGTGCACCTGCCGCGCGTGCTGCTGCACGGCGCTGACGAGCGCGTCGTCATTCTTCTCGCGGATCACCTTGCCGCAGTCGCATGCCACTTTCTTTTCCGCCATGATCGCATCCTCCAGGAGCGTGCAGCGTTGCCAATGCGGGACGGGAAGACTATAAATGGGCTGCCTTGCCATTCCATTGGCGAAGGCATGGAGGAACCTTGGCGCCGAGCTCCGTTCGCGTTCATCTCGCCGGCCGCGTATCCATCGAGGTGGATGGTCACCTCGTGGACCAGAGCGCTTTCCCGGGTCAGCAGGGACGCCTGGCTTTCGCGTACCTGGTGAGTGAGGGCGCGCGGCCCGTAGCGCGCGCGGAGCTCGTCGACGTGCTCTGGCCCCACACCGCACCGCCGTCGGCTGAAGCCGCACTCAGCGCCGTGATCAGCAAGCTGCGGTCGCTGCTCCGCCACGCGGGGCTCGATGTTGCCGCGCTCACGAGCTGGCCCGGGTGCTATGAACTGCGTTTGCCCGCCGACAGCTGGGTGGATCTCGACGCCGCCTCGGACGCCATCCACGAAGCGGAGTCTGCGCTGCGCAATGGCGATCCGGCGTCGGCATATGGGCCGTCGGCGGTGGCGCACCATATCGCGCGGCGGCCGTTGCTGCCGGGAGAGGACGGCCCCTGGGTGAACGCTCGACGCGCCAGGCTTCGCGGCATCCTCCTCCGCGCGCTGGAATGCCGGGCGACCGTCTACCTCTGGAATCGCGAGTTCCCGCTCGCGGTGGAAGCATCACGAGAGCTGGTCGCCCTCGAGCCGCTGCGTGAGAGCGGGCACCGCCTGCTGGTGCGCAGCCTCGCCGAATCGGGCAACAGCGCCGAAGCGCTGTGGGCATACGAGCAGTGCCGCCGGCTCATCGCATCGGAGCTCGGCGTCGATCCGTCGCGCGAGACGAAGGCCGTCTACGAGACCGTGCTCCAGTCGCTGTAGCACCGGACACGAACGCGCGGGCTCATGCATGGGCCCGCCGCGCGCGCGTCAGGCCTGTCCGCATTTGCATGGTACGTCCATACGCTTCGGTCCGCCCGCTGCGTGGGCGTCATGATCCTTGCAACAGGACCGTTGCACCCAGATGACCGGAGGACTTCATCATGAGCGACAACACGACCTGGAAGGCCCACACCGAGCACGGCGAGCTGAGCACGTCCGATCGGGAGAAGCTCCCCGAGAGCGCTTACGCCTTCCCGAAGCAGCGCAAGGAGCCACTCACTGACGCGAGCCACGTCCGCAGCGCGCTCGCCCGCTTCGACCAGGTGGAAGGAGTCTCCGACTCCGACCGCGAGGTCGCCTTCCAGAACATCAAGAAGGCGGCGAAGCATTACGGCGTGGACGTGAAGGAGTCGGATTGGCACCAGCTCGGCAAGCATCCGCACACCGGCAA